>CAZKIY010000048.1:0-19177 GCA_964552875.1 uncultured Planctomycetaceae bacterium
ACGGCGTTGCCGTTCTCGGCGCGGCCGACGCGACCCTGGGGCAAGCTCGGATCGTCGAGCACCTCGAGCAGGATCAGCCGCAGCCCTTCGGCCTGCGTGCGTAATGTGAGTACGAACGTGTCACGGTCCGGATTCGCTTCGGATGCGAGCACGGAACCATCGGACAGCACTTCGAGGTGTGCGCCCCCCTCCGAGCGCGCGGCGACGACGACCGGTGTCTCCCATGTGAGCGCAAATTCCGCAGTGATACGGGCGAACTCCGACTCGCGCTCCGCGGACTCGGTCGGATCCTCGCGTTCGAGCTCGACACTTGCACGCGCTAGGTCCGCGACGAGAGCTTCGCGCTCGCGACGTTGCTCCGGCTTCGGGAGGACGAGGAACGGTTCGAACGCACGCTCCGGGTCCGGCAGTTGCGAGTAGAGTCCCGGTTCCTCGACCGATCCGAAGAACGAGAGCAGCGAAAAGAACTCGCTCTGCGAGACCGGGTCGAACTTGTGGTCGTGACAGCGCGCGCAGCCGAGCGTCATCCCGAGGAACACGGACCCGGTCGTCGCGGTGCGGTCGACTGCGTACTCGACCAAGTACTCCTCGGGGATCGCGCCGCCTTCGTCGGTCGTGACGTGATTGCGCAGGAATCCGGTCGCGATGCGCGTCGCGTCCGTCGCTTCGGGGAGCAGGTCGCCGGCGAGTTGTTGCGTCAAGAACTGGTCGAACGGCATCCCATCGCGGAACGCGGCCAGAACCCAGTCGCGCCACGGCCACATCTGACGGCCCGCGTCGGTGTGGATGCCGCACGTGTCGGCGAATCGAGCCGCGTCGAGCCACGGGAGCGCCATGCGTTCGGCGTGACGCGATCGATACGGTTCCTCGGTGAACAGTCGTTCGACGAGACGCTCGAACGCATCGTCTCGGGTGTCGCGATCGAACGCTTCGAGGTCCTCCGGAGTCGGCGGCAATCCTGTCAGATCGAGGAAGACACGCCGCGCGAGCGTGGCGCGATCGGCTTCGGCGCTCGGAGCGATACCTTCCGCTTCGAGCCGCGCGAGAACGAAGCGGTCGACTTCGTTGCGACACCACTTCGGGTCGCGCACGGCCGGCACAGTCGGCATCGTCGGCGCGACGAAGGCCCAGTGCGGCTCGTACTGCGCCCCCGCCTCGATCCAGCGACGCAAAGTGTCACGCTCGTCGTCGGACAGCGCGCGCTTGCCGCTCGCGACGGGGGGCATGCGCTCGTCCACGTCTTCCGCGTGCACACGCTCGAGCACGAGGCTCGCGCCCGGATCGCCGGGCACGATCGCCGCGCCCGCGCGACGTTCGGCCGTCGCGCCCTCGAACGTGTCGAGGCGCAACTTCGCTTCGCGTTTCGCCGCGTCCGGTCCGTGACAGGCGAAGCAACGGTCCGAGAGGATCGGCCGGACGTCGCGGCCGTAGGTGGGGATCGCCCTGTGCCCTCCGCTCGCGAGCAGGAGACAGGCCGTCGCCGCGACGGGGAGGGAGCACAGACCGA
The DNA here is from genome assembly GCA_964552875.1 of uncultured Planctomycetaceae bacterium. GTDB lineage: Bacteria > Planctomycetota > UBA1135 > UBA1135 > JAEUHZ01. The sequence continues at coordinate 1,508 of CAZKIY010000048.1, forward strand.
AGGTGTGGATCGCGATTCGCACGGTAGCGGAACCGGCCGCTCGCCTTGAGCGTAGGCGGGAGCGTCCGATGCGTCCACGCGCGAGATGCCTGGACTTCAGCGATAGGTGCGCCAATTCCGCGGGGACACCAGGACGTCCGAGCCTTCGCTCAGGTTCAGCACGGTTTGCCGGCGCTGCGAGAGCTCGACCCACAGCGGAGTTCCGCCCTGGAGCGCTAGCTCGATCCGCACGGCTGGACCCGCGGCGTGGATTCGCGCGACGCGCGCGCCGGTCGCACCCCTGGAGCGCGCCGAGATCGGATCGACCTCGATGTCCTGCGGTCGCAGATAGACGCGCACCGCGCCGCTGCCGCGCGGTGCATCGACGGGGAGCGGCATGCGCCACGGGCCGAACGACACGTGGCTCGCGTCCTGCACCCCCTCGAAACGATTGGCCTCGCCGAGGAACGAAGCCACGAACTCCGTGGCGGGTCGGTAGTAGATGTCTTCGGCCGTCCCGACCTGCTCGATGCGACCGCGATTCAACACCGCCACGCGGTCCGCGACTTCGAGCGCTTCGGCTTGATCGTGCGTGACGAAGACACTCGTGATGTGGAGTTCCTCGTGCAGGTTCACGAGCCAGCGGCGCAGTTCGGTGCGCACTTGCGCGTCGAGTGCGCCGAACGGTTCGTCGAGCAGCAGCACGCGCGGCTCGATCGCCAGCGCGCGTGCGAGCGCGACTCGCTGTCGCTGTCCGCCCGAGAGCTGGGCCGGCAGCCGCTCGGCGTAATCGGGCAGTTGCACGCGCTCGAGCAGTTCGCCGACACGTTTCCGGATCTCGCTCTCGTTGGGTCTCGCGCGGCGCGGTCTTGCACGCAAACCGAACGCCACGTTTTCGAACACGCTCATGTTCTTGAACAAGGCGTAGCTCTGGAACACGAACCCGACGCGTCGCTCGCCGACGGCGAGGGCGGCGACGTCCTCTCCGTCGAAGCGGATCGGACCGCTACCCGGATCGGCGTACTCGAGGCCGGCGAGGATCCGCAGGAGCGTCGTTTTCCCCGAGCCCGACGGCCCGAGCAGCGCAACCAGGCTCCCGCTCTCGACGTCGAGGGAGACATCGTCCAGGACGCGAGCGGTCCCGTAAGTCTTCGTGATCCGTTCTGCGCGCACGCTCATCGCGGGAACTCCGATCGTGAGGCGCTTCCGCGCGCGAGCATCCGCGCCTCGCGGTTCTCGAGCACGGTCTTCACGATCAAGGTCACGAGTGCCAAGAGCGCGAGCAGCGACGCGACGGCGAACGCGCCGACGAAGTCGTACTCGTTGTAGAGGATCTCGACGTGCAGCGGCAGCGTGTTCGTCTCTCCGCGCACGTGTCCGGAAACCACGGAAACGGCGCCGAATTCGCCCATCGCGCGGGCGTTGCACAGAACGACGCCGTAGAGGAGCGCCCACTTCGCGCTGGGCAACGTGACGCGCCAGAAGGTGGTCCAACCGGAGGCCCCCAAGGACACGGCGGCTTGTTCGGCGTCCGTGCCCTGCTCCTCGAGCTGCGCGACGAGTTCGCGCGCGACGTAGGGGAACGTCACGAAGACCGTGGCCAGGACGAGGCCCGGCGTCGCGAAGATGACTTGGATGTCGTGCTCGCGCAGCGCCGGTCCGAACCATCCGCGTGCGCCGAAAACGAGCACGAAAACCAGCCCCGCGATGACGGGCGAGATGCTGAGCGGTAGGTCGACGAGGAGAAGCAGGATCCCGCGCCCACGGAAGCGGAACTTTCCGAGTGCCCACGCCGCGGTGAGCCCGAAGGCGACGTTGATCGGCACCGCGACGCCCACGACGAGCAGCGTCAGTCGCACGGCCGAGAGCGTGTCGGGTGCCGATACGGCGACCCACCAGGCGATCGGACCCTTGCGGAACGCTTCGAAGAAGACCGCCGCGAGCGGGACGAACAGCACGAGTCCGAGGAAGGCCGAGGACGTCGCGATCAGAGCACGCCGCGCCCAGACGGGTTCCGCGAGCGGTCCGCGGTGGATCGGCCTCGTCGCGCTCATCGAGTTCCTCCACCCGATCGTTTCGCTGCGAACCGCTGCACGGCGTGGATCGCGACGAGACCGGCGAGGGACAGGACGAGCATGAGGATCGCGACGGCCGACGCTCCCGCGTAGTCGTATTGCTCGAGCTTCGTGATCACGAGGAGCGACGCGATCTCCGTCTGCATCGGCATGTTGCCCGAGATGAACACGACGGAGCCGTACTCGCCGACAGCACGCGCGAAGGCAAGCGCGAAGCCGGTGCACAAGGCCGGCAGGAGCGCCGGAGCGACGACGCGCACGATCGTGCGCGCGCGTCCCGCGCCTAGGCTCGCCGCAGCTTCCTCGAGCTCATGCTCCAAGTCGTGGATCGCGGGCTGCAACGTGCGTACGACGAACGGCAGCCCGATGAAGGTCAGCGCCACGACGATTCCCGCTGGAGCGAAAGCGACCTTCCATCCCAGCGGTGCGATGAGACCTCCGATCCAGCCGTTCGGCGCGTAGACAGCCGTCAACGCGATCCCCGACACCGCAGTCGGCAGCGCGAAGGGCAGATCGACGAGCGCATCGACGAAACGACGACCCGGGAAGTCGTAGCGCACGAGCGTCCAGGCCACGATCGCGCCGAAGACGCAGTTCACGAGCGCCGCCAGCGCCGATGCGCCGATCGACAACTTCAAAGCCGCGATGACGCGAGGCTCGGAGAGCGTGGCCAAGAACTTCGGCCAGGTGAGTTCCGCCGCCTTCGCGAAGAGTGCTGCCAGCGGAATCAGCACGATGAGCGACAAGTACGCGACCGTCATCCCGAGCGTGATCCCGAAACCGGGGAGTACGCGCGTGCGCGCTCGACCCGACGACGTGAGACTCGCGTGGATCGCGCTCATGGGCCCGCGCTCATTCGCCCGGACGATACAGCACGTCGAACTCGCCGCCATCGGCGAAGTGCCGTGCCTGCGCCTCGCGCCAACTGCCCGCGATGGTTTCGATCGTGAACAGATCCAACTTCGCGAAACGCGCCAAGTCGTCCTTCGCGGCGGAAGCTCTGTCGCGCGGCCGGAAGAAGTGCCTCGCCGCGACGCGCTGACCCGCGGGTGCGTAGAGGAAATGCAGGTACGCTTCAGCGAGATCGCGTGTCTTGTGCCGGTCGACGACGGCATCGACGACGGCCACAGACGGCTCCGCCTGAATCGAAGTCTGCGGGACGACGATCTCGAAACCGTCGGACGCGAATTCCTTCTGGATGAGGAAAGCCTCGTTTTCCCAGGACAGGAAGACGTCGCCGAGGCCGCGCTGGGCGAACGTCGTGGTGGAACCACGCGCGCCGGAATCGAGGACGGGAACGTTCTTGAAGAGCGCCGCGATGAAGGCGCGGGCTCTCGTTTCCGCGCGCTCGACGTCGGCCTTGCGGGCGGGGTCGTTCAACACGCCGAGGTCGCCCAATTCCGCCTTCAACGCGTGGCCCCAAGCCGCCAAGTAGTTCCAGCGTGCGCCGCCCGAAGTCTTCGGGTTGGGCGTGATGACCTGGATCCCGGGCTTCACGAGGTCGTCCCAACCCGCGATGCCCTTGGGGTTCCCGTTGCGGACGACGAAGACGATCGTCGAGGTGTAAGGAGCGCTCGCGTGGGGGAGGCGCAACTGCCAATCGGCGGGCAGGAGTTTCCCGTGCTCGTGGATCGCATCGATGTCGTGCGCGAGTGCGAGCGTCACCACGTCCGCCTCGAGTCCGTCGATGACGGCGCGCGCCTGCTTGCCGGATCCGCCGTGCGATTGCCTGATCTCGACTTCTTCACCGTGCTGGCGCTTCCATTCGGCGGCGAAGGCGTGATTGAACTCCGTGTAGAACTCGCGGGTGGGGTCGTACGAGACGTTGAGCAACGTGCGCTTCCCGCTCGACGCGACGAGCGGACGAGCGGGCAGCGCGAGTGCGAGCGTGGCACCGAGCACGACGGTCGCGAGCGCGAGGACGATGGCGAGGCGGTGCTGCATGGAGGTGAGGGCGTTTCGGATTCGTGCGGCGCTGATGCTCGTCGAAGCGCCGTTCTCTGACCGCCTCTCGTGACCTGGGTGCGAGGCTCTGCGAGCGCGACCGTCGAGTCTCGCGCCGCGACTCCCTCCGCAATGGATGTGCCGCGCGTTACGGGGGCCTGGGTCGGCTTGTCATGCTTGAAAGCCAGGGGATATGCTGGAAACCCGCGATCGAGAGGCGAGGTGTCCGTCGCATATCCTGGACAACCAGGTATCCTCACAACATGTCTACCCCCGATGAACTGACGCTCGATGCGTGGCGGGCAGCCAGCCTGGCGCATGGTCTCGAGGACGCTCTCGAGAGCCTCGTTCCCCGGCTGGTGAGCAAATTCGGCGCGGTCGCAGGCGCGCTCCAACTCATCGATCTCGATCGGCGTCGCGTGACCACGGCCGCGAGCTTTCGCGGTGCCGCCGTCGGCCGCGACGATCGCGCGCGCGGCGAACTCGAACCCGAGGCGCTGGAGCGGATCCTCGTGTGGTGCGGCCGGCGCACGACGACCACACGCCGCGCCGACACACCTCCCGAGCTCGTTCCCGCTGGCTGGTCGGGGCCGTTCGTCGCCACGGCCGTCCGTCTCGGCGACGACGTGGTCGGAGCGTTCCTCCTGCTGGGCAAGGAGAACTCACGCCGACTCGATCTGCTCCAGTCCGCAGCTCGCGCGCTCGTGGAGCCGCTCGCGGCGGCGATCGAGCACGACCGCCGCATCCACGAGCTCTCGCGCCTGCGCGAAGCCGCCGAGGCCGAGAATCGTGCGCTCAAGACGCGTCTCGGTCGCACCGACATCAGCGTCTCGGTCGTGGGCGCGGAGCGCGGACTCGCCGACGTGATGGACCGCGTAGCGAAAGTCGCCGGCACCGATGCGCCGGTCCTCATCCTCGGTGAAACCGGCTCGGGCAAGGAAGTCATCGCGCGCGCGATCCATGAACGCTCGAGTCGCTCGGGTGGCCCCGTCGTGCGCGTGAACTGCGGCGCGATCGCGGCCGAGCTCGTGGATTCCGAGCTTTTTGGCCACGAAAAGGGCAGTTTCACCGGCGCGACAGGCACGCACCGCGGTTGGTTCGAGCGTGCCGACGGCGGCACGCTGTTCCTCGACGAGATCGCCGAGCTGCCGCTGTCGGTGCAGGTGCGACTCCTGCGCGTGCTGCAGGACGGCACGTTCCAACGCGTCGGCGGACAGCGCGCACTCTCGTGCGACGTCCGCCTCGTCGCGGCGACGCACCGCAACCTCGAGGAGATGGTCGCGGAGAAGACCTTCCGTCAGGACCTGTGGTACCGCATCGGCGTCTTCCCGATTCGTTTGCCGGCGCTGCGCGAACGGCCGCAGGACGTTCCCGAACTCGCGGCGCACTTCGCGATCTCCGCGGGAAAACGCCTCGGAGCCGGTCCGCTCGCTCTGCTGCGCGAGGACATCGAGCTGCTCGTCGCCTACGACTGGCCCGGGAACGTCCGCGAACTCGCCGCGGTGATCGAACGCGCGGCGATCCTGGGCGACGGGAAGTGGCTCGACGTGCGCGGGGCGCTGGGCGGAGCACCGCGACGCGGCGCGGTCCCCGGCGAGGGGCGGGGCGTGGAGTCCGCGGCGCCGTCGCGGTTCGCGCGCTCCGCTCACGAACCCGAAAGGGCCGAGAGCTCAGGCGAAAATCTTGAGAAACACAGTGTGGATCGCTTCACCACGTTGGCCGATTCGCAACGCTCGCACGTCGAGCGCGCGCTCGATGCGACGCGTGGTCGCATCGAAGGTCCGCACGGCGCGGCCGCGTTGCTCGGGATCAACCCGCACACGCTGCGATCGCGGATGAGGAAGCTCGGAATCGCGTGGACCAGCTTCCGCGCGCCGCGGTTGTGATCGCGGCGTGGGGCCAGGGCTTCGAGGACGCCCGTCGTCTCGACTGGTGCACCTCACAGGGTGAGGACACCAGTCGAGATGCGCTCGAGGCCCGGACCCGCCGAAGCGAGACCGAGCCTCGAACAAGAATCAGCGAACGAACCCGTCGACGTGGGTCGACAGGTCCATCCATGTCACGGCACCCAGACGACGTTCAATCCGTTGCTCAAGTTGAAGGTCGACGTCGTGCAGAACGTCGCCGAGTTGCGGTACCACGCCTGGTACAGCCGCGTCGCGCCCGCCGCCGGAACGGATCCCGCGCTCGACACCGGCGCATCGCCGGCGATCCCGAATCCGTACGAGCAAGCTCCCGCTGCGTCGGCGACGCGTCGCCCGATGCGTGTGACCGTCGAACCGACGCAACGCAATCCGTCCCCGAACGACTGCGAGACCATCGCCGTGCCCTGGAGGAAGATCATGCTCGTGCTCGGGGTCAGCGTCGACGCGGCGAGCACGAACGTATCGCTCGAGACGCTGGTCGTGCCGAGACCGAGGAGCAACGCGCCGTTCGTGTCGAACGAGTTGTCGCAACCCTTCTCGGGGCCTCCGATGTTGCCGCACGGACACGCGGCACCCGTTCCATCGCCGTAGCAGTAGCCGTAGGTCGTGGGCCGGAAGGTCTCGACGAAGATGTCCACCGCGCCGTTCGTGTCCGGCGCAACCAGGTTCGTGGACGAGCTGGCGAAGGCCACGGTGGATCCGTCCCCCGAGATCCAACCCGCCACGCATTCGTTGTTCGCCTGCGCGCCCGCCGGTCCGTTGTCGACGCGCCACGTCCGGTTCTCGACCAGGTCGCGCACGAAGATCGAGTTGCGGTTGTTCGAGTCGTTCGGAACGAGGTTGGCTGCGCCCGATTCGAAGGCGACGAACCGCCCGTCGGCCGAGATCGAGGGGTGATAGGGGAACGGAGACATGAACGGCCCGCCCGCCGCCGAGATCTGCTGCGAACTCCGACTGACCTTCGTGGTCGTCGCAGCGATGCGATCGCGGATGAACGTGCCGCCGTACCCCGTGTCGCCCGGCACCACTCCCGGGGCTGACGTGTTGAACACGACGTAGCGCGCATCCGCGGACATCCCGACGCCCAAGCTGTCGCCGAAGATCGGGGCGCCGGTCGAGGTCGCGCTGATGAGGCCCGTCGTCGCCGTCGCGGTGTCGCGCATGTAGATCGTCAGGAATCCCGTGTTCGCGCCGGGGACGAGGTTGCTCGCCAAGCTCTGGAACGCGACGTAGCAGTCGGTGCCGTTGGGATTCGAGGACACGGCGATCTGGCCGCTGGTCGCGCCTTGGCCGGCGAATCCACTGCCGAAATCGGCCGGCACGCCGCCGGGTCCGACGCTCAGGATCTGGACGGGAGTGCCGATGTTCGTGCGGTCGTACACGAAGGCATCCGCGAAGCTGTTCGTGTCGTTCAGGACGAGGTCGGCGGCCCCGCTGTAGAAAGCGACCCAGCGTCCGTCGGCGGAGATGCCGGGGCAACACGATCCACCGCTCGGTCCACCCAGGCCGTTGCTCGCGACCACGAAGGTGTTCGTCTGACGGTCCAGCAGGTAGACGTCCGTGCTGCCGTTGCCGTCGAGCGGGCCCAAGTTGCTGGCGAGTGTGTGGAATGCGAGATACCGACCGTCCGCGGAGAGCACCGGCGCGTCGGAGTCACCGTTCGCTTGGATTCCGAGATGTTGCGTGACGAGCGTCGTCGTCGACGTCTGCCGATCGCGCACGTAGACGTGCCGTGCGCCGCTCGTCCCGCCGGCCGTGAGGTTCGTCGCTGTCGATGCGAACGCGACGTAGCGCCCGTCGTGACTGAGTGACGGCAAGTTGGAACCCGCGTTCGCCTGCGCGCCGACGGAATCGACGTTGACGCGCGCGATGTCGCCTTGCGCCGCGGCGATCGAGGAACCGAGGATCAGTGCGCCGACGAGACAGAAGCCGTGAGCGATGAGGCGGTGGTGCTGATGCATGGTCATCCGGTTTCGCGAAGAAGGATCACGGTCGACCTGTCGAGGACGACGGGTCGGAATCGATTCGCTGGAGCTTCGACCCATCCAGTGGAGCTCGACCCGGCGGAGAGCGCAATCCTCGGGGGCGAAACGCGGATGGACGAGGCTGTGGATCGTGACCCAGGTGTGTTCCGGTCACCGACTCTCCGTCCGTCGCTTTTCCCGGCCTGCTCACGCCGAAAATCGACCCGTCGCGGGGGAGCGTCGTGGGGCGGACGAGGACGCCGTTGCCCGGACCGTCGGCGTGACCGAGGTCACGTCGTTCATGACGCGGCCCGCGCTCATCGCCCGTCTGCCTTGCGCACGAGCTCCGCTTTCTCCCGGTACTTCGTCACCGACGCCTCGTCCCCGCGCGCCGTGTAGAGCTTCACGAGGTGGTCGAGGAGGAACAGCTTGTTCACGGCCCAGAACTTCGGATCCTCGCCGATCGCCGTCCAGCCGTTGAGCAAGAGCGGCTCGGCCTCGTCGAGTCGGCCCATCCCGGCGAGCGCTGCGCCGAGTTGAGCGCGCGTGTAGGTCCGTAAGGGCGAATCGGCTGGAAGCGATTCCTCGTAGAGCGCGATAGCGTCGCGCAGGATGGTTTCGGCAGCGGCCCACTCGCAAAGATCGAGCAGCAAGGTCGCGAGTTGATCGCGTGCTCCACGGGTCAGGGTGTGCATCCGCCCCAGGCGCTCGACGCGCAGCGCCACGGCTTTCTCGAGCAAGGGACGCGCTTCGGCCGCGCGCCCCATCTGCGGCAGGATCTTGGCCAAGTCGACCCAATTCTCGGCGAGGTCGGCGCGATTCGGACCGAGCGTTTTCTCCCAGATCGCCGTGCTGTCGAGCAGGAGGCGCTCGGCTGTCGTGAAATCGCGTTCCGCGACCTCGACCTCCGCCAGCCGACGCAGGGTATCCGCGACCGCGAGGCTCTCCGCACCGAAGATGCGCTCGCGCATCGCCAACGATTCCTCGAGCAGTGCGCGCGCGCCGTCGAGATCCTTCCGCATCCGCAGGATCGAGGCGAGCGAGGCCAGCGACGTCGCCGTGTCGCGGTGATCGCCTTGCAGCCGTCGGCGCAGGTCGAGCGCGCGACGCGCGAAGGCTTCCGCGCGGTCGAGTTCGCCGAGGCGCGACAGGGGTGTCACGAGATCGGACGCGATCTCGGCGACGTACGTGCTCTCACCGCCGAAGAGCTCCTCGCGCAGAGCCAGCGCGTGTTCGAAGTCCGTGACCGCGTCCCGGTACTTTCCGCGAGAATCATGGATGTTGCCGCGCACGCGCAGCGCCGTTGCCGCTCCGAGCCGAACGCGCGGCGTGTCCGAAACCAGAACGCGGAGGGCGTGTTCGACTTCCACGAGCGCCTCGTCGAGGAGGTTCGCTTCGACGAGATGGAACGCGAGACGCGTGCGGCGGATCGCCGTCGCTTCGGAATCCGGGCCGTCGAACTCCTTGCGCAGGGCGACGTAGCGACGCGCGCAGTCGACAGCGCCCGCGGAATCGCCCAGGTTGTAGCGCACGTTGGCGAGCACCTCGAGCGCGCGCGCGCCGAGTGGAGTCGATCCGAGACCCTGGTCTTCCAGCGCGGCGAGCGCGTCGCGAACGAGCGGTTCGGCCTCCGCGTAACGACCGCGCCCCGCGACCGCATCGGCCAGCTCGATGTCGAGACCGACCGCGAAGTGGGGATCCTTCGTCGGCGCCTTGGACTGCAGATCCTTCGCGATGCGGTACTGGCGTTCCGACTCCTCGAAGCGATAGATGCCTTGGAAGGCGCGCCCGAGCGTGCTCCGTAGTGCGAGTTCGGTCCCGGGATCCGTGCTGAATACGCCCGTGTCGAGCCTGCGCGCCGCCTCCAGGACGATGCGGCTCACCGGGATGTCGCGCTCACCGGACTCGAGCGGGTTCGCCTGCGCCAACATCTCCGTGAGGAAATCGCGCACGCCTTCCGCGCGGCGCCTCGAGTCGGCCGCTTCGACCGCGCGCTGTTCGGCAAGGACCTGGTTCGCGGCGGCCAGCGCGCCCTTGCGTTCCGCCTCTTGCGCTTTTTCCGCGGCGAACGCGGCGTTCTGGTCGGCGACCGACTTCTGCCAGAGGCTCCCGATCAGGCCGGCGACGAGGAACACGATCGCGGCTGCGGCAGCGCCCGCGAGCGAGCGGTTGCGCGCGACCCACTTGCGGAGCTCGACGACCGCGCCCGTCTGGTAGGCCTTGACCACGCGGCCCTCGAGGTACGCGCGCAAGTCCTCGGCCAACGCCAGCGTGTCCGAGTAGCGGTTCGCAATGTCGCGCGCCATCGCCTTCTCGCAAATGGCTTCGAGCTCGGCCGGCACGTCGCTCCGTAGTTCGCGCAAGGGTTGCGGGGGACCTTGGATCACCGCGTCGAGGACCTCGACGTTGGTCCTCGTCACGCCGCGCACGACGTAGGGCATGTGCCCGACGATCAAGTGGTAGAGCATCGCGCCGATCGCGTAGACGTCGGAACGAGCCGAGACCTCTTCGATGCGCCCGCGCGCCTGCTCGGGCGGCATGTAGGCCGGCGTGCCGACGACGTCGCCCTCCATCGTGACGAGCGGCGAATCCGACGAATCGCTGCGGTCCTTGCGCCGCACCGTGCGGATGCCGCTCGCGACCGCGGGGTCGCCCAGGCGCAAATCGTGCTGGTCCGCGCGCCCGATCACGCGCGCGAGACCCCAATCCATGACGTAGACTTCGCCGAAATTGCCGACCATGACGTTGGACGGCTTCAGGTCCCGGTGCACGACGCCCTTCGAGTGCGCGTAGGCCATCGCCTCGCATACGCGCAAGAGGACGCCGAGCGCGCGCGTGCGCGACCAACCCTCTTCCTCCTGTGCGACGAGTTCGAGGATGCGGCCGAAGTGCCGACCCTTGACGAGCCGCATCGTGAAGTACACGCGTGCCTCGGCGTCGATCCCGATCTCGTGCACCGGGACGACGCAGGGGTGATCGAGTTGTCCGGTGATCTGCGCCTCTTCGAGGAAGCGCGATACCCGACGTCCGTCGAGATCGGGATCGGCGGGATCGACTTGGCCGCCCTCGCTGCCGAGGACGACCTTCATCGCGAGTTCACGCCCGATGTCTTCGTCCCAGACGCGCAGCACCGCTCCCATTCCGCCGCGCGCGATCTCGCCGCGCAGCTGGTAGCGCGCGCCCTTCGATCCTTGCGCGAGGATGCGCCGCAAGAGCTCGCTCGAAGCCGTTGACGCGGACTTCAGGACCGACGACGACGGCCGCTCCGTGGGCGGGATCGCCGTGAGTCCGGCCGCGCGCAGGTTCGCGAGCGCGCTTGCGTGCTGCTCGTGGAGTTCACGCAGTCGCGCGGCTTCGGCCGGGTGATCTGCGCAAAAGGAGTGAAAATCGGCGCCGGGCCCGCGGCGCAGGAACTCGACGTAGAGCGGATCGGCTGCTGGGTCTGTCATGCGGGCTTCCCACACATCGCACGCGGTGCGCGAATCCTGATGGGCATGCGAGTCTAGCTGAGCGGCGCGCCCGACTGCCCGTCGACCTTCGCGGTCCGGCGGGCGGCGGCCCTTCAGGGCTCGACCGCCTCTATCACGAGGGTGTGTGCAGCGATGCGGACCGGCCGCGGGGTCAAAGCGGCGTCCGTCGCGCCGAGTACGTTGGTGCTCGCGGGCAGGAGCAAACGCCAACGACCCCGTGCCGCAATGAGCGCTCAGAGCGTGTGAAGAAATCACACGCTCTCGCGACGCGAAGCGTCGTCACATGAATCTGAGAGCCCGTAGACTCGATTTCTACACGGGCTCTCAGCGGAGTCGACCCGATTCGCGACCAGCGTGGTCCTGGAACCTGCTCCAGGCCGTCCGGGTAGCGTGTTCGATGCTCCGTGCGGCTACCGAGAGAACACGCGGCCCGTCTCCGCCACTTCCCGAGGAGTCCATGGTGCACCCGATCGTCCTGATGCCTCACGCGCAGCCGTTCAATTTCATCGACAAGTGGGCTCACCCGATCTGGCGGAAGATCGGGGTCTACCTTTGGTCGATCGAACACAGAGACGGGTACCTCGCCAGCTACGTCGGACAGACTTCGAGTCGCGGCGGTTTCGACCAGCGAATTTGGCAAGAGTACAAGCACTGGGAGTCGGGAGGCGATCGCCCCGTGGACTGTGGGCTCTACGTCCGAGGCCTGCGCCGGGAACTTGCGGTTCGCCCGGCTGACTACCCGATGGGCGAGATCATCGCGCTCAAGGGGTGCATCCGCCTGTGGCTGATGCCACTGTTCAGCGCCGAAGAATGCGTACAAGCCGAACGGTGGCTTGTCTCGCAGCTCTGTCGCGGCGACGTTACGCGGCAATTCCTCGCCAACGTTGCTCCGGACTCCTACGGCCCAGATACCTCGTGGCCGGTCCGCATCGACGCTCCGCCCGAGTTTCGAGTCTTTGGTCTGACCTTGCCTGCGCCCGATCCCGGACCGTGATCGGGCGGGACTCTGGCGGTGGAGAGAACCGAGGTCCACGGACGGAGATCCGCGCCGCGGAGTCGGCCTCCGCACAGCACAGACGCGCGGCCTCGGCCGGGCGTTACGCGCAGAACGATTCGAAGTCGCGGAGGTCCCCGAGGCCTGGCCGCCCTCGTCAGAGTTCGACGCGCACGATGCGGCCCGCGTGTGCGTCGAGCTCTATCGATCGCGGTTCGGCGGCATTGCTCGTCACGCGGATCGCGACCTTGCCCGTCGGCGCGAGCTCGTACCACACGACTCCGCGCGGAAGTTCGCGCGCGGCGTACTCGATGCCGCGCGACGAGAGCGCGATGCGCGCGCGTTCCTCGGGTCCGTCGAACGCGATGCGGAGCAGCGCGCCGGGGGCGAGCGTGACGAGCGGAACGACCCGCGTGTCCGTCGCAAGGATGTCGAGCCGCTCGAGCCCGATCCGGCCGCGCGCGTCGAACCCGATCAGCGTGCGTGCTCCCGGCAACGCTTCGAGATCGTTGCACGCGCGCGAACCGTGCACGTGCCAGCGTCCGCCGCCGACCCTGTGCTGCTGGAATCGCCAGCCGTCCACGAACTCGAACGCGACGAGGTTCGCGCTCGCACGGCTCGAGGCGTTCTCACCGGGCGCGACCGGAGTCCACGGACCGTCCGCTCCCTATGTTTTCGTCATCGGCCGGCGTCTTCGAGCCCGACGCATCCAGCGCGAGTTCGCGCGCTTCTCCCGGCGCGAGCGCGAGATCCTTCGTCAGCCAAGCGCCGAGACCGTGGCTCGTCCCCGCGTCGAAACGGATCGCGAGCGGGACTTCCGCAGGCACGTCGCGAATCTCGAAGCGTCCGTCTGCGTCGAGGTCGCCGATCCAACGTTCGTCGACGCGCGTCAATCCCGTGCGCGGCGGCCAGCACAGATCCTTCCACGACACGAGCACGGCGACGTGGTGTCCCGGTCCCGGCGGCAGACCGTCGACGCGGCCACGCAACGTGGACGAAGTGCGCACGCGGATCGGCGCGGCCCACGGCGCGTCCGCACACGGATCGACGATCGTGCGCGCGTGACCGGTAGCGGTGATCGTGAGGTACTCGACGGAATCGTACGGCTCGTGATTCGTCGCGTTCGAGGAGAAGTTCTTGGGCTTCGCGGTCAGCGCGAACTCCCCGCGCTCGTTCGCGTCCGTCGCCGGCGTCTTGAACGACGGATGGGGGTCGATCCTCGCGCCGGCGATCGGCGCGCCGTCCGATTCCTGGACGATGCGACCCTGGAGGGACGGCGCTTCCGGCGCGGTCTGCATCGCGTGCGCGATCGCCGACCTGGACATCGCCAGCAGGATCGCTGTGCACATCGTCACCGCGCTTCGCTCAGACGTGGTGCACGGGCCCTTCGCCGCGCGATGCGGCGAGGATCGTGCGGCGCACGTAGACCGGCACCATTTCACGGCGCCAGACTTCATCGCCGGAGATGTTCGGCATCGGGTGACACTGCGTGTGCGCGGAGTCGGCGGCGAGGCGCGCGCCCTCCTCGAACTCGGGCGTGTTCGGCACGCGGCCCTTCAAGTGTTCTTCGAAGCGCTTGAGGCGCAGCGGTCGGGCTTGCATCGCCGTCACGACGGCATCCGCGGTATCGACGGCGCCTGACGCGTCGAGTTCGAGCCGCACCGCGACGCCGAACAGCGGGAAGTCGATCGATCCGCGCTCGCGCAGCTTGCCGTACGCGCCGCGGTGCTGCGCGGTCGTCGGCGGGATGCGGATCTCGACGAGCACCTCATGGGGCTCGAGCTTCTTGTTGTACGTGCCGTCGGCGAGCCACAGGTCGTCGATCGGCAGCGTCCGGCGGCCGTTGGGCCCTTCGATCACGAGGTCCGCGCGCAGCGTCATCAGCGGCGGCGCGGAATCGTTGCTGGCGGCCGCGACGCACTTCGATCCGCCCTCGACGACGTGGCAGAGAGTGCCGTCCTTCTTCAGGCAGAAACCCAGCGCTTCGCGCCAGAAGTACGTCTGGTTGTACCACTGGCAGCGCGTGTCCAAGAGCACGTTGCCGCCCAGCGTGCCCATCGCGCGCAACTGCGGACCGGCGACGAGACCGGCCGCTTGCGCGAGCGCCGGAAAGTGCGCGTTCACGCTCTCGTTCGATGCGACGTCGGCGATCGAAGTCATCGCGCCGATCGTGATCCAACCGGATTCGAGACGACGGATGCCGCGCAGTTCGGCGATGGCAGCCAGCGACACGACGAGCGGCGGCGTGAACAGTTCGTGCTTCACGTTCGGCAGCAAGTCGGTGCCGCCCGCGATGACCATCGAGCCCGGGTTCGACACGAGCAGCGCGACCGCTTCGGTCACGGTCGTGGGGGAGGCCAGCTCGAACTTCGGGAGACGCAGCATCAGTGCGTGCCCTTCGGCGGACGCGCGTTCGGCGTACTCGTGCGAGCCGTCGGCGCGCCGGCGATGGGCGCGAGCGCACCGCGCGTGCTCGCGTTCGCGCGCAACGCGGCGAGCACTTTGCCCGGCGTGAACGGCAAGTTCTTCAATCGAATCCCGACCGCGTCGAACACCGCGTTGCTGATCGCGGGCAGGATCGGATGCAACGGACCTTCGCCCGCCTCCTTCGCGCCGTAGGGACCCTCCGGATCCAGGCTCTCGACGATCAGCGCCGCGAACTCGGGTGTGTCGACGGAGGTCGGGATGCGGTAATCGAGGAGATTGGGGCCGGAATGCAGGCCGAAACGATTGACGTCGTGGTTCTCGAGCAGCGCCTCGGCGAGCCCCATGTAGACGGAGCCCTCCATCTGACCCGCGACGAGCATCGGGTTCAGCGCGCGACCGCAGTCGTGCGCGACCCACACCCGGTCGGTCGTGATGCGGCCCGTCTCGACGTCGATGGAGACCTCGGCGACGTGCGCGGTGAACGAGTACGCCGGCGACGCACCGATCGTCCCGCCGCGGTAGTCGCCGCCGAGCTTCGGCGTGTTGTACGAGCCCGTCGAACCGAGCGTGTCGAAGCGCGCCTCGGCGATCTGGAACGCTTCGCGCATCGGGATCGAGCGCGCGCTGTCTTCGAGATCGATGCAGTGGCTCTCGATGAGGCGCACGCGGCGCTCGTCGCACTTCCACGACTCGGCGACGGCCGTGACGACTTGGCGACGCAGCTTGCGTGCCGCGTCGATCGTCGCGTTGCCGACCATGAACGTGACGCGTGAGCTGTATGCGCCGAGGTCGACGGGGCACAGATCCGTGTCGGCCGCGACGACGCGCACGTCCGACACCTCGAGGCCCAGTTCCTCCGCGACGAGGTACGCGCACACCGAGTTCGAGCCCTGACCGATGTCGTTGCCGCCGGTGAACACCGTGACGAGCCCCGAGCGATCGACTTTGAGCTGCACGCCGGCCTGGGGCATCTCGTTCGGATAGACGGGATAGTTCGTGCCCGAGATGTACATCGAGCCCGCGACGCCCAGTCCGCGGCCGAAACCGAGCTTCCCACGCCGTGTTTTCCAGCCCGAAGCACGCTCGACCTCGTCGAGGCACTGCATGAATCCGTTCGACGTGATGCGCTGACCGTTGACGGTCGTGACGTGCTCCCCGACGAAGTTCCGGCGGCGGATCTCGATCGGATCCAGCGACAACTTCTCGGCGATCTGATCGAGCTGGACCTCGAACGCGAAGCGCGGTTGCACGGATCCGTGTCCGCGCTTCGGCCCGCACGGCGGCTTGTTCGTGAAGACGCGCGTCGAGTCGAAGCGATACGACGGGAACGCATACGGCCCGGTGAGCAACTGACCCGCGTAGTACGTCGTGACGAGCCCGAACGACGAGTACGAACCGCCGTCGATCAGGATCTTCGCGTCGACGCCGAGGACCTTGCCGTCCTTCGTGGCGCCCGTGCGGTACGAGAGCTGCATCGGGTGACGCCCACGGTGGCAGTAGAAGACCTCTTCGCGCGTGTAGAGCATCTTCACCGGACGCCGCGTCTTCATCGCGAGCTTCGCGACGCAGAACTCGAGGCTGAACGGATCCGACTTGCCGCCGAAGGCACCACCGAGCGCGGGCTGGATCACGCGGATCTTCTGCGGCGGCAGCTCGAGCACGCGCGCCAACGCGCGATGGACGTAATGCGTGATCTGCGTCGACGACCACACGGTGAGCACGCCGTCCGCCGAGTACTGCCCGATCGCACAATGCGGCTCGATGGGCGCGTGCGTCGTGCCGTGGAACGAGTATTCGTCATCGACGACGACGTCCGCTTTCCCGATCTCGACATCGACGTCGCCGAACGCGAGGTGGACGTGCTTGCTGACGTTGCCGTGCTTGTTGTCCTCGTGAATGGCCGGCGTCGCGCGCGTCAAGGCCTCACGCGGATCCGAGTACGCATGAAGCAACTCGTACTCGACCTCGATGAGCCGACACGCCGCGTTGGCCGTGTCCTCATCGATGGCCGCCACCGCCGCGACCGGATCACCGATGAAGCGCACCTTGTCGACGGCCAGCGCGTTCTCGTCCTGCGTCCAAGGGATGACGCCGAACAGAATCGGCATCTCCGCCCCCGTGACGACCGCATGAACACCCGGCAAGGCGAGCGCCTTCGAGACGTCGATGCGCACGATCTTCGCGTGCGCATGCGGCGAGCGCAGCGTCTTCGCGTGCAGCATCCCCGGCAACGTGATGTCGTCGGCGTACTGCAACGCGCCCGTTGCTTTGGCGAGCCCGTCGATCTTCTGCCGCGGCTTCCCGATGACGCGGAAGTCGGTGTTCGACTTCGAACCCGGCTCGCTCGCGCCGAACGGAGCTCCCGGTCCATGCTGATCACGCGCTGCCATCAGCGCGCTCCGTTGACATCGGTGTCAGACACACATCTCCACGCGGCGTCGATCATCGCGGAGCACCGCCGCCACCATCGCCCGAGGTCCCGTTCGCGCCGTTCCCTTTGGCGCCGCTGCCCTTCGCCCCGCGCGCCCGCGTGAGCGCCGCCGCCGCTTCCTTCGCGCGCTGCTGCGCCTCGGCCGGCTTCATGCGCTGCTCTTCCCAAGCGCGCGGCGCCGGCGCGACGCCGAGCGATTCGGCGACAGCCAGCTCGACCGCCTCGAAGATCTGCGTGTACCCCGTGCAGCGGCACAGATTGCCGCTGAGCGCCTCGCGGATCTCGCCGCGCGTCGGACACGGATTGCGATCGAGGAGCGCGCGCGCCGAGAGCATCATGCCCGGCTGACAGAAGCCGCACTGGAGCGCGCCGCAGCGATCGAACGCGGACTGGATCGGATCGGGCCCGTCACCGCCGGCGGCGACGTGCAGCGGCATGAGGCCCTCGATCGTGGTGATCGC
>CAZKIY010000049.1:0-3792 GCA_964552875.1 uncultured Planctomycetaceae bacterium
GCGTGGTCGAAGAGTTCTCGATCGACGTCTCCGGTGGCGAGTTCGACGTCGTCCGCAGAGCGAGTGGGGGCGGCTTGCTTCGAGCCTGGGTCGAGAGCGAGGCCTTCGACGCGCGGCTCGTCGCCGAGGACGAGTCGGGGAACCAGATCGCGGAGGACGACGACTCCGGTGGACGACCGAGCCCGTGGATCGACGTTCCCTGCGTGGCGGGTCGCTCGGTGCGATTCGTCGTCGGCGCGAAGGACGGGACCGGCGCCGGTCGCCTCGTCATCCTCGAAACCGCGGAGAGTGCGGTCGCGCTGGCGGACGCCGAACGTGCGCGCGCCGAACTCGACCGAGCCGTCGTCGGACTCGGAACCGATGCCGTGATCGAGCACCGCTTGTCCCTGGCAGAGCTCGGTCGACGCATCGGGGATCATCCGGATCTCTACACGAGCGAGGGCCTGCAGTCGCTTCTGTTCGACATCGCCCAGGCCTTGGATCGGGCCAGCGATCACCCGGCGGCACTCGCGGCTGCCCAGCTCGTCGTCGCCGCACAGCGCGACCGAGTTCCTCCCGAAAGCGAGCCCGCTCTGCGAGCGCGAATGCACGCTTGCACCATGATGGGTCAGGTCGGTCGGGCCGCCGAGGCGATTCCGGACATGCGCGCGGCGGTCGCCGCGTGTCAGCGCACGCTCGAGCCCACGGATCGTGGTCTCGCCTCGGCGGAGGCTGGGTTGGGCATCTTGCTCGCCGGCATCGGCGACATGGCCGGCGCGATGGAGATGTGGGAGCTCGTCGCGGCGCGGCTCGAGCGGATCGAGCCGCCCGTCGAGCGCGATCGGACGCAGATGCAGGCGAACCTCGCCGTCGGCGCGTTCTACTTGGGCGACCTGCCGCGCGCGCGTAGGCACATCGAGGCCGCGCGCGAAGGGGCCTCATCCCTCGTCCTCGGCTCGTCGCTCGACCTCCAGATCCGGGCTGCGTACGGCTCCATCGTCACCGAGCAGGGCGACCACGCGACGGGACGAGTCCTGGCCGAGGAGACGCTCGCCTCGGCGCGCGCGAGTTACCCGCCGGGCCACGTCGCCGTCGCGATGGCGGAGCTCAACGTCGCACTGGCGCAAGTGCGCGCGGGCGAGGATCAAACCGCACGCACGGTGATGCAACGCATCCTCGCGGAACCACCCGCAGGCATCGCCCCCGATCACCAGATCTTCGTCCAGACGCGCTTCAACTTGGCGGCGGTGAACCTGCGCCTCGGGGCGGTCGTCGAGGCCGAACGCGAGCTCGCACGCTTGATGGAGCAGTTCATGGGCGAGCTCTCGGGAAGCCACTCTTTGTTGCGCGGGATCTTGCGCAATCGAGCGCTCGCGCTGCGGACGCTCGGTCGCCACGACGAAACGGCGCAGGTCGAAGCCGAACTGTTGCCGATGGTCCGCGAATCGTTGCCCCCCGATCACACCGATCGATTGCTCGTCGAACTGCAATGCGCCGAAACCGACGGCCAGCGCTTGCGTTCGGCCGAAGCACGGCAGGCGGTCGATGCGGTGGCGCAGGATCTGCTCGCGATGCTCGCGGCGCGTGCACTCATCTTGTCTCCGCACGAAGCCGAGGCGAGCGCGCGCAGTTCTCGGCTGATCGTGGACAATGTGCAGACGCTCCTGCTCGATCCGTCCCTCTCGGCCGTGCGCGAAGGCGGCACGGCCCTGGCTTTCGAGGTCGGCGAGACGGCGCGCGCGATCGGCATCGCCGCAGCGCGCTCGTTGCGCGCGACGCAAGCCAGCGGCGTGGAGGTGGTGAACTTGCGCGAGTCCGCGCGCCGTGCCCAGGTCGACGTGGTGCGCGCGGCTCGCGCGTCCGCTTCCCAATCGTTGCGCGAGGCTCTCGAGCGACGGGACATGGCGCAGCGCGCTCTGCGAACGCACCTCGCCGCTCGGAGCGCCGTGCCGCGCGCGATCTCCGTGGCCGCGCTCGCCGACGGCCTCGCGCCCGATGAAGCCGCGGTCAGCTGGCGCGTGCGCACACGCGGCTGCGACGACCACGAGTTCGACACTGCCACGGAGGAATCGCTGCTGGGCTTCGTGGTGCGTGCGGACGCCACCGTGGATTGGGTCGATTTGGGACAAGTCGACGAGATCGCGGTCGCGTGCCGAGCGTGGCGCGCCGAACTCGTGAGCGTTCCCTTCGATCCCGCGGCACTCCGGTCCGCGGGGGAGCGAGTCCGTCGCCTCGTGGTCGATCCGTTGCGCGCGCTCATTCCCGATGCGCGTCGTTGGCGCGTGGCCACGGATGGTCCGCTGTTCACCGTGCCGCTCGATGCCTTGCCGGATCCGGGCGAGAGCGGCGACGAACTGCTCGGCGATCATCTGCGTCTCGTCACCGTCTGGTCGTTCGAGACCGAGACCGAGACCACGCGTGCGCGAGAAAAAGGGGAAGGGGTGCTCGTCGTCGTGGGAGATCCCGATTTCGGCACCCCCGCCGACGGCAGCGCGCCGCGTTGGTCCTCGCTCACCGCGACCGGGGGCGAGATCGAATCGGTGGCCCAGATTCGCCGGACCGCCGCCGGAGAAGGCGCGGTCGTCGAGCTCCTCCGCGGTACCGAAGCCAGCGCGCGACGACTCACGGAACGCGCCGGCGCGGCGCGCTGGCTCCACGTCGCCACGCACGGAGCCTTCGACGAGGACGATGCGCCGGGAAGTCTCCTCACGGCCGGGAGCGACGAACTCGCAGCTGAATACGGACGCTCCTTGCGCGCGCTCGTGCCGATGGTGCGTTGCGAACTCGTCCTGGCCGGCGCGAACGTGGATCGTGACGCGACGCTGACCGCCGAGGAACTCGGTGCGCTCGACTTGTCGGGCTGCGAGCTCGCGGTCCTCTCGGCCTGCGACACGGCGCGCGGCGAGGTCATCGCCGGTCAGGGCGCGGCGTCGTTCCAACGCGGTCTGTTGGGAGCGGGCGCGCGCGCTTGCGTGACCTCTCTGTGGCGCGTTCCGGACGAGGCGACGCGCGAGCTGATGACCCATTTCTACCGCGGCGTGTGGCGGGACGGACTGGCGCCGGACGTCGCCCTCTGGCGCGCGAAATGCGCCCTGCGCGAGCGCCGAGCTCCACCGCGCTCCTGGGCGGCGTGGGTGCTCTCGACCTCGTTCTCCGAGTGAGGGCGGGACGGTTCGCGCGCCGAGGCGGAGAGCCGGAGTCGCGGAACACGGCGCGCGATCGATCCCGCCCGGAACTTCGCGATTCTCGGAAATAGGGGAACGGTCCGCGCCTCTTCGGCCTCCACCGGCGCCCGAGCGTCGGCCGAATCCCATCCTGACCCGACTGCCGGAGCCCGCGCTCCTTCCAGGTCCCCATGTCCTCCCTCGTGCATCGATCGCCTTGGTTCTGCGTGGCCATGATCTCCTGCCTCCCGGGCATCGCACGCGGGAGCTCGGCATCGCAGGCCGAGAAGATCCCGCGCGCGATCGCGATCGCGGAGGACGTCAAGACGCCCGCTCCGATCTCGACCGTGGGGCCGAGTCGGATCCCGTCCGAGAGCGCGGCGCGGAGTGCCGCGCCACGGAATGCCGCGCCGAATGCCGCGCGGAATGCCGCGCCGAATGCCGCGCAGAATGCCGCGCAGAATCCCGTTGGCGCGAAGCCTCGCGCGGCGCCTTCGGTTCCCGCTCGCGATCGGCGATTCGAAAGCGTCCATGTCGCCGACCACGGTGAAGGCGAGATCTGGGTCCGCGGCCGCGATTACAAAGCCAGCTTCGCCGCGGAAGGCGTCACGTTCGTGCCGTTCTTCGGATCGAGCGCCGAGAAGAACCA
>CAZKIY010000049.1:3892-7448 GCA_964552875.1 uncultured Planctomycetaceae bacterium
CCGCGGAAGGCGTCACGTTCGTGCCGTTCTTCGGATCGAGCGCCGAGAAGAACCACCCGGTGCGTTTCGCGCTCGACAGGGCCAGTGTCGGCGCGGGCGAACTCGAGGTCGACAAGACGGCGGTGCCCGTCGTCACCGCGGACCGCGTCGAGTTCCAGCGCGGCGCTTTCGTCGAGCGCTGGAATCTCACGGTCGATTCGATCGAGCAGCAATTCGTGATCGAAGCGCTCGCGCCCGCGGGCGACCTCGTCGTGCAGGTCGCTGTCGTCACGGACTTGACGTCGCGGTCGATGGACGGCGCACACTCGTTCGGTTGCGATCTCGGCAGCGTCGAGTACGGAGCCGCGACCGCGATCGATGCTCTCGGTCGCAGGTTCCCTCTCAAAAGCACTTGGACCGGCAGCACGATCGAGCTGAAGCTCGATCGCGTCGCGCTCGAGAGCGCGCACTTCCCGCTCGTGGTCGATCCCGTGGTGTCCACGACGACATTCGATTCGTCTTTGGCCGACGACCACGCGCCCGACACGTCCTACGAAGCCGCGACCAACACCTATCTCGTCGTGTACGAGGAGGACTACTCCGCCGCGGATCACGACGTGTACGCGCTCCACCTGGATGCGAACGGGACGCCGCTCTTCGGCGGTTACATCGACTACACGACGGACGACTGGCGCCGCCCCAAGGTCGCGAGCAACGCGCTGGCGCAGAACTTCATGTGCGTGGCTGCCGTGACACCGGTCGCCGGAGGCCTGCGTCGGATCCGCGGCGCGACGTTCGCTGCGGCGACGAGCACGCCGGGCGCGCAGTTCACGATCAGCGGCACGGAATCGGGCGACAAGCTCTACGCCGACGTCGGCGGCGATCCGCTGCTCGTCGGGCCGACGTACTACTTCGTCGTGTGGCAACGCAGGTTCTCCGCGAGCGACGAGGACATCCACGCGCGGCTCTTGAACGCGAATGGCACCACCGCTTCGGGTGTCGTCTTCGTGGACAACTCGACGGCTACGATCGACACGTGGCCCGCGATCTCGAAGTCGGACGGTGGCCCGCCCTTCCAAACGCAGAACTGGACGATCGCGTGGCAGCGCCTCGACACCTTCGCGGGTGAGCAGCGCATCTTCGGCGCGCAGTACCTGTGGGACGGATCGGTGACTCACGCCACGTTCCCCATCGACCAAGGTGACGATTGCTTCGCGCCCAGCGTCTCGTCCTTGCTCGACTTCGGCGGCTTCGAGCGCGCGTACATGGTCGCGTTCCAAGTTCGCGGGCAGCAGCAGGTCGATTGGGACATCATCGGCGCGGTCTTCGAGGGCACGCAGTTCGTGACGGGCACGAATATCGGCAACTACGTCGACCCGACCACGAACTCGAGCGAACAGATCCGTCCCCGCGTCGATTCCGATGGCTGGCACTTCTCGGTGACCTGGGCGCAGGAGTACGCCGGCGGCATCGCCGACTGGGACATCTTCGTCGCCGACATGGTCTACGCCGCCGGGTATCCCTTCGTCGCGTCGTGGGACACGTTCGCGTACACGTCGATGCAAGAGCTCGCTCCGGCGATCTCTTCGAAGTACAGCGGTGGCGGCGCGCGTCGACGCTATCTCGCGGCCTGGGACGTCTTGGACCAGTTCACGCCGGGTGCGGTGCGCGAAGTTTGGACCGGACTGTGGGACGGCGGCGAAGGCGGCTTCGCCGACTCGTTCTGCTCGGGCGACGGGAGCGGAAATGCCTGTCCGTGCGCGAACTACGGATCAGTGGGCAACGGCTGCGCGAACTCCGTGAACTCGGGCGGCGCGAACCTCGCGTACTCGGGCAATCCGTGGGTCGGCAACGACTCGTTCACGTTGCTCGGCAGCGGGATGCCGGACACCGCCACGCTGTACTTCCAAGGCACGGGGCCGGCCGGAATGTGGAGCGGAGTGGTCTTCGGCGACGGCTTGCGGTGCGTCACCGGTTTCACGATACGCCTCGGGACGAAACTGAACGTCGGTGGGGCGTCGCAGATTCCCGAAGCCGGGGACCCGACGATCTCCTCGCACGTGATCATGCTCTCCTCGGGCGTCCAGTACTTCTACCAGGCGTGGTATCGCAACGCGGCCGCGTACTGCACGACCTCGACGTTCAACTTGACGAATGGGCTGCGTGCGATCTGGGCGCCGTGATCGCGAGGGTCGTGGATTCAGATGGCGACCCGATCGGGCACGCTCTCGCGATGGAACAGAGAGAAGGACGCCGCGCCATCCACCCCGAGATAGCGTTCCAAGAGCCGCGCGTCCGCCTCGAGGAGATCGACGACGATGAGCGCGTCGAGTGCGTCCTGGAAGTCCGCGTCGACGTTCAGTGCGATGAGCTTCCCCCCGAGCTTCAGGTACTCGCGCAGGAGCACAGGGATGCCTTTCTCGTCGCGCTCGATCCGGGGGACCAACTGCGCCAGGTCCACGCTGCCTTCGACGAGCACACGCGTCAGAAAGACGTCGACGTCGCTGGATCCGGCGCACAGGCCGTGGAGGCGCGCGAGCTCGGTCAAGGCGAGCGCCCGTTCGAGTGGGGCCAAGACTGCGCGCGAGAGCCCCGCGCGGCGGAGATCGATCCGGAATGGAAGGCTCGGTCGCTCGCTCGTCCTGTGCATCACGTCTCCGCTGGGCCGGTGCACACCTGCCGCGGAACGCTCCGCCAGGCGGGTGGAGGAGGTGATCGCCTGTCGGAGTCAGCGCGGCACCAAGTGCCTGTCAAGAGCGGATAGATCCGCTGCGCAGGGCCGCGGGTGAGCGGTAGGATCTTCGCCCGCGCACGGTCTCGGACCCCTCCGAGGCTCGCGCTCTCCGCCCCAACCGCCGCGGCTCACGCGCGTACACGGTCCGATGATCCAAATCGCATTCCTCGCCCTCGCCTCCGTCGGAGTTCCGGAACGCTTCCTGGAGCCGATCCCCATCGAACGCGTGAAGGTCAGTCACGAGTTCTTCGTCACGCGCCTCCAGGCGAATACACGAGTCACGATTCCGCTCTGCCTCGCGCGCTGCGAATCGACGGGACTGGTCGCGAATTTCCGCATCGCGTCCGGGGCGGAGAAGGGCGAGCGGAAGGGCAGCGCGTCGGACGATGCCGCCGTCTACAAGACGCTCGAAGCGATCGGCTGGACGCTCGTCTCGATCGAAGAACCGGCGCTCGAGGCCCAGGCCGATGCGATCATCGAGACCATCGCGGCCGCGCAGAAGCCCGACGGATACCTGAACACGCGCGTCCAGGCCGCCTCGGGTCAGGCGCCGTGGGCGGACATGGCGAACGGGTACGAGCTGTACTGCGCGGGCCATCTCATCGAAGCCGGCATCGCGTACGCCCGCGGCACGGGCAAGACGAAGCTCCTCGACGTCGGTCTGCGCTTCGCGAACCTCGTCGAAAAGACTTTCGGGCCGGCGAAACGCGCGGATGTTTGCGGGCATCCCGAGATCGAGCTCGCGCTGGCGAAACTGCACGAGCACACGGGTGAAGCGCGTTGGCTCGCGCTGGCCAAGTTCTTCGTCGATCAGCGTGGGCATGCCGCGCGAACCGCGCGCCA
>CAZKIY010000049.1:7548-11106 GCA_964552875.1 uncultured Planctomycetaceae bacterium
CAGCGCATGCTGATCCTCACCGGTGACGCGAAGTACGCCGACGCGATCGAGCGCATCCTCTACAACCACGCCGCGGCGGCTACGAACCTGACGGGCGAGTTGTTCTTCGAGTCGGTTCCGCTGGAGAGCGACGGCACGCAGCGACGCCAGAACTCGCAGGCATCCGCATGCTGCCTGCCGAACCTCGCGCGCTTCTGGCCTCAAGTGCCGGGCCTGATCTTCGCGCAGAAGGGGAACACGCTGTACCAGGCGCAGCTCGCGTCGGCCGAGGTCGAGGTCGGCCTCATGGATTCGAAAGTGCAGGTGCGGATGAAGTCCGACTTCCCGAACTCCGGGCGGACGGAAGCCGTGGTGTCGGCCGACAAGCCGGGCACGTGGAACGTGAAGCTGCGCAAGCCGTCGTGGAACGGGGCCGCGAAGGTCAAGCACGACATGAAGGAGCCGGAGCACGACCTCTACGACAACGAACACGCGGGTGGCTGGGTGCCGTTCGAGCGCGGCTACGAGACGACCGACGGGTTCATGATCCACTTCCTCGCGCCCGTGCGGCGTGTGAAGGCCGACGAGCGCGTC
This sequence comes from uncultured Planctomycetaceae bacterium, assembly GCA_964552875.1. GTDB lineage: Bacteria > Planctomycetota > UBA1135 > UBA1135 > JAEUHZ01. Next base: position 8,122 of record CAZKIY010000049.1, read on the forward strand.
GAAGCCGACCGGGGTCGTGTCGCGCTGATGCGTGGGCCGCTCGTCTATTGCCTCGAGGGCGTCGATCATGCGGGCGCTGCGCGCTCGATGGTGCTCACGAGCGACATGGAGCTGAAGGTCGAGAACGTGGGGACGATCCTGGGCGGCACGCGCGTGATCCGCGCGCGGGCGAAGCGTGTGGTCGGTGGGACGAGCGCCGCGCCCGAGACGAAGGTCGCGACACTGACGGCGATTCCCTACTGGATGTGGGACAACCGCGAGGCCGGCGACATGACCGTGTGGATCTCGGAGACGCTCGAAGGGGCACGTTTGCCCGTCGAATCCGCGCCGAAGTAGGTCGGTGAGTTCGGGTGGGGCCCCGTGACGTCCAGGAGGAATTCGCTATGAACGCTCACACCACCATCCCCGTCAAAGCGTCGCTTCCACTCCTCGTGCTGGCGGCGTGCAGTACGCCGCGGAGCCGGATCCCGCTCGAGGAAGTCGCGCGTTTCGAGCCCGCCGTCCTACTCGAGGCCGGGGGACTGGCGATCGACGTCACAGAGCTCCACGGATATCCCAGCCCGGCGGTCGTCGATCACGACGGCGACGGCCTGCTCGACCTCCTCGTCGGCAGCTTCGACGGCAAGATCCTGTTGCACCAGAACGTCGGCAGTCTCGCCGAGCCGGTCTTTTCGAAGGCTGAGTTCCTGCGTGCAGGGGGCGAGGACATCCGCATCTCCAACTGGTGATGCATCGGTATCCGTCCGCAGTTCGCGGACTTCGACGGTGACGGTGAACTCGACTTCGTCACGGGCAGCTACGACGGTCGCGTCTACTTCGTGCAGGCCGGTGCGAGCGGGTACCGCACTCCGGTGGCGTTGCTGAATCGGTCGGGTCGCGAGCTCGTCCTCGGCATGTACTGGGACTTCGCAGCGAAGCAGTGGCGGAATCCCGAGGGCGTGGAGTTCGGTGCGCTGCACGCCGTGTCGATCGCTGTCGTGGACTGGGATGATGACGGGGACACGGACCTCGTCGCTGGGACGGCGGATGGGGAGGTTTGGCGCTGGACGAACTGGGGTACGTCGAAAAAGCCGGCCTTCGCCGAGCGCGCGGAGGAGTTGGTGGTGGGCGGCGAGCGGCTCGCGATCCGCTCGGGGCACGCGATGCCTGTCATCGCCGACTGGGACCAAGATGGGCGCTTCGACATCGTCCTCGGTGGGGACGATGGGGAGGTGTCGTGGGCGCGCAACGTGGGCCGCGCGGGACGACCGGAGTTTGCGCCGCTCTCGGTGTTGATCGCGAGCGCGGACGGAGAGCGTGGGGGGTCGCGTCGCAACGCGTCGGTCGAGGTGGCCGATCTGAATGGCGACGGGCGTGTGGATCTCTTGGTCGGCGACCAGGATCACGAGGAGGTCGTGGAGGGGCGGACGGCGGAGCAGGACGCACGGTATGCGGAGCTACGGAATCGGTTCGAGACGTGGGCGGAGGTGCGCCGGGTGCTCGCGAGTGGGGACGAGGCGGCGAAGGGAGCGCTCGGGGATGCGCGGGTGGGGGAGTACCGCGCGTATCTCGAGGAGCTGCGCGGGTTGACTCCGAAACGGCGGTCGCTCAACGGGGTTTGGTTTTATGCGCGGGAGTTGGCGGCGGGGCGCTGAACGGCGGGGTGCGTGGGGTGCGTCGGGTGCGTCGGGTGCGTCGGACTTCCGATCTGGACGCGCGCGTTACTTGTGGCCCGCCGCGCAAGCGCGGCGGGCTGGCCTAAGCATGCACCCCCGGCGCCTCATGCCCGGTGCGATCGACCCACTCCGAATACGAACTGTGGAACACGAGCGGCGACCGTCCCCCGTTCCCCGACAGATCGAGCACGCGCGTCGCGAGTCCCTTCAAGAACGTGCGGTCGTGGGACACGAAGAGCATCGTGCCCTCGAACTCGTGCAGCGTCTTCACGAGCATCTCCTTCGTGGCCATGTCGAGGTGGTTCGTCGGTTCGTCGAGCACGAGGAAGTTCGGCGGATCGAAGAGCATTTGCGCCAGCACGAGGCGTGATCGTTCCCCGCCGGACAACATCGACACGCGCTTCGTGATGTCGTCTTCGCCGAACTGGAACGCGCCCAAAAGATTCCGTTTCGTGGCGATCGAAGCGAGCGGGAAGCGACCGTCGATGTCCTCCCACACGGTCTTCTTCGCATCGAGGATCTCCAGAGCCGACTGCGAGAAATAGCCCAATTTCAAGCTCGCGCCGAGTCGAACTTCACCCGAGTCCGCGGCCAGGATCCCAGCCACCATCTTGAGCAACGTCGTCTTGCCCGCGCCATTGACGCCCATGACGCACCAGCGCTCTTGGCGCTTGATCTCGAAGTCGAAGCGATCGTAGAGCACGTGATCGCCGTACTTCTTCGACACTCCCGAAAGCGTCGCGACGTCGTTGCCGGATCTGGGCGGCGAGCGGAACTCGAACGGTACGAGGATGCGTTTCTTCGGCGGTTCGAGCTTCTCGATCTTGTCGAGCTTCTTGACGCGCGACTGCACCTGCGCCGCCTTCGCGGCGTGCTTCTCGAAGCGCTCGATGAAGCGCTCTTCCTTTTTCAGCATCGCTTTCTGGCGCGTGTAGGCCGCCTCGTCGCGCGCCGCACGGACGGCGCGCTCGCGCTCGTAGTACTCGTAGTTCCCGGTGTACGAGACGAGGTCGCCCTCGTCGATGTCCACGAGTCGCGTCACGACGCGATTCATGAAGTCGCGGTCGTGGCACGTCATGAGGATCGCCGCTTCGCTGTCCCTCAAAAAATGCTCGAGCCACAGGATCGACTCGATGTCGAGGTGGTTCGTGGGCTCGTCGAGCAGCAGCACGTCGGCCGCGCCGATGAGCACCTTCGCCATCGCGACGCGCATCTTCCATCCGCCGGACAGTGCGCCGACGTCGGCGTCGACCTGATCGGGTCGGAATCCGAGGCCGTCGAGCACCGTGCGCGCGCGTGCTTCGAGCTCGTACCCGCCGAGCGCTTGGTA
>CAZKIY010000049.1:11206-19108 GCA_964552875.1 uncultured Planctomycetaceae bacterium
CGTCGAGCACCGTGCGCGCGCGTGCTTCGAGCTCGTACCCGCCGAGCGCTTGGTATTCCTCCTGGACAGCGCCGAAGCGCTCGAGGATCGCGTCCATCTCGTGCACTCGGTCCGGATCCGCGAGCGCGTGCTCGAGTTCCATCAGCTCGTGGTGCAACGCACCCGCTCGCCCCGACCCCGCGATGGCTTCGTCGAGTACGGATCGCCCCGAGACGTCGGCCGCATCCTGCTTGAACCAGCCGATGCGCAGATTCTTCGGGACCGAGATCTGTCCGTCGTCCGGGTCTTCCTCGCCGGCGATCATGCGGAAGAGCGTGCTCTTCCCGGATCCGTTGGGCCCGACGAGGCCCACCTTTTCTCCGGGGTCGAGTTGGAGCGACGCCTCGACGAGGAGGAGTTGGCGGCCGTAGTGCTTCGAGACGTTCGAAAGGGCGATCATGAAGCGGGGCACGATACGGCGCGCGTCGCGAGGTCGCATCGGTCGGCGCGCATTCTCGGGCGGATACGCGCCCGAAAGACCTTCGGCGCGCGGGTCATTCGCCGGCCCGCGCTTCAGCAGGGGTTGGAGCGCTGGACGGCCGTCCGCTCGGGCGCAACGTCCAACCGGACGAACGGCATGGCCGTTTGCCGTCCAGCAGCCCGAGGTGACAGTCCTCGTCTGCGCAACATCTTGATCGACGGGGCGCTACATTCGCGCGACGCTCCTCGACCGAGTCATCGTCCCCGCAACTGCGCGAGCCCACCGTCGATGCCGATCACGGTGCCGGTGATCCACGAATTCGCGGGATCGAGGAGGAACGCCGCCGCTCGCGCGACCTCGTCCGCTTCGCCGATGCGTCCGAGCGGGTGCATGGCGGTCGATGCGGCGAGGGCGGGCGCACTCTGCGTGATGCGCGCGGACATCGCTGTGCGAACGAGCCCCGGAGCGACGACGTTCACGCGGATGTGTTTCGCGGCGTAGGTCGCAGCGGTCGAGCGGGCGAGCCCGACCACGGCGGACTTCGCGGCGGAGATCGCCTCGTGGTTCGGGAGCCCGACTTCGCTCGCGGCGGACGCGAAGAGCACGATCGAGCCGCCGCTCTCCTGCATCGCCCGCACCGCAGCGCGAGTCGCGTGGAAGGCCGGCAGCACGTTCTGTTCGAGCGTGCGGCGGAACTCGTCGTCGCTCGTCAAGTGCAGCGGCTTCAAGAGAATCGAGCCGACGCAGACCGCGACGCCATCGACGCGTCCGTGAGTCGCGATCGTGTGCGCGAAGAGTGCATCGACTTCACCCGACACCAAAGCGTCGGTCGGCACGGCGTCAGCACTCAGTGGAGCGGCGACGTCGTGCAGTCGCTGCGCGTCACGGGCTGCGAGCACGAGCCGGGCACCAGTCTGATGCAATGTGCGCGCGAGCGCCGCGCCGATCCCGCCGCTGGCGCCGAGGATCACGTGGACCGGACCGTTGTTCATGACGGAGAGTTCGTCGCCGCTCGATCCACGGATGCGGAGAACCGATTGTGCGCTCGGATCGATCCGAGTGACTTCCGTGGCTCGGACGTGCCGACCGATGGCGGTGTGCCCGCCTCCAGGGCTTGCTCGAGCGTCATCCGTGGGGCGGCGCCCTGTTTTCGCACCCGAGCTCGCCACGATCCGCTAAGCCCCGAGGAGCCGTGACGACGACGCGCGGCGATACGGCGAGTGCGTCGCGGTCCAAGTCTCAGCACGGAGCGCGGCCGACAGCCGCACTCCCGCCTCGTTCGTGCAAGCGGGTCGGCGCGACGCTCCGGCGTCCCTCTGCCCAACCGAGCTCCTCGACGCCTTTCGTGAAGTGGGAGGACGGACCGACGTCAGTACCGCGCTATTCCTCCACGGACGGATGTAAGCTCCTCGGACGCGCCAAGGGTCGTACTCGAAGAGACGATGGACGCTCAACTGCGCTCTGTCGTCGAGTTGCTTAGAAATGCCTCCGAGTGATCTCCAACGTTCTCGTGGACGCGTAGCGGTCCGAAGGTCGTCGTCGCACGTGCGGGGAGGTGAGTGCCCGGCCGATCGGCACGCGGTCCCCACGGGAGCGCACGCCCGCGCCGAGACTTTCTGGCAACTAGCGAGCTTCCTTCTCTTCTCGTGTCTGTGGAGTTGTCGCGCGACCGAAGGGCTGCTCACGACGACCTCCACGGGCAAGCCGCTCGCGAGACGGCTCGTGGGGTTCGAGAGCGTCGCGCAGATCGAGGTGTTCCTCTATCGAGGATCGCAACTTGACGCGTCCGGGCTCCGCGAGCTGCACGAGCGCGGGATCAAGACGGTCATCTCTCTGCGCAGTCACCACGCGGAGCGCGAGGAAGTCGAGGCGGCCGGCATGACCGCTGTGCACATTCCGATGCAGGCTGACCTGCTCGGCAGCGAGCCTCCGACGGACGAGCAGATCCGGTCGTTTTTCAGAACGGTGCTCGACCCTGAACGGCAGCCCGTGTTCTTCCACTGCGCGCACGGAAAAGACCGGACGGGGACACTCGCGGCACTCTGGCGCATCGAAATGAACGGTTGGACGCCGAGCGAAGCGATCGAGGAGATGCAGGCGTTCGGATATCACGACTTCTTCGAAGACCTGATCGAGTTCGTCAGGAACTACAAGCCGCGAGGGTTCGATCTTCGCGCGCTGCCGGCGCCCTGACTGCACGAGCCTGGACGAGCTGCGGCGCGGAGCGTGCGGGCGCACCCTGTTCACGATGACTCGCTCCGTCGCGAACAAGGGCTCGATCCATCCCGGGTTCACCCGGGTCCACCGCGTCCACCCGCGTCCACCGCGTTCACCGCGTTCACCGCGTCCACCGCGTTCACCGCGTCAACCCGCGTCAACCCGCGTCAACCCGCGTCAACCCGCGTCAACCCGCGTCAGCCCGCGTTCCCCCGCGTTCACCCGCGTTCACCCGCGTTCACCCGCGTTCACCTGCGTTCACCTGCGTTCACCGCGTCCACCGCGTCCACCGCGTTCATCGCGTTCACGACGTCCACCGCGTTCACCCGCGTCAGCCCGCGTTCACCCGCGTTCACCCGCGTTCACCCGCGTCCACCGCGTCCACCGCGTCAACCCGCGTTCACCCGCGTTCACCGCGCCTCTACGCGGCCCAGTGGATCGTCACACCGTTCGTGAGGTTGAACGTCGCGGGCAAACAGTAAGCCGCCGCATTGCGGTACCACACTTGGTAGGTGCGCATCCCCGGGGTCGTCACCGCCCCGCGCACGGAGATGCTGGGATCACCGTTCTCGGGAAACTGGCCGGCACTCGCCGAGTTGGTCTTCGTGCCCAGTCGCTCGATGAATCCACCCGCACAGCGCAGCCCGTCGCCGAACACCGCGCCGAGGCCGCCGCCGCTCGTGCTCGTGCCTTGGAAGAACAGAGCCGCACTGTTCGGCATCCGCGTGCCACGCAGCACGAGCGAGTCGGCGGTCAAACTCGCCACGCCGGCGGCCACGAGCTTGCCACCATCCCAGCTCACGGTGTTCGCGCAGCCGCCGTCCGCAGCTCCGACATTCGCACACGGACACGGCGTCCCGGTGCCGTCACCGAAGCAGTAGGGAGTTCCGGTGCTCGACAGCGGAGAGAGCTGTCCGTCCTGGATCCACGCTTGGATCTGCGATTGCTCGGCAGCCGTCAGGCATGCGGAAATCGGCGCGTCGAGAACCGGATCGCCTGTGCAGCCTGCTCCCAGAGGCATGTCGCCATTCTGGATGCGCACGAGCGCGGCGAAGCCCTTCGTCTGTCCGGACACGAAATAGGAGGGGAGCTGAGAGTCCGCGTAGGCGGAGGCGATGTCGCCGTTCGCGATGTCGAACCCACCGTTCCCCTGCGTGCTGTGGCAGTCCGCGCAGTGGGCCCGGAAGATCGGGTGCACGGTGTCGAAAGGCGCCTGTGCGAGTGCGGGCGTTGTCAGGACGATTGCGAAGATGGCCGAGGGCACGAGAGAGAACTGCATCGGGGCTCCGATCGGTGAAGGTTGACGAACGGTCGCCGAACCTAGCCGGGCTCGAATGAGGGGCGATCAAGATCGCATCAGGGCATGTCAGCGCTTCTGGAGCGCGGCTGACTCTGGTGAGTTGGAGCTGATCCAGGGCCGATCTGAGCGAAGCATCCCTCTGCACCGATCACCTCCGCGTTCTCTCGGTCCCGGCCGTCTTCGCTCGACTCTCCGCGACCGCGCACGCCGATGTCGTGGCGATCGCGGCCGTCAAGGACAACACGCTCTGTTCAAGACCGGAGGAATGGAGCAACGGCGCCGGGGATCGCCCGTCGGCGTGCGTCGCAGCGTCCTCGCGCTCGACGTCGCTGGCTCGATCCCGGCGAGTGCGACGATCACGAGCTCGAACTGCGCTTCTCGATGACGATGACCGGACCCATGGCCGCCGATCTCCATCGCGCGACTTCCGACTGGGTGCGAGGGCGTCGAAGCGGTTTCGTCCGGCGAGCATTCCGGCTGCGACGCCAGCCCGGGCGGCCGGCCACCGGCTCGCCAGTCTTTCAGCCTGACTCTCGCAATCACCCGGGATGGTCACTCGGCCCGGTCGCGTCGCGCGATCGGGCCGAGCTCGAGTAGGAGGAGTTCCCCCTGTCACCCCGTGGTGGTTACGCGCATTCCTGCAACCTCGCTCACGGGAACGAGAAGGGGAATCGCACGCGTCGGAGTCCGTTCGCGTCGGTGAAGGCCTCGACATCGAGGTCGATGCCGTTCGCCGTACCGAAGTCCTGCGTGAGGATCGTCAGGCCGACCATGTCCTTCGTGAACCTGACTGCGTGCGACCAACGGTACGACGACTGCGAGAACTGCGGCGGACCGTGGGACACGACCTGGACGAAGTAGGTCGCCGTTGTCGCACTGAACAAAGGCGCCGGCCCGTTGGTGGTCGAGACGGGAAAGGCACGCCGCACGCTCGTGAGTTGCGTGTCGAAGACCTGACCGAACATCGGGATCTGGCTCACGCCCTGCGCGGGCCCGAACAGGAGCAGCGTGGAGTTCACGAGGATGCGCATCTTGCAGTCGGCGGTGCATCCGTTCGCGTCCGTGACGAAGAACTCGAGAATGGGCGCACCCATCTGTCCGGCCGTCGGCGTCCACTGGAACGTCGTGCAGATCGAGGTGCCGGTCGCGGGCAGCGGCGGCGTCAGCGTCGCTCCGATCGGCAGAGTGTTGAAGAGCGTCATCGTGATCGGTGAACCCGAACTGCCGCTGACCGCGCAAATTTGGAAGGTGAGCGTCGAACCCACGCTGCCCGTCGGCGTCGGCTCGCACGTCGTGAAGCTCGGGAACGCGCCGGCCGGGTCGCATTCGTCGGGAATGCCGTTCAGATTGCAGTCGCGGCTCGTGCCGGTCGCGATGTCGCACTCGTCCGGAATCCCGTTCGCGTTGCAGTCGCGGCTCGTGTCGTCCGCGATGTCGCACGCGTCGGGCACGCCGTTCGCGTTGCAGTCCATGTCCATCGGCCCGAGGATGCACGTGCAGCGCGCGGTCACGTCCACGTCGTCCAATGTGACCGCACCGTTCAGCGCGATCGCGCGTCCGCTCGTGATCATCGATCCGGTCGTCATCGTGACGCTGGCCTGCGCGACGATGTTGCCGAGGAAGGTCGTACCCGTGCCGAGCGTCGCCGAGCTCCCGATCTGCCAATACACGTGACACTCGTCCGGACCGTTGATCGTAATGACGTTCGAGTTGCTCGCAGTCGTCAGCGTGCTCCCGATCTGGAACACGAACAGCGCATTCGGATCACCCTGGGTGTCGAGGGTCAGAGTGCCTGTGAGTTGGGCCGATGACGCGAAGAAGTAGACGCCGGCCGGGAGGGTGAGCCCGCCCAGATCCTGACCTGTCAGGTTCTGATTGGGAGCCAGCCCGGCGAGCGTGTTGTACCCCGTGTTCGCGTCGTTCTGCGCCTGCATCGCGACGGCGTCAGCGGAGTGGATGGTTCCATTGACGACGACCCCCGGCGGGAAGCCCGTGATCGCGGTTCCCGGCCACACGCCGAGATTGCCCGAGAGGATGCTCGGACCGGTGTTTGTGACTGTCGAACTGGCCAAGATCGCGAAGCTCTCCGCAGAACCCAGGATGTCGGCGCGCGCCGATCCGGGCAGAAACGCAGCGAGGAATGCGATGCTGAGAATAGAGGGGAAGCGGAACATGGGGTGCTCTTGACGCGAAGGGGAAGCTCCGAACTCGCAAAGAGTCGGTGCGAACGGTCGAGGCGTCGCGCGAGCGCCGGGCCGCACATCCGGCCTGGGCCAGGTCGAATGAGCGAGTCCGGCAATCGATGGGCCATCCATGTCTACGGCAGACGTGGGCCTCTGGAATTAGGGCGCGGTCAACTCACCGAAGCGCGCTGGACAGCGCACGTTGCAGTGATCCGCGTCAATTCGTAGTTGCTTTTCAGCCGAGGGTTGTGCAGCCGTCGAGGCACCGACGTTCCGGCCCTTTGTGCGCGCGATAGCGTCAGTACGCTGCGGATGAGCAGCCGCTTAGTGCCGTATTCAGGCCGAATTGTGTCGAAGCAGATCGCGACACCGGCACTGCGGGTCAGCGCGCCGTGCAGTGCTCCTCACCTCCTCAGCGCAGCGCGAGCGCATCAGGTTGCTCACCCGGTGGACCTCACAGCCGTGGTCCCGGACCGAAGTTTCTCTGGGTTGCAGCATCGGAAATCCGGGCTGTTCCCCCCGCGTCTCGTTCGTCGGGCCGCGATAGAGGGTTGGCCGCTGATCGGGCGCGGATCGGCCGATCGTGTGTGCTGGAAAACCGCGATGCAGGCAATCCGGGGCGTGTGCCAGCCTCGGCGCGGATCGCGCTGTAGAGAGATGGCTCCCCATCCGGGCGGGGGGGGCGAACGAGGGTGATGGATGAGACGCATGTTGACGGCATCGTGAAAAGGGACCCCGCGGCACGCTCAAAAGGGACCCCCTCAGGTACGGGTTGGTGGAGGGGGCGTAGCCCCCGATGTTCCTCTCCTCGTCGCTGTGGCGACGAGTCTCTCGCCCGCTCGGGCGCAGCCCGACGGGTCGGCCCCCCAGGGGGGCCGCGGTTCGAAGTTGCATCGTGCGACGCCCTGTTCGTGCGCGAACAGGGGACGAACGCGGGGCGACAGCGTCGCAGAACTCTCCCGCACGACGCGTGGATCACACTCGGGAGGAAGGCGCCTCGAGATGGGTCAACTTTCGTCGCCGGGTGGGTCAGTTTTCGATTGCCGCTCGCAGGATGCCACGTGCGAGCGGCGGGGGAAGCCCGGGGGTCCCGGAAGGGGCCGCGGTCGTCCGCTTCACGCCGAGCACAGGCGGCCCTGGACGTGAATCGGAGGCGTCAGTAGCTTTCGGGCTTGCGTCCGCGTCCCTCCCCCCGCCCGTACAGGTCCCGGGCCAGTCCGACCCCCCAGAGCTCCACCACCGTGTGGCAGCCCACTGAGTTCCCCCGCCCGACTCGAGTGGGACGGCGCTCCCGGAAGCGGGACATGGAGCGCGTCATGACGCGCCGACCGTCTGCCTCCTCCGGCTCTTCGTGCGAGGCATCTGCGCCTCCGCCAGGGAACGACATTCAGGTGTCGAAGTCCGCCCCTCACAGATGCCTGACCACAACTACTTTTCCAATCTGATCTGGCAGATCGCAGACCTGCTGCGTGGCCCCTACCGCCCGCCGCAGTATGAGCGCGTCATGCTGCCCATGACGGTGCTGCGCCGGTTCGACTGCGTCCTCGCGCCCACGAAGGCCAAGGTCCTGGCCGCGCACGACCGTCGCAAGGGCAGCAAGCTCGAAGGCGACGCCCTCGACTCCGCGCTCAACCAGGCTGCCGGCCAGCGCTTCCACAATCACTCGCCCCTCGACTTCGAGAAGTTGAAGGGCGACCCCGACAACATCGAGAAGCACCTCGTCAGCTACATCAAGGGCTTCT
>CAZKIY010000050.1:0-10500 GCA_964552875.1 uncultured Planctomycetaceae bacterium
GCCGCACGCGGTGCACGCGCTGTCGCCGCACGGCCATTCGCGATCGACGCCGCACTCCGGGCATCCGAACCGCACGCTGCGGACTGGTCTCAAGACGACAGGGTGACCCGGATCCGCGTGCAACTCGTCCGCCGGCCACTGCAGGTGCACGAAGAGCCCACAATCCGTGCAGCCCATCACGCCGCGCGGCCAATCGACGCGCGTTCCGCAGCGCGGGCACGGGAAACGGACGGACGGAATCTGCTCGCGACCTTGCACGACGAAACCGCGCTCGCGTGTCCAGAACGGCAAGAGGCACCACGTGGTCAACGTCCCGCTCGCGAGGAGCAAGAGGATCCACCCGAGAACCGCGTTGCCGATCGGTACCGCGAACCACATTGCGGTGAACGTTCCCGTCCACATCCCGAGCGGCACGAGGAGCAGCCGCGTCCAAGTCTTGCCCTTGGGAAGTGCGGCGATCGAGAAAACGACACCGTGCGCGAGTCCGCCAGCGATGCTCAACGTCGAGAGCGCGACGCGCGTCGTCAGCTCGGACGCGCCGCTCGCGGCCCAGAAGCCGGAGGCTCCGATCGCACAGCCGACCGACGCGAGGCCGCACACCGAGATGACGCGCGTCCGCGCTGCGCGCAACCCGATCACGAAGACGAGAACGGTCGCGAGGGCTCCGATCGCGACGAGGTAGGCGGGCAACACTTCCTCATCATCGGTCGGAACGGGCTCGATGCGGAGTCCCCTCGCGGTGTTTTCGCCGGCCTCACGGCCGAGGCGTGGGATTGCGGTACGATCGACGGAAGCCCGCGGGAATGGCGAAACTGGTAGACGCGCGAGACTTAGGATCTCGTGGGGTGACCCTTGGGGGTTCGAGTCCCCCTTCCCGCACCAACTCCGATCTTCGCGGCCGCGAGCCCGATCTCGTGCGTGCTTGCGGGATCTCGCGTCGCCGAGAGGCTCGCGTCTCCCTCCGAGACCTCGAACTCGATCTCCTCACGTCCTCGCAAATCAGGTGAAGAGCCGCGCGAGATCGGCGCGCGTCAAGTCGCGCAACGACGTGCTCGCGCCGGAGAACAGGGCGTTCGCGACCTCGCGCTTGCGTTCTTGGAGTTCGAGCACGCGCTCCTCGATCGTGTCGCGCGCGATGAGGCGGTACGCCGTGACCGGCCGCGTCTGACCGATCCTGTGCGTGCGATCGATCGCCTGCGCCTCGGCCGCGGGGTTCCACCACGGATCCAACAGGAACACGTAATCGGCGGCGGTCAGGTTCAGGCCCGAACCTCCGGCTTTGAGGCTGATCAGGAACAGCGGAATCGCCGGGTCTTCCTGGAAAGCCCGCACGGGCTCCGCGCGCTTCTTCGTACTCCCGTCGAGGTACTCGTAACGCATGCCCAACGCGTCGAGCCGCGCGCGCACGATCGCGAGGAACGACGTGAACTGCGAGAAAACCAGGGCCTTGTGACCGCTTTCGGCGATCTCGGCGAGTCGCTCGAGGAGCACATCGAGCTTGGCCGACGGTTCCGCGACGCGTCGACGATCGATCAGGCCGGGATGGCACGCGGCCTGCCGCAATCGCAGCATCGCTTCGAGCACGTGGATCCCGATGCGCTCGAGTCCAAGCTGCTCCTCGAGGTCCAGGATCTTGGCCGCGATGCGCGCGCGGAGCTCCTCGTACTCGCGTCGCGCAGCCGCGTCGAGCTCGACCGTCACGACCTGCTCCGTCTTCTCGGGCAGTTCGCGGGCGACCGCCTCCTTCGTTCGACGCAGCATGAACGGTCTCACGGCCCGCGCGAGGAGACCGGCGGTCGTCGGATCGGCACGGCCGCCCGACAGAACGTCCTTCAGGAGCCGACTGCCCTCGACGAGCTCGGGATTCGTGTACCGGAGGATCGAAACCAACTCGCCCAAGTGGTTCTCGACGGGCGTTCCGGTCAAGGCGAGCTTGAGGTCGGCCTTGAGCAACCGCGCGGCCTTCGCGCCCTGACTCTTCTCGTTCTTGATCGCTTGCGCCTCGTCGATCACGGCGCAGTCGAAGTTCACTTCTTTCAGCATCTCGATGTCGAGACGCATCGTCGCGTGGCTCGTCACGACGAGATCGGCGCCCTCGAATCGATCGGCAGTCTTCGCGCGTTGCGGTCCGTGGTGGAGCACGCGCTTCAGCCCGGGAGCGAACCTTTCCGCTTCGCGTTCCCAGTTGAAGAGGACCGAGAGCGGCGCGACGACGAGCGCCGGTCCGCGCGCCGTCGCGCGTCGCTCCAACAGCGTCGCCAGCACTTCGATCGTCTTCCCGAGGCCCATGTCGTCGGCCAGGATCCCGCCGATCGAGGCTTCGCCGAGGAAGTGGAGCCAACCGAGGCCCTCGCGCTGATAAGGCCTCAATTCGCCGACGAATCCTGCCGGTTCCGGGCGTTCCAGAGGTTCGGCGCAGCGCCGCAGGTTCTCGCGGACGCGCGAGAAGGCCGTGTCGACGTCGATGCGCCCCTTGTGCTCGGCGACCCACGCGTCGAGCAACCAGGCTCGTGTCGCCGGGACGCGCAGGACGTCGCCTTCGACGTCGCCGATGCGCAGTGCGAACTGCAGTCGCGCCAGCCATGCCGTGGGCAGGAGCCCGACGGTTCCATCCCCGAGTCGAACCATGCGCCGGTCCTCGCTCGCTGCGCGCAGGAGTTCGGGCATGTCGGGAGACAAGCCGTCGAATGCGATCGACGTCTCGATGTCGAACCAGTCGATCCCTGAAGCGATGCCGGCTTTGCTCTCCGCGCCGGCACGCACGCGCGCACCCTCGGCCTCGACGAGCCAGCCGTGCGCGGAGAGATCGGCGACGAGATCGGGCAAGCGCTCGGCGGGGACGACGGCCGTCCAGGAGCCGTCCTCCGTCGGTGTTCGATCCCCGCCCGCGACCTCGAACTCACCGAGCAAACGCTCCTCCTCCGCGGGATCGCGTCGAAGCCAGATGAGTTTCCCCGGTCGCTGGATCCACGTGCTCGATTCCGGATCGAGCGCGCGCCGTCGCTCGCCGCCGTACTGGAACTGGATCTCCACCGGGATCGCGCCCGACTCGTCGAGCGACGTGGCGAGCTGCACGATGCCGGTCGGCTTGGCCGTCAAGTGCTCGACGAAGTCGGCGGCATGGATCCGCACTTCTCTCGCAGCCGTTTGGATCGCGTTGACGAGACGGTGCACGAGCTCGAAAGGCGCGCGCATTCCACCCGGTTTCCGCATCGACGGCACCCACCCGCCGGCGCCGCGCCAATCGACACGCGCGAGCCGATCGTCGTGAACGATGAGTCCTCCGGCGAGAGCTTCGTCGCAGTCGGCGAGTTCGAGACTCTCCTCCCCGCGGGTCAGCAAGCCGGTCAGCGTCGCGTCGATGTCGCCCTTCTTCAAGTGGAGCTCGAGCGTCCACGGCGGACCGTCGTCGAAGAGAAGTGGACGCTCGCGAACCGTCGTTTCCGTGGCGAGCCGCAGCCGACCCGTGCGCGCAGCGAGTTCGAGGATGGTGGGCTCGAGCACGCGCGGGATCTCGCGACCACCTTCCCCCGCCGACTTGGTCCTCCACGACCACGTCGCGTTGCCGAGCATCGCGAGGATGCGCTGCTCGTCCTCGCCGAGCGACTTCTGCTGCAAGGGCGACGGAAACGACGGTTGGAACGGGGTGAGACGCCCGTTCTTCCGGCGCGCGATCTGGATCCCGAGGACCGACCACTGCTCCGAATCGCGCTCGACGACATGCAGCACGAAGCGCAGCTCGATCGCGTGATTCGAGCTCACGGCGTCCGGTCGGGACAGGAGCGCGCGCAGTTCACGGTCGAGCTGTTGCAAGCTGGCCGCGCGTTTGCGCGAACGACCCGGCAGAGTCGGCGGCTCGACCTCTGCCGCGAACTCCTCGCCTGGGTGATTGTTGCGAACCGCGAGATAGACGGCCCATTCGTGCTTGCACGCGAACTCGCGTTCGCAAGCCGGGCAGGTGCATTCGGCCCACCAGCGTCCGCGCGTGAAACGGAAGTCGACGGAGTACGCCTCGCCGCCGTAGACGGTGGCGCGGACCCGGTGCTCGGAGTCCTCCAAGACGTGGACATGGCCCTCCTGGAAGTAGGCCAGCCCTCGCTTGCGCTGCGCCTCGGTGAGACGGTGCGCGATTTCGTGGATCGTCAACACGAGCCGCGCATTCTAGCCGAGGCCAGGGCGTCCGATTCCGTCCGATCACGAGCTTTCGCGCCCGTTCGCCGTCACGCCTTCTCGAACAGCGCGTTCCCCCGAATTCCCGCCCGATGCCCGTACCACTGCGCAAACGTCCACAACGTCTTCATCGCGTAGACCGTGGAGTCCTTGAGGTCGATCGAGCTGGCCTCGTCGAAGTAGCGCACCGGCACGGGCACGTCGCCGACCTTGAATCCGTGGTGCACGCATTGCACGAGGAACTGGCTGTCGAACACGAAGTTGTCGCTGTTGCGCCTGTACGGAATCGTGTCGAGCACGCGCCGCGAGTAGGCCCGGAACCCCGAATGCCACTCGCCCAGGTTCTGCCCGGACAGGACGTTTTCGATCATCGTTAGGCCGCGGTTCGCCAAGTACTTCGAGCGCGGCATGCCGCCGTCCAAGGCCTCGCGCCGCGTGCGGATGCGATTGCCGAGCACGACGTCGCAGATGCCGTTGTTCATGACCTCGATCGCGGTCGGGATCATCCGTGCGTCGTACTGGTAGTCGGCGTGGATCATCACCACGAAGTCGGCGCCGTGCGCGCGAGCCGTGTCGTAGCACGTCTTCTGGTTTCCGCCGTAGCCGGTGTTCCGTTCGTGCTTGATGTACGTGAGCGGGAGGCGTCGCGCGACCTGTTCGGTCTCGTCCTTCGAACAGTCGTCGACCACGATCACCTCGGCGACGTAGTCGTGAGGAATGTCCTTCCAGCACCGCTCGAGCGTGTTCGCCGCGTTGTAGGCCGGCATCACGACGATCACGCGTCCAGGGGACTTCATCCGCGGGATTCTCCAATGGTCGCCGAGGCGTGACAAGCGTTGCGAGCGATCGACGCTCGGGGCTATCCTCACGGGTGAGTGAACAGAACCACGCGTCTCGTCGTCGTCGGCCTATGCTCGTGCACTCCGGCGTGCACTGATTCCGCGCGAAAAGCACCCGCGAAACGCGTGATCCTGATCACGTGCGACACTCTCCGAGCGGATCGGCTCGGGTTCGGCGGGTACGAGCGGCCGGTCAGCCCGAATCTCGACGCGCTCGCGGCCGAATCGACGGTGTTCAGTGACGCATGGTCGGCGGCCCCTTTGACGGTCCCGTCGATTTCGGCCCTGCTCACCGGTCGCTTCCCGGACGAGATCGGCGCGGGCCCGACCAACCGCGACATCATGCCCGCGGAAGTGCTGTCGATCGCCGAGGTCGCGCGCGATGCGGGCTTCGCCACTGCCGCGTTCGTGTCGAACGGCGTTTTTCGACGGCAATCGAAGTCGGCCGTCGATTTCGGGGTCCAGCAAGGCTTCGATCACTACGACGACGAGATGAATTCGAAGGAGGCGAATCGCAACCTCCTCGAGCGGACGGCGGATGCGTGCACGGATGCCGTCGTGTCCTGGCTCGGTTCGAAGGACGCGGCCGGACCCTTCTTCTTGTGGGTGCACTACCAGGACCCGCACGGTCCGTACACGCCGCCGGCCGAGCACTTGGCGCTGTTCGAGCGGCCGACGGTCCAGGAACCCGCGCTGCCTCTCGGCGAAACTCACAGCGGACTCGGCCAGATCCCGAAGTACCAGCGGATCGAAGGCCTCGCGACGCCGCAACCTTATCTCGATCGTCACGACGCCGAGATCCACTTCTTCGATGCGGAGCTCGGACGGCTCGTCGCCGAGTTGCGACGGCGCGACATGCTCGAGGATTCGTTGCTCGTCTTCACCTCCGACCACGGCGAGCACCTCGGGGATCACGACTACTGGTTCTGCCACGGCGAAACCCTGCACCGTGAACTCCTGCACGTGCCTTTCCTCGTGCGGTACCCGAAGGCGATGCGCGAGTCGGCCGCACCGCCGCAGAAGGGCGCGCGCCGGGTCGAGAACCTCGTCGGCCACATCGACGTCTGGCCGACGTTCGTCGAGGCACTCGGTCTCGATGCGCCGAAGAATCGCGGCGTTTCGTTGCTCGCGGAGTCCGTCCCCGCGGGCCGCGTCATGCCCCAGTTCCTCGGGACGTTGACGAATCCGAACCGACACTTGGCCGTCACGGATGGCCGTTGGCGCGTCGTGCTCGTGAAATCGGATCCACCGCGACTCTTCGACCTCTCCGTGGATCCGGGTGAGACACGCGACGTCGCCACGGAGCACGCACGCGTCCTGCCGGAACTCCACGCGCGGTACACGCGCTTCATGGAGCTCGATGAGCGGCCCTGGGCGAAGTCTTTCCGCCCGCCGGTGGACGCCACGATGCAACAAGGGCTGGAGGACCTGGGCTATGCCGGCGGCTACGGGCACTGAGAGCGCGTGTTGCCCCCGACCCGTCACGCCTGGGATCGTCGAGCGAAACTCGGTCTCCTGATCGTCTTCCTCGTGACGCTGGCGTCGTTGCCGTTCCTCGTGCACGGCTGGTTCGAAGCGACCGACGAAACGAACGACGCATCGATCTACGTCGCCAGCGCGCGGGCACTGCTCGCGGGCGAAGGCTACTCCTACCTCGGTCAGCCGTTCACCGTGCGACCGCCGGGAATGTCCCTCGTGCTGGCCGGCATCTTCGCGCTGCGCGGATCCGACTGGTTCGCCGTGAACCTCGTGATTTCGCTGTTCGGCGTCGCGTGCGTTTCACTCCTCTACTTCCACGCGCAGAGGCGGATCGGCGCGGCGCTCGCGTGCCTCGCAGCGCTCGCGATCTGGTTTTCGAGCCCTTTTCAGGCGCAATGCAACCAAGCGATGTCGGATGTCCCGGGCGCGGCGCTGCTCCTCGCCTGTCTCGCGATCGAACGCTGGGCATCCGCGAAACGCTCGTGGAAGCGGGATGTCCTTCTCGGCGTCGCGATCGGCCTGTCGACGTACATGCGCAGCGTCGTGATCCTCGTGATCCCAGCGATCGCGGCAGCGCGCGTCCTCGCGGAATGGTCGCAGTCGAGGCCGAATGGAGCACGCGGTTGGTTTCGTTTCGCGCTGCTGCGCATCGCCCCGTTCGCACTGGCCGCGATCGCGGTGAAGATGCCCTGGGACGTGCGCTGTGCCCTCCGCCATCCGACGCCGCCTGTCGACCAGAACTTCCTGTTCGATTATTCGACGGCCATGTGGCACGTGGACGGCGGCGATCCGAGTTCGCCGCGACGGGAGCTGTCCGCGATCGCAGGCAACGTTCCGGGACGGGCCGAGCGAATCTTGGCTTTGATCGGCGGGCACTCGCTGCCCGGCACGGTCGGAGCTCCGGCCGTCGCGCTCGGCGTCGTGGTCCTCGTCCTGGTCGCCGTGATCGCGTGGACACGTCGCGATCCCGCGGAGTTCTTCGCAGTCGTCTTGCTCGGCGTGCTGCTCGTGTACTTCGGCTTCCGCGATCGGCTGGCCTTGCCGTTGTGGCTGATCGCCCTGCCGGCCACGGTCGATGGATTCCTGCTCATCGCAGGGATGAGGTTCGCGCCGACGATCGCGCGCGGTGTCGCGGCACTCTTCCTCGTCCTCGTGCCCGTCCTCGGTTTCCGCCCGCGAGCCGGCTGGGGTCAAATCGAAGGTCAGCACGATTTCTACGTGCGTTACGCCGCGGAGGTCGCAGCTGCCGTCCCGTCGGAGCAGCGTGTCGCCTCGCAAATCGGCTGGCACCTCTCGGTCTACCTCGATCGACCGGTTTGGAGCCTTTTCTTCGCCGCCAGGCGCGCCGGTGGACTCCAAGGCGCGTTCGAAGTGATCGACAAGTACGAGATCGACGCGATCGCGCTCTCGCCGCGCATCGCTGCCGATCGGGACGTTCAGCCGGGGCTCACCGCGCGTTCCAAGGTGATCTGGACCTCCGCGGACGCCTTCGTCCTCGCGACCCGCCGCTGACCACCTTGCGGCCCGTGGTGGGAGTCGCGTCGCGAGGAGAAGCGCGAGTTCGCGCTGCAAAGAGGGCCAAGACAGGCCGATCTCTGCGCGGTCGGCCCCGTTCGACGCCGCCTCGCGAACTCGCGCGAAGCCGCAGTCGCGAGTTCCACCGCGGGCTGCTTGGCCGGGCGTGGAGCCGCGCGTTAGGATCGTTTCGAGCGCTGCGCCCGGCATGGAAGAAAGAGTCACGTCGCTGTCGGTCGTCGTGCCGGTCTACAACAGCGAAGGATCCCTCCGCGCGCTCGTCGACCGGCTCGAGCCCGTCCTGCGCGCGAACGCGACCCACTTCGAACTGATCCTCGTCAACGACGGCAGCCGCGACGGGAGCTGGACGGTCGTCCTCGATCTCGCACGGCAGCATCCGTGGATCCGCGGCTACGATTTCATGCGGAACTACGGCCAACACAATGCGCTCTTGTGCGGGATCCGCGCGGCGCGGTTCGAGACCGTCGTGACGATGGACGACGATCTGCAGAACCCGCCGGAGGAAATTCCGAAGCTTCTGGCTGAACTTCGGCGCGGCTTCGATGTCGTGTACGGAACTCCCGCGAACGAGCGTCATGGCCTGCTGCGCGATCTCGCCTCGCAAGTGACGAAGCTCGCGCTACAGAAGTCGATGGGCGCCGCGACCGCACGAAATGTCAGCGCGTTCCGCGCGTTCAAGACGCGCGTTCGGGATTCTTTCGCCGACTACCGGAATCCTTACGTTTCGCTCGATGTCCTGCTGACTTGGGGCACAACGCGTTTCACGTCCATCGCGGTACGGCAGGATTCACGAAAGATCGGCCAATCGAACTACACGGTTCGGAAGCTGATGACCCACGCGATGAACATGGTCACGGGGTTCAGCACCGTGCCGTTGCAGCTCGCGAGCCTGGTGGGGTTCGCGTGCACGCTCCTCGGCATCGCGATCCTGGCGTATGTCCTGTGGGCCAAGTTCGTGACCGGCGGTGAAGTGAAAGGCTTCACCTTCCTGGCTTCCATGGTCGCGATCTTCTCGGGCGCACAGCTCTTCGCCCTGGGCGTACTCGGCGAATACTTGGCACGCATGCACTTCCGCATGATGGATCGACCGACGTACTCCGTGCGCGGAACGTCGTCCGAGCGAGCCGAAGGATGACCACGGAACGAGCTTCTCTGCGCGTGCTCGAGTGGGACACGGCGTTCTTCGGGAGGCGGATTGCCGTCTTGTCCGCGCCCCCGCTCGACGAGGACGACTTGGCCCAGTCCATTCGCGAAGCCAAGACGCTCGGGGTCGAGTGCGTCTATGCGTTGTCCGAGGTCGAAGACCAAGCCGGGATCCAGGCCTTGTCGAGAGCCGGCGCCCGGCTCGTCGACGTGCGCATCACGTTCGAGCGCGGGCTCGTCGACTTGGGTGCAAACCTCACGCACCAAGCGATTCGTGCGGCGGAACCGCGCGATCTCGCTGAACTGCGCGCGCTGGCTGCTGCGAGCCACGAGTCGTCGCGTTTCTACGCGGACCAACGGTTCCCGCGCGTTCTTTGCCACGAACTCTTCGCGACGTGGATCGAAAAGAGCTGCAGCGGCTGGGCCCAAGTCGTTCGAGTCGCCGTCGTCGACGGCGCGGTACGCGGTTATGCGACGGGGCATGTACGCGAGAACGGGCGGGGCGAAATCGGTCTGGTCGCAGTCGATCCGCGTTCGCAGGGTCGAGGCCTGGGGCGGTCGCTCGTGCAATCGACTCTCGGCGCACTGCGCGACCTCGGGCTCTCGAACGCGACGGTCGTGACACAAGGGCGAAATATCGGCGCGCAACGGCTCTACCAGGCCGACGAGTTCCGCACACAGCGCGTGCAGACTTGGCACCATCTCTGGATCGACGAAGTGCGCACATGAAGTCGTATCGAATTCCCTTCAACAAACCCTCGTTCGCCGGAGCCGAAGGTCGCTATATCGCGGAAGCGATCGAGCGCGGACACATCTCGGGCGATGGCCATTTCACTAAGGCCTGCCACCGTCTCCTCGAGGAGGCGCTGGGTGTCAAGAAGGTGTTGCTCACGACCAACTGCACGCATGCGCTGGAAATGTGCGCATTTCTGACGCATTGCGGGCCGGACGACGAGGTTATCGTCCCGTCGTTCGCGTTCGTCACGTCCGTGCTCGCCTTCTCGCTCCGCGGCACGAAGCCCATCTTCGCCGACGTGCGGCCGGACACGCTGAACCTCGACGAGCGTCAAGTCGAGCGACTGGTCACGAAGCGCACCAAGGCCATCGTCGCGCTCCACTACGCCGGTGTGTCTTGCGAGATGGACACGCTCCTCGACATCGGTCGGCGCCACGGAGTTCCGGTCGTCGAAGACAATGCGCACGGACTCTTCGGCAAGTACCGTGGTCGATGGATGGGCACGCTGGGAGTTCTCGGCACGCAGAGCTTCCACGAGACGAAGAACTTCACGTGCGGTGAGGGCGGTGCGCTGCTGGTGAACGACCCGTCGCTCGT
>CAZKIY010000050.1:10600-19066 GCA_964552875.1 uncultured Planctomycetaceae bacterium
AGAACTTCACGTGCGGTGAGGGCGGTGCGCTGCTGGTGAACGACCCGTCGCTCGTCGAACGTGCTGAAATTCTGCGGGAGAAGGGCACGAATCGATCGCGCTTCCTCCGTGGACTCGTGCACAAGTACACGTGGGTCGACCAGGGCTCGAGTTGGTTGCCCTCGGACATCCTGGCGGCATTCCTCCTCGCCCAACTCGAAGCGCGGGACACGATCCAGGATCGGCGACGCGTCATCTGGCAGCGCTACGAGCGCGAACTCTCGAACTGGGCCGCCGAGCGCCTCATCACGCTCCCCCACGTGCCCGATCACTGTGAGCAGCCCTATCACATGTTCTACGTGCTGCTCGCCGACACCGCGCAACGCGAGCGGCTGATCTCGCACCTCGAAGACCGCGGCATCCTGGCCGTCTTCCACTACCTGCCGCTCAACCTGTCCGACATGGGCCGGCGGTACGGCGGCACCGACGGCCAGTGTCCTGTTTCCGAGGACGTTTCGTCGCGCATCCTGCGCTTGCCCTTCTTCAACAAGCTGACCGACGACGAGCAGGGCGAGGTCATCGCTGCCTGTCACGAATTCCGCGGATGAAGTCCGCCCTGGCGCGACTCCGTGCGACGGAGCCTTCGCTCTTCGCATGTGCCGCGATCGCCGTTGGAATTGCGCTCGCGATGTTCCTTCTGCAGGGACACGTAGGCATCAACCTGCAGGACGAGGCGTTCCTCTGGTACGGCGCGATTCGGACGCATGCGGGTGAACTTCCGCTGCGCGATTTCCGCAGCTACGACCCGGGCCGTTACTTCTGGTGCGCAAGTGGGATGACCATGCTCGGCGATGGACTCGTCGCCGTTCGCGCGGCGAATTGGGCGTTCGCGGCCCTTGGTCTTTGCGCCGGACTCCTGATCGCGAGTCGCTCGCACAGAAGCATCCCTTGGCTCGTGACGTGCGGGCTCGTGCTCGTCCCGTGGATCCATCCACCGTGGAAGCTCTACGAATCGAGCGTCGCGATGCTCGTCGCCTTCATCGCGGTGCGCTTGATGGAATCACCGTCTTCGGCACGACGGTTCGCGGCGGGTGCAGTGGTTGGGCTCGCGGCATTTTTCGGCCGGAACATGGGCGTTTACGCCGGACTCGCGATGCTCGTGCTCGTCAGCGTGCAGGTTTGGAAACAGCGACAGCCCGTTCTCCGATCGCTCGGAGACCTCGCGCTGGGAACCCTCGTGGGTTACGCGCCCATGATCGGCCTCGTGCTGCTCGCCGACGGGTTTCGCGAAGCCTTCGTCGAATCGATCGCGTTCTACACACGGCAGAGTGCGCTCAACGCCGAACGCGCTTTCCCCTTCCCGTGGCGCATCGATTTCTCGCGTCGCGACGCGTGGAGTGCGGCCGTGGCCTTCGTGATCGGGTCGCTGTTCTTGGCGCTGCCGATCGCGTACGCCGCCGGATTCCTGCGCGGAATGTCGGCGCGCGCCTCGACCTTCGCGCGCTGGTCGACCGTGTTCGCGCTGTCCTGCGTCGGTGGTGTGTGGTTCCACCACGCATCGGTTCGCAGCGACACACCGCACTTGGCGCAGAGCATCCATCCGTTCCTGCTCCTCGTGTTGTCTCTCCCCGCGGCGCTTCCGGAGCGGGTTCGGCTGCGTGGCCGGATCGCGGCACTCCTCTTCCTGACCGGTGTGACGGTGCTCGGTATCGGCAACGCTCTGCCCGTGGTGCGTCGCGCGCTCGCCACCGATGTCGTGCCGTACGAGCGACTCGTGCTCCGAGGTGACGAACTCGTGCTCGCACCGAACGACGCGCGTCTCGTGCGGAGCCTCATGGCAGGCATCACGACCAACGTGCTGCCCGAAGAGGCCTTGTGGGTCAGCGCGCATTTCTTGGGTCTCTATCCGATCCTCGATCGCCGTGCGCCGACCTGGGACATCTATCCCGCTTGGCAAGCGGACGACGTCGAGCAGGAACGCATGCTGCGCGAGCTCCGCGACGTCCGCTGGGCCGTTCTCGACACGCGTCCGATCGGCGGCGATGCGCGCATGCGGCTCGAGAACTCGCACCCACGAGTTTGGCGCTGGGTCATGGAGTCCTTCGAGCGTCAGCCTTTGCCTGGCGTTCCCGATTCCGTGCTGCTTCTACGTCGAAAAGATGCGTCGGCGGAGCAGCGACCGAGCGGTGATCGCCAGGAACGCTAGCGCGAACATCGCCTGCGGAATCCAGGCGAACCGCGCCCACGGCTCGAAGTGGATCTCGAGCTCGCGGCAACCACCGGGCGCGACGACTCCCAGGAACGAACCGTCGACGACGACGGTCGAGAGGTGGTCGCCGTTCGAATCGCGCGCGATCCAGTGTGGGTGGTGCTGTCGGCTGAAGAACACGAGCGACGGTTCTCCGCGCGGCTCGAGCCGGATCCGCATGCGATCGTCTCGGCGTTCGACGAGTTCGAGCACACCTAGACGACGCGACTGCACCGTCCCGTCGAGAGTCACCTCGCCCACCGTGAGCTGTTCTGGATCTGCATCCAGCACATGAGCGGCGAGAACCGGCGCGAGCATCGTGCGATGCAAGAACCACGGCCCGACGCGACCGTCGGCGATGAGAGCCGGGGACGCGATCGGCTGCCGCGCGACGACGACACCGACTCCCGCTCGAGCGAAGGCTGGCCGTTCGAAGCCTTCGGTCCCGGAGATGTTCTCGAACCAGCGCCCGTACAGCTGTGCTCCGACACGAGATACAGACGCGCACCACGCGCGATATCCACCGGAAGACAGCGAGTCGTACGCATGCACGCTCCGCAGGCCCAACCGTGCTTCCAGATTGGGCGAGAGAATCGCTTCGGGGCGCTCGGACGCGAGCGCGTAGCGCGAACCGTCCCCCGTTCGCTCGCGGAGCGTTTCGACCAGGGGTGACGATTCGGCGATCGCGGCACGCGGAATCGAGACCAGCAACGGGGTGCTCCAACCAAGCATCGCGAAGAGCGCCAGTACGGGCAGCAAGGCTCTCCAGCGGAAGAGGACGAAGGCCGACAGCCCGACCCCGGCGAGCGCGATCGCGAGCCAACGAACGAAGGTCGCGTCGTGACGCGGGAGCAGCGCCGAGAATCCGATCGGTGCGAGCACGAGCAAGAGCGGTACGAAAGGCGGCCTCGCCCGCGATCGGATCAGCGCGTCCAACCCGATCGCTCCGAC
This sequence comes from uncultured Planctomycetaceae bacterium, assembly GCA_964552875.1. GTDB lineage: Bacteria > Planctomycetota > UBA1135 > UBA1135 > JAEUHZ01. The sequence continues at coordinate 13,779 of CAZKIY010000050.1, forward strand.
GACCGAAAGCGGGATCAAGGCTGCAGCTTGCGGCCGAAATCGCGACAGCGAGAGCCCGAGGTACTCGACGCCGAATCGGTACGCCTGTGGCCAGAGCGTGAGCACCAAGGAAACGGCGACGAATGCGAGCCATGGGCCTGCGCGTCGGCGCGCTTCCGGCAAGAACGCCAGTCCGACGAGCCCAGCGTGAATCGGCGCGAGGCTCGTGCCGTTGAACTCACTGCCGCGCGGCGCACCCAGCGGATCCGTCGCGAGGAACGGATCGACCATCACCGCGAAGATGCGCAAGACGTCTTGAACGCTTCCGATCCGGGGCAGACTCGCCATCAAGAACTCGGTGTCCACTCCGAGTCGCGCAGAACGCGTCGCGGCGATCGCGAGATCGACATAGACGGGAGCGGCGGCGGCGAGCCCGAGTGCAGCGCACACGCCTAGACCAAGGAGAGCCGGAAGGGATCGAGGCTTCGTTCGCCACCACCGAACGAGAGCGAACGGGGCGACGAACCACGCGTGCCAGACGATCTGTTGCGGATACGCCGAGAGGAGTAGCGCTTGCACCGCGAACGCGAGTCCCACGCCCACGGCGAGGCTCGGCCGCTGCAACCAACGCGTCGTGAGCCAGAGGCACGCGGATGTCCAACACAGGCCCGCGACGAAGATCGGAAAAGGCGCCCAGTAGATCGCGAAGATGCCGAACCCGATTCCCGCGGCACCCGTGAAGCACGACCACGGACTCAAGCCCATGGCGCGCAGGAACAAGAACTGAAATGCCGCCGTCCCCGCGATGGTCGCCAGCGAAAGGAGCGTGTGGAACCAGAAGGCATCGTCCACGAACCAACCGAGAACGCGCGTCGGCAGGTAAGCCGGACTGACTCCGGCGAGATGCGAGGAGGGACGTCCGAGCTCGGTGTGTGGATTCCAGACCGCAATCCAGCCGGTGCGATCCCCGTGGAGGTGGTGATGCTCCTCCGGCACGTAGTAGTAGCTCGTGTCACCGAGCCGCCGCTGCCCGATGTTGTTCGCGACCGCCTGCTGTTCGAGCCCGAGCGCGGCGCGCCCGTCGTCGGGATGAATGACCGCTCGCCTCGCGAAGAGCGGCGCGACGAGCACGACGAAGAGCGCGGCTAGTGCGAGCGCTGCGTTGCGCCATTCGTGCGGACCGATCTTCATCAGGAGAGAGCGGAGCGTACCGCAGCCTCGCGCGGCTATCATCGCTCCCGATGCGGACCATAGCCTGGATCGTCGCGAGCACCGCGTTGCTCGCGTCGTGTGGGAACGAGGCGGAACGGCTGAACGTCGTCGTCATCGTCATGGACACGGCGCGACCGGACTATCTCTCGGTCTACGGGCATCCCCGGCCGACGACGCCGTTCCTGGAAGAGCTCGCGCAGAGCGCCACCCGTTACGACCGTGCGTACTCGACGTCGTGTTGGACTCTGCCGGCGCACGCGTCGCTGTTCTCGGGTGAATCACCCGAAGTTCACCAAACCGCTCAGGCCAACACGCAATTCCCGGCCGAGATCCCGCTGCTCGCCGCGAGCCTCGCGCAGAACGGCTATCAAACAGCGGGTTTCAGCAACAATCCGTGGATCTCCAAGACGACGGGACTCGACCGGGGTTTCGAGACATTCGTGGATCGCTGGAAGGCCAACTCGGAACCCACGCCGGGCACGCACGCGACCGTCAACGCGATCTCGAAGTGGATCGGATCCGAGCGAGATCCCGCGCGCCCCGCGTTCGTGTTCGTGAACTTGACCGAACCGCACATGCCCTACGTCCCGCCGTGGAAACACGCGGAACGGTTCGCGGTCTCGATGCCGGAGTGGCGGCGATCGATCGACGAGTTCTTCCCGCGCAGCAGCGGCGCGAGCGGGGCGATGATCCGTCACTACGGGCGCACGCAGCCGTTCGCGGACGCGGACTGGCCGCGTATGTCGAGCCTCTACGAAGGCGAGTTGCACGCGTGCGACGCGGTCGTCGCCGACATCGTGCGTGCACTCGACGGTGTGTTGGATCCGGCGAAGACGCTGCTCTTCGTCCTCTCCGACCACGGCGAGAACCTGGGCGATCACGACCACGTCAACCACGTCTTCAACCTGTACGAGTCGAACTTGCGCATCGCGTTGCTCGCGCGCGGTCCGGGCTTCGCACGGGGCGCCGGGGAAGCGCGCTTGGTGCAGATCACGGACCTCCACCCCACGATCCTCGCCGCGGCCGGGATCGCTCGAACGGGCAGCCCGGATGCGCTCGATCTGCGCGGCGCGCTCCCCGACGAGCGCGTGCTGCGCGCGTCCCTCGACTGGCCGAAGATCACGTTGACCGTGTTCCCCGAGCCGATCGCGGCCGACGGCGGACCGCTCGACCGCTACAAACGCGCACTCTCGGCCGCGATCACGAAGCGTTGGAAGATGATCCGCGGATCGGACGGCTCGGTGGAGATCTACGACCTCGAGTCCGATCCGAACGAGACGAGACCCGTCCTCGTGGACGAGACCTCGTCGAGGACACGCGACGCACTCGCGGCGTTCCTGGATCGCACCGATCACGCGCTCCCACGGTCGGCGGGCGACGGCGCAGCAGACTTGCCCACGGATCCGGCGACGTTGGATGCACTGCGAGCGCTCGGCTACACGCGCTGACGCGCGTTCCCTCCGATGAACTTCCTCCCGACACTGCTTGTCCCTCCGAGCGCGGACATCGGCCAGAACATGCCGCTGTGGGCGCTGCTGCCGTTCGTCGCGCTGCTGCTCGCGATCGCCGTCCTGCCGCTGTTCGCTCACCACTGGTGGGAGTCGAACAAGAATCGAGCGATCGTCTCGTTCGCCTTGGGCGTGCCGTTCGCGATCTGGCTCCTCGTGACCTTCGGGGCGTCGGGCTGGGAAGTGCTGCAGCACATCCTGCTCGATTACGTCGCGTTCATCGCGCTGCTCGGCGCGCTCTATGTCATCGCGGGCGGCATTTTCGTGCGCGGATCCCTGGCGGGATCTCCGTTGTCGAACACCGGACTACTCGTGATCGGCGCCATTCTCGCGAACTTGGTCGGCACGACGGGCGCGTCCATGGTCTTGATACGCCCGCTCCTCCGCGCCACGGCAACGAGGAAGCGACGAGCGCACATCGTCATCTTCTTCATCTTCATCGTGTCGAACTGCGGCGGCATGCTCACGCCGTTCGCCGATCCGCCGCTCTTCCTCGGGTTCCTGAAGGGCGTGCCCTTCGAGTGGACGTTCGGTTTGTGGAAGGAGTGGTTGCTCGTCGTCGGCATCCTCCTCGCCGTGTTCTTCGCGTTGGACTCGTACGTTCTCGACAAGGAGGAACTCGAGCGTCCTGGATCACAGCTCGAAGCCGTGTTGAAGCACGAACCTCTAGGCTTGGTCGGCGCCCACAACTTCCTCTTCCTGGGCGCGATCGTGCTGGTGATCCTCGCCCGCGGAAACGGGTGGGGACATGGCGGCGAACCGTGGCCCGTCGGAATCCAGGAAGGCTTGATGGTCGGCATCGCGGGACTCTCGTGGGTCGCGACGAAGCCCGCGGTGCGCGCCGCGAATCGATTCACCTTCGGACCGATCCACGAGGTCGCGATCCTCTTCTTCGGCATCTTCGTCACGATGATCGCGCCGCTCTATCTGCTCCATGCGCGCGGGTCCGATCTCGATATCACGCATCCCTGGCAGTACTACTGGGCCACGGGGATCCTCTCGAGCTTTCTCGACAACGCGCCCACCTACCTGACGTTCGCGGCGACGGCCGCAGGTCAAGCCGGGATCAGCCCGAGCGGACCACGCTACCTCGCCGAGTACCTCGCGACAGGCGGCGAGGCCGCGATGAACTTGACCGCGATCTCGTGCGGCGCCGTGATGATGGGCGCGAACACGTACATCGGAAATGGGCCCAATTTCATGGTGAAAGCCATCGCCGAGGAAGAGGGCGTCAAGATGCCTTCATTCGGCGGTTACATGCTCTGGTCGGGCGCGATCCTGATCCCGACGTTCGTGATCGTCACGTTCGTCTTCTTCCGCTGACGGCTCGCTCAGCGACCGAGTAGCCGCGCGAGGTAGCCCTTCACTCGAGCGCTGAAGGCCACCGTACGTCGCAGGTCGAGCGACAAGGCCTCGAATGCGGTTCGGAGCGCGAGCTCTTCGGCGGGCGAGAGCCGGATGTCCGCCGCGGCCGCGTTCTCGCGCGCTTGTTCCGGCGTGCGCGCTCCCACGATGGCCGCAGTGATGCCCGGCTGCGCGAGCGTCCACGCAATCGCGACTCGAGCCAACGTTGCGTCGTGCGCACGCGCAATCGGGCGCGCGACGCGCTCGAGCACCTCATTGACGAGCTCGCGATTGGCCGACTTGAACGTCGCGCGACGACTGCGCCCGTCCTTTTCGACGAAAGCGCGCGATGAGGTGACCTTCCCGGACAAGAGGCCCTGCTCGAGCGGCGAGTAGACGATCACGCCGATGCCCTCTCGCGCGCAGTGCGGCAGAATGTCGCGCTCGATGTCGCGCACGACGAGGCTGTACTTCGGCTGCGTGCTGGCGAGCGGCACGTCGCCCAAGACCGCCTGCGCCGCCTTCAGCAAAGGCACGTCGAAGTTGGAGACGCCGATCGCGCGCAGCTTGCCTTCTTTTCGCAGCGCGACGAGCGTCTCCATCGTCTCGGCCACGGGAGTCGCCGGGTCGGGCCAGTGCACCTGGAGCAGATCGATCGTCTCCGTGCCGAGACGCGTCAAGCTGCGCTCGACTTCGAGTCGCACGGAATCCGCTCGCGCGTTGCGCCGCACCACGCGACGCGTGCCGCCGTCGTCGACTGTGTCGAACGAGATCTCACCGCGCGGGTCGTCCCAGCGCAGCCCGATCTTCGTGAGCAGGAGCACCTCGTTCCGCCGCCCTCGCAACGCTCGACCGAGGACCTCTTCGGAGCGGCCGAACCCGTAAACCGGCGCCGTGTCGAACGCGTTCGCGCCCGCGTCGATGGACGCATGGATCGCACGCATGGAAGCTTCGTCGTCCGCTCCGCCCCAGCCCCATCCGCCGATCGCCCACGCTCCGAAGACGACACGCGGAATTCGAAGTCCGGAACGACCGAGATCCGCGTGTCGCATGGCGGCATGCTCGGACTCGCCTCGAGTCGTGACAAGCGCTGGGTCGGATGTTCGACGCTTCGCGCAGTTCCGCGAGGACACGCGTGTGATCGAGAGACATCGGGGCGAGGGCGAATGCGCGTGGTACCTTGCGTCGACTCCGAGCATGCCGCGCCCGAAAGAGACCGTGCCCGTACCGTCGCCGTTCGGCCGC
>CAZKIY010000051.1:0-18799 GCA_964552875.1 uncultured Planctomycetaceae bacterium
GCACGCGGCACGGCACCCGATCGACACGGTTGGCACACGCTCGTGCGTTCCTGAAGGGGAACCTCACCGCTCGATCGACGAGGCGCGCGAGGCCGAGAAACTGCCCCTGGAGCGCATCGTGGCTGCTCGCCTTACGATCTTTCGCTCTGGCGAAACGCGGTCCGCCAGTTGCTCGCTGCTCGAACTCGAGGCGAGTGTCGTGACCCACGCGGTCTGCCCTCCGAGTCCGTGAGTCGCACATGACACCCGTATTCCTTCTCGCCCTCGCGTCGCTCGCCAGCTTCGATTCCCACTCGGCCGCCTCACCGTTCGAGGAAGGCCTCCGCCGCACCAGCGCCCACTACGCCGTCGTCGAGGGCGAGCTCCTCGCTGCCGACACCTCGTGTCTCTCGGATGCACAGAACACTGCGCGGCTACGACTCGTCGCGACGCTGCGTGCCTACCGCGAGCGCGCCGACTTCGGTCGCGGCGAAGATCCCGCCACGCGCATTCCGTGGTTCGTGGACGCAAAAGGTCGCCGCTGCGCCGTCGCCGAGCTGCTCCACGCGACGGGCGAATTCGACTTGGTCGAGCGCGTGCGCACGACGAACAATCACGCTTGGGTCCTCGAACTCGCGGGCGACGCGACGTTCGTGCGTTGGCGCTGCGACAACGGACTTTCGTTCGACGAGGCGGCGCGCATCCAGACGCCCGTGTTCGACGTCGGCCCGGGAGACACGGTTCCGGCACCCGGACCGACGCGGCCGGCACCGGGCTCGAGCGTGCCGGGCGGAGGGGCGAGCGGGCCCACGCCGAGTGGCGGTTCTTCGAGCCCGACGACCGGCGGTTCGAAGTCGAGCAGCGGTCCATCCGCCGTCTCTCTGACCACGACGTCCGACGACGGTTGGTGGTTGTGGTGGGAGTACGCGAAGCTCGAGCCGGGCTGAACGAGCCCCTCGAACCGACTCGCACCGCGCGGACTTTCCGCGCGCCCCGGTCATTCAGCGCGCGCCGGGCGTTCAGCGCGGCACGATGCGCGACTTCAAGAGGCGGTCCGCCGGGCCACGAGACGGCTCGGCCAGCGACAGCACGATCCCGGCGACATGTGCCGCGGCCGTGATGGCGAAGAGGAGCCAACCAGCCCAGGCGGTTCCCGTGACGATGAGGATCCCGGCACCGACATAACCACCGACGAGCGGTAGCGCGAAGATCCCGGTACGGAAGAGGCCGAAGAGACGCGAGGCCCGCCGCCCACTGCGTCGACGGATCGAAAGCCCGAACATGCGGAACGACACGCCGCCCGGCCAGATCAAGCACGAGAGAAGGGCGATGGCTGTCCACAGGATCGTGGCGTAGGACGTGATCCCGACCACGATCAGGGAAGGGTCGAAGCGCGCAAAGAACTCGGTTTTCGCGGTGCCGACGGGTCCGCGCTGCGCTCGGATTCGTGCTTGGGCGCTCTCGAACTCGGCCAACGTCGGGTTGGGCACGAGCTTGCGCGACTCGACTACGACCTCGTTCTGCTCTCCCGAAAGTCCGGCCGAAAAGTTGGCACCCAATCCGTGTGTCGACTCGTACGAGATCAACGTGTGTCGCCACGCGCGCGATTGGTCGTCGAGCTCGACTCCGACGGGCCTCGGTCCGGGAGGCTCGGAGGAGTCCTTGGCTTCGACGCCCTTCGGCTTCTCGGTGAGCACACGCCCCTCTTGCAGTTCGCTGATCGAGAGGGCCATCTCGACCCACTGCGGCATGAAGTCCATCATGAGGATGAAGAGCAAGGCCGCCAACGCCGAGGACAGCGAGAGCAGGAACGTGCTGACCGCGATCTGCGCCAAACGCGTCCTGCGATCGACATCCGCGGCGGAGGCCTGCGATGTCGTCAGCGCCGCGCGCAATGCGGCGAGATCTTTGAATTGCGGAGCCGCGCCGCTCAGGGCGGCGACCAAGGGCTCGGCGTGCACGGGTAGGTCGGGAGGGAACTCACGCTGCGGCCCGATCGCGAGCAGGGATCGCGCCGTGGAGCCGATCAGGCCGACTGCATCCAGTTCCGCTCGCCCAGGCGGAACGCATTCGTCGAGCAAGCGCACGTTCCAGTTCCGATCGAACCAGACTTGGTTCGCAGACCAAGCCAGCGGTGCGCCGGCCTCCGTCTCGGAGCGCTCCATCTCTTCGGCGAGTGACGAGAGCGCGCGCTCCGTCATCGGCCACTCGAGCGGTGCGCGTCGCTCCGCGAGGCCCAAGAGGCCCGAACCACCCGGCGATTCGAACACGTCGGCTTGTCCGCCGTCCGCGCGCAGGCTCTCCAGCCACCGCAAGCGCGCGGGTCTCCCGAGCGATCGGCGTTTCTCACTCGTGCGCGCACCGGATTCGCGGAACTGAATCCAAACGCTGCGCTCGAGCTGCTCGTCCCGCGCGTGGACGAGTTGGCCGCTTTCCGTGATGCCGACGAGGCCGAGCACGCGGTAGCTGCCGAGCTTTTCCGGCAACGGAACTTGCGGATTGGCGTGGGGAGCTTCGGGCGGAGACTCGATGCGCGAACGCTTCCGGAACGGGAACTGGGATTGGATGACGCGCGTTCCCGTCCACAGCTCGTGCGGTCCGCGCCATCCGTTGCGCTTGCGCATCGTGCATACCCGGAACGCGAAGGTGCCGACGAAGATCAACGGGGTCAGCAGGAGGTACGTTTGCTGATTCGTCGGGAAAAGATGCCACGGTACGACGATGGCGAGGGCCGCCGCTTCGAACAGGAACGCGCGCGGCACAGCGCGCACCCACATGGCCGGACCCGGACCCACGGGGGCCACGCGCAGGCCGAAGACCCACTTGCCGACGCTCGCGGAGAACGCGCCCTCGGTGAGCGCGAAGTAGACGACCGGGATCATTCCCAGAGCGAGCTGCACCGAGAGCGGCAGAGCCAGCCACGGGCGCGATGGGTCGCTGACGAAGAGGTCATTGGAGGTCTGGAGCATCGTGGTGACCGAGCTCGACACGAACCCCACGAGCGCCGCGTCCACGACCCACGCACCGAGTCGCCGAGGGATGGATCCAGCGGCGGCCGACGTGCTCGAGAACGGCGCCAAAGCCGCGCGGAACGCATCCAAGTCGCGGTAACGATCATCGGGGTCGCGCTCCATTCCGCGCAGCACGACGCGCTCCAACTCACGTGGGATCTCAGCGCGGATCGAACGCATCAGCGCCGGCGTTTCGGAGAGGATCCGCGCCAAGACCTCGCCGACGTTCGCGCCACCGAAGGGGGCACGACCCGCGAGCAGCGCGTAGAGCGTCGCCGCGCACGAGTATTGGTCGCTCCGCGCATCGATCGTTCGGCCGCGGATCTGCTCGGGACTCGCGTAGAGCGGTGAACCGAGGAATTGGCCCGACTGCGTGAGCTCCATGTCGCGCTCGAGCGTGCGCGAGAGCCCGAAATCACCGATCTTCACCTGACCGTCCGTCGTGACGAAGCAGTTCGACGGCTTGACGTCGCGGTGGATGATCCCGGCGCGATGCGCGGCTTCGAGACCGTCGATGACGTCCATCGCCCAGCGCACGGCCGTCTCGATCGGGAGGACGTCGCCGCGCGCGATCTTGTCTTGCAGGGTTTCGCCGCCGACGAGCTCCATCGCGATCGCGGGGGAGCCGTCGATTTGATGCGCGCCGTAGACGAATACGCAGCGCGCGTCGGAGATCGCCGCTGCGAGTCGCGCTTCGCGTCGGAACCGTTCGAAAGCCTCGCCCGCGACAGAGAGCTCTTGGGCGAGGACCTTCAGCGCGACGATGCGACCCGAGTCGAGCTCCTCCGCCTCGTAGACGATTCCCATGCCGCCGCGGCCGAGCTCGCGGACGAGTCGGAAGCCGCCGGTGAGGCGTGGGAAGGTGCTCGGCAGGGGAGCAGGCACGGGGACATCCTACGGGACGATCCCCGCGCGGGTCGAGTGTGATCCGGACCAAAGCTGCGCCGCAAGTCTTGGGGCCTTCCAGGCTTAGACACGAAAGTGGAGGTCGGGATGAAGAATAGCGCGATCGCTCGGTAATATGATGACGATATCACCCTGAGACGCCGAAAAACGGCGCGTCACCCCCACATGGAAACTCGCAATACCTCTCGCGAAGCGTCGTTCCGTCCGCTGTCCGGCTACGGGATGCTCGCCTTCGTCCTGCTCATTCCCATCGCCGCGATCGCGGCGCTCGTGATGAGCGCGAACGCATCGCCGCTCGACAAGCCCGATGGCGGAATTGTCGGGCTCGTCGTCTTCACCATGCTCGTCTGGATCTTCCTCCTGCCGGGCTTCTTCATCGTCGAACCGAACCTCGGCCGCGCGCTCGTCTTGTTCGGCAAGTACCGCGGGACCGCGCGTGTCGCGGGCTTCTACTGGACGAACCCTTTCACCTCGAAGAAGAAGGTCTCGCTGCGCGCGCACAACTTGAACGGCAAGACGCTCAAGGTGAACGACCTGCTCGGTAACCCGATCGAGATCGCGGCCATCGTCGTGTGGCAAGTCAGCGACACCGCGCAAGCGTTGTTCGACGTCGAGGACTACCTCACGTTCGTCGAGACGCAGAGTGAATCCGCTCTGCGCATGGTCGCGTCCCGGCATCCGTACGACGACGGCCAAGCCACGGATGTGCACACGACGCTGCGTGGCAGTGCGGACCAGGTGTCGATGGAGCTGCAGAGCGAACTGCAATCGCGACTGCAGATCGCAGGCATCGAGATCCTCGAGGCACGTCTGTCGCACTTGGCCTACGCGCAGGAGATCGCGGCTGCGATGCTCCAGCGCCAGCAAGCCGCGGCGATCATCGCCGCGCGCAAACTGATCGTAGACGGCGCGGTAGGGATGGTCGAGATGGCCATCGAGAAGCTCAGCGCGAACAAGGTCGTGGTGCTCGACGACGAGCGGAAGGCGGCCATGACGAGCAACCTGCTCGTGGTCTTGTGCAGCCAACAGAACGCGCAGCCCGTGCTGAACACGGGCGGCCTCTACCACTAGGTGCGCCGTGGCCGATCGCGCCGAACCCCGCGCGGAGGAACCGGATCCGACCGAGGATTCGGCCCGGAAAGCGTTCCTCCTGCGACTCTCACCGGAACTCCACGCGGAGCTCCGGGCGTGGGCGGCTCAAGATCTGCGTTCGCTGAACGCGCACATCGAGTGGTTGTTGCGCGAGGCGGTTCGTCGACGTCGGTCGCGCTAGCCTGGCACTCGGCGCTGGTGAAGAACTCGCGGACTCCTCGCCGCGAAGCGGCACGGATGATTCCCGAGCGCGTGTCGGCTCGATTCGATCGGCCACTCGCAACGCCTATGACGAAATCACAGGCGACGCGCGCCGAAGCGGCAGGGAGCCTGTGGGAGAGCGTAGGCTCGAATTCTTCGCGCGCTCTCAGCGTTCGATGCGATAGAGCTCGAGGCCCGTCCCCAGTGCGCGTGCGCCGAAGATCAGGAAGACGAAGCGGTCCTTGCCGAATACCTCGAGGCTGGCGTAGGGATCGAGTTGCTGCGGGCCCTCCTCGTCGGGCCCTTGCGGAGTGAAGCGCGCGATCAAGCGGCCCGTCGCACGTGCGCCTTCGCGAACGCGCGCCATGATCGGACGCTCCCGGCCGGCGAAGACGTCGACGAGGACGTAGTCGGCGTCGAGTGCGCGAATGAAAGCAGCCGGGTCGGCCGCGAGAGCATTCCTCTGGGCTGCTCGGCGGAGCGGCATGTCGACGATCGTCCAGCCCATCGCGTCGCGCTGCGCGGGATCCATGGCGCGCTGGTGGTCGAGCCAGTGCGCGAACTCGTCCTGACTCCCGAGGCCGTGCGCTGCGAGAGCCTCGCTGGTTCGAACCAACGGCAGGTCCACCCAAGGTGAAATCGCGATCCGAGCGGTGGGCCGATCCAAGTTCTCGTCGATCCACGCAGCCGCCTGCTCGGCGGTGTCGCCGGCGACGTGCAAGCGCACGATCTGAACGATGCACGCGGTTTGCACGACGAGAATGCCCGCCGCGAGGACGACTCCGGTTCGTCCCAACGCTCGCAACCCGATCGCAGTGAATAGTGCCGCGAAAGGCACGAGCGGCAGCGCGAAGCGGAAGAACGTGCGCTCGAACAGGCCCAACGCGATGACGTAGGGAACGCAGAAGGCCAGGACGACGAGCAGCTCGTCGCGCAGGTTCGGCAACACGGTTCGCCTGCGCATGAGGACCACGATTCCCGCCACGAGCGTCGCGGCGGCACCGAGGAGGAGCAGGGGGTCGTGGTATGCGAATGCGCGCAAGACCACGCCGAATCCGCCACCTTGGAAGTCCTCGAGGACGACCCCGTGCGACGCCAGGAATCCGTGACGCGTCGAACCCGCGAACGGTTTCGCGAGCACCTTCGCGAGCGCTGCTGGGTAGGCGTAGAAAAAACACGCCGCGACGACGACCGACGCGGCCGTCAGACCGATGATCGCTCTCTTCCAGTCGCTCCGCAGGCGCAGCGCATGCGCGGCCGCGAGCGGCAACAGCACTGCCGCGCCGTTCTGCAAGGCGGCGATGGCCGCGCCCGAAGCCAAACCGGCGAGCAGACTTGCTGACATGGTGCCGCGCCTGACGACTTCCACCGAAGCCGCCACGGCCAGGACGATCGCGGGCAAGGCCACCGAATGCGGTCGCGACTGCGTGACCAAGCAGAAGGCCAGAACGCTCGTGCCCACGAATCCCGCGGTGACGAGGGCCCACCCGCTGCCGACGAATCGGCGCGCAAGCAGCCAAGCAGCGGCGATCGACAGACTGCCCAGCACGACCACGCAGCGGCGCAGGAAGATGTGGTCGTGATTCGCGCGCACGACCTCGGTGGCGAGGTCCATGGACGGAGCCGGCATCTCCGACCGCGGGAGGTACACGGAGGGACGTGTCCAGATCGCCGGGTAGGCCACGAAGCGCCGGCGCTTCTCGGGCTCCTCGTCACCTTCGACGAACGCGCGATACTGCGAGTAGTAGACGATCTCGTCGTTGTTCGCCGCGTGCGGGAGGCAGTAGTCGAGGCCGATCCAGCCCAAGACGATCGCAAGGAGGGTCATGCCGACCAGCAGCACGAGATGGGATCGCGGCGTTCGGACGTCTCCGATCATGAGGCGCAGCACCGAGATCGCATGGGGGTCGCGCGGACCGGGCTCTCGGCCCGAAACGGGTGGGGAAAGATACCTCACGAGGCACTGTCGTGGCCGCGATCGTTCGAGCACGAGCCGGCAACCGTGGTAGCTTGCACGCTCGCGTCACCCTGCTCACCGAGATGCTCACGCCGACCGAGTCGCCGCGATCCGACGCACGTCCTGGCCGAACTCGGAACCGGGTGATCGCACTGCTCCTGGGCGTTTGTCTCGCCGTGTCTCTGGGCTGGGGCGGCTGGATCCTGCTGCGGCGTCCGGCCTCACCGGGTTTCGACCGCGGCGCGATCGCGGACCTCATGGATCGTCGCAGTCGCGAGGCTCCAACACTCGAGGGCTCGCAGAAGATCATCCCGGAGCGGCCCGAGGATCGACGCTGGTACTTGCCTCCCGACGAGGCCGCGACCGTGTTCGAAGTGCTGACGCGGATCAACCGCTACGACCCATGGAGCTACTACGCGCATCGACCTGATCTGCGGCACGTCGTCGATTGGCCCGAGCATCCACGCGGTCGGTGGACGTTCCGCACGAACTCGCTCGGATTTCGCGAGGACGAGGAACTTCGCGAGGCGAGGCCGGCCCTGCGGATCCTGCTCACAGGCGACTCGCACACGTCCGGGTTCTGCGACAACGCGGACGCGTTCGCGACTCGAATTGAAGTCGCGCTCGCCGCGCGCGGCGGTGCCGGATCCGTCGAGGTGCTGAACGCGGCGGACATCGCGTACTCGTTCTACAACTACGTGGGCGTGCTCGAGGGTCATCGCGGCCTCGCCCCGCACGTGTTCGTCGTCACGGTGCACGGCGGCAACGATTTCCGCGAGGCACTCCTGCCGTACCGCTACTTCGCGCGCCTACCCTTGCCGGAATGGGATCGAGACGACCGTCCGCCGGAAGGGCACACGGGTGACATCTTCGTGCCCGCTTCCCACCAGGGATTGCTATCGGTCGCGCGATTCAAGGATCACGCTTCAGAGGTGCTTTTAGCGCGCGCGGCGGCGTTGGAAGTCTTCACGGAGATCTCGGCGGTCTGTCACGCGCGCGGCATCCGGCTCGTCTGTGTCCATCTCCCTTCGCCGATCGAGATCGAGAGACAGCGCATGCCGGACCTCGTCGAACCGACGATGCGAGCGCTCGGCCTCGACGACGGCGATCTCGAAGAACACGTCCGGATGACGGCCTCGATCATGGCGGACGTCGCCGCTCTCGGCATCGAGGTCGTCGACATGACAGCGGCGCTGCGGGCGTCGGACGAGCCCTGTTTCTGGCGCACCGATCTCCATCTGAACTTGCTCGGTCACGAGATCGTCGCGCGCGAGCTCGAGCCCGTTCTGGCCCGATCCATCACCGCTGCCGAGCCTCGATGACCCCCGTGATCCGCGTCCACGATGGCGCCTACCAGTAGCGCTCGAAGTGCAGATTTCCCGACGCTTTCGCGCCGTCGAGGACGAAGCCGCGCGGTTCCAGCAATGCACGCACGTCGTCGATCATGGCCGGGTTGCCGCACAACAGGACGTGCGTGTCGAAGGGCTCGAGCGGCTCGCCCGCGATGGATACGAAGGTCGCGCCGTCGAGCAAGGCCTGCACGCGCCCGCGCGCTCCGGACCACGTGCTCGAGGCCGGCTCGCGTGAAGCGATCGCTGCGTAGCGCACCTCCGCGTTCGATGACGCCGCGGCACGGAACTCCGCGTCGTATGCAAGATCTGCACTCCCCCGCGCGCCCCAGAGGATCGTCAGCTTCCGGAAACGCCCCGTCCCGCGATATCGCCGCAACATCGAGGTGAACGGAGCGATGCCCGTCCCCGTCGCGACGCACACGAGATGGCGACCCTCCGGAATTCGCGCCAGCGTGAAGTGTCCTTTGGGTGCGTCGTCGCACCACACGCGCGCGCCCTCGGGCTGCTCGAAGAGCTGCGGAGTGAGGACACCGCCGTGGACGTGCGCGAGGCACAGCTCGTAGGCACCGGTCTCCTCCGGCGAGGACGCGATCGAGTACGAGCGCTTGTTCCAGCGCACGCGCGTCGGGGGCGGCCCTGCGGGATGCTCCGGCTTCGGCCAACCGAGTTGCACGAACTGCCCCGGTTCGAACGGTTGGATCGATCCGGAATCAGGACGGATCCACAAGATGCGCAGGCTCTCGTTCACGTCGACGCGGCGCGCGACCGTGGCGTTCCAAGGAATCGGGAGCGTCGTGTTCATCGGGCCGCGAAGATCCGCGCGTGCTCGGCGGCAAGAAGGCGATAGCGCTCGGGAGTGCGGCGAATCACCTCGAGTTCGCGCTCCGTCAGCGCGCGTTTCACGACACCGGGGACACCGACGACGAGCGAGCGTGGCGGAACGATCATTCCCTCTCGCACGATCGCACCGGCAGCGACCAGTGACCAACTGCCGATGTGAGCGCCGTCGAGAACTCGCGCGCCGATACCGATCAAGACGTCGTCTTCGATCGTCGCGCCGTGGACGGTCGCTTGGTGGCCGATCGACACGCGTGCCCCGACGATCACGGCGAATTCGCCCAGCGTTCCGTGCAACATGGCACCGTCCTGCACGTTGGAATCGTCCCCGACGCGGATCGTGTGCACGTCGCCGCGGAGGACTGCGCCGTACCAGACCGAGGCACGTACGCCGAGCTCGACGTCGCCGATGATCGTCGCGGTCGGCGCGACGAACGCGTCTGCGCCCAGTCGAGGGACGCGATCGCCGTAAGGGAGCAACAAGGGAATGCCAGCCACGAGCGCGGCTAGCATAGCGACGCATCCGTGCACCGATGACTCCGTCCCCGCTCCCGATCGACGGCGTCTTGCCGGAACTCGTCGCCGGGCTGCGCGCACATCCGTGCGCCGTGCTCGAAGCCCCGACCGGCGCGGGCAAGACGACGCGCGTGCCGCCGGCACTGCTCGATGCCGGCCTGGCAGGATCCCTGCGCGTGGTGATGCTCGAACCGCGTCGTCTGGCGGCGCGCGCTGCTGCGCGGCGCATCGCATTCGAGCGCGGAGTCGAACTCGGCGGCGAAGTCGGTTTTCATGTGCGTTTCGAGCGGAAAGCCTCACGCGCGACGCGGATCCTCGTCGTGACGGAGGGCTTGCTCGTTCGCTACCTGCAAGACGACCCGTTCCTGTCCGACGTCGGCGTCCTCGTGTTCGACGAGTTCCACGAGCGCAGCCTGCATGTCGACCTCGCTCTAGCTCTCGCGCGTCGCGTCCAACTCGACGCGCGCCCCGATCTGCGCATCGTCGTCATGTCCGCGACGTTGCGCGCCGCTCGCATCGCCGAGTGGCTCGGCAACGCACCGATCATCAAGAGCTCGGGGCGCCTCTTCCCCGTCGACGTCTCCTACCTCGACCGCGAGCCGGATCGCTTCGTCGACCGCGAAGTCGCCCGGGGCGTCGAGAAAGCGCTCGCGGCGACCGAGGGCGATGTGCTCGCGTTCTTGCCGGGAGTCGGTGAGATCCGCCGGACGAAGGAAGCCCTAGCTACGCTTGCGTCACGGCGCGGCGTGCGCGTGCACGAACTCTACGGCGATCTGCCTGCGGCCGATCAGGACGCGGTGCTCCGTCGCGGCGACGCGCGCAAAGTCATCCTCGCCACGAACGTCGCCGAGACGTCCGTCACGGTGGAAGGCGTGACCGCCGTCGTCGACTCCGGGCTCGCGCGCCGCTCGCGTTACGACGCAGGCGTCGGGCTCGACCGCCTCGAGCTCGTGCGCATCTCGCGCTCGTCAGCCGATCAACGCGCGGGGCGAGCTGGTCGAACGCAACCCGGAATCTGTCTGCGCCTGTGGACGGAAGGTGCGCAACGTTCCTTGCAGGACGAGGACGACCCCGAGATCCGTCGCGTCGACCTCGCGGGTCCCGTGTTGCAGCTCTTGGCGTTCGGCGAACGCGATCCGGCCGCATTTCCGTGGTTCGAAGCCCCGCCGAAGCTCGCGCTCGATGCGGCGACGATGCTGCTCGCGCGACTCGGAGCGACCGATGCATCGGGAATCACGGATCTCGGACGTACGCTGTCACGCTTCGGTGCGCATCCGCGTCTCGCGCGGCTCCTCGTCGAAGGGCACGCGCGCGGCATCGTCTTCGACGCGTCGATCGCGGCCGCGATGCTGCAGGAACGCGACCCGTTCATGCGCCATCCCTCGCAGCGGAACTCGCGACGATCGGACAGCGACGTCGTCGATCGCGTGCGTGCGTTGCGCGCGTTCGATCGCGGCGGATCGTCGCCGGCGGCTCCCGGAGAACTCAACACGAGCGCCGCACGGTACGTCCTGCGCGCGGCGGAGGACTTCGTGCGCGAAGCCGCACGTGCTCTCGGCGACGTTGGATCCGACGAGCACGACGAAGAGGCGCTGATGCGCGCGCTCCTGACTGCCTGGCCCGATCGACTCGCTCGTCGACGTGAGGCCGGGTCACGCCGCGCCGTGATGGAAGGAGGCCGAGGAGTTCGCCTCGCCGAGGAATCGGGCGTAGTCGACCACGACCTGTTCGTGTGCGTCGATCTCGACGGCGGCGAACGCGGAGAACGAGCCGAAGCGCTCGTACGCCAAGCGTCGGCCGTCGACCGCGCATGGCTCGATCCAGCCGATATTCACGAGGAATCCGGCGTGCGCTTCGACGCCGCGACCGGTCGCGTGCGCGCCCTGCGACGCTCGACTTGGAACGGACTCGTGCTCGACGAAGTCGAAACCGGCGCCGCGAGCGAGGACGACGTCGCCACCGCTCTCGCCGCAGCAGCGGCCGAGGACTTGCCTCGATTCCTGCCGCTCGAAGACCCCGACGCAGCCAACGTGCTCACACGTGTGCGCTCGTTGCGCGCTTGGATCCCGGAGATCGGACTACCGGCCTACGACAACGCGGATCTGCGTGCGCTGCTGCCCGATTTCGCACGCGGTTGTCGGTCGCTGGCCGACTTGAAACGCAAGGATCTCGCGACGTTCCTCCTCGAACGATTGCCGTGGGATCAGCGTCGCGCGTTGGATGAGCACGCACCCGAGCGTCTCGCGGTTCCGAGCGGCAACAGCATCCGACTCACGTACGAACCGGGCCGTCCGCCCGTGCTCGCCGCGCGCATCCAAGAGTTGTTCGGCCTGGCCCAGACACCCAGTGTCGCCCGCGGCCGCGTGCGCGTCGTCGTGCACCTCCTGGCGCCGAACGGTCGACCGCAGCAGGTGACGGACGATCTCGCGAGCTTCTGGAACGGCGCGTACTTCGAGGTCCGCAAGGAACTCCGCACGCGCTATCCGCGCCACTCGTGGCCCGAGGATCCCTGGAACGCGCCGGCGGAAAAGCGCCCGAAACGTCGCGGTGAATAGGTCGACTCAGATCAGCCGGGACCCATCGCGCTGCTACGCTCAGCGTAAGGCGACTGAGCACGTCGATTCGCTTCCATACTATCAGGCATCACCGGCATCGACAGACCAAGGCAAACGAGCATTCGGGCTCGAAGCACAATTCCCTAGGTTCTGGTAGGTTCGGCGCCAAGCCCGAGACGCATCGCTCAACTTCCGAGCATCGGGGTCCTCTTCAACTTGCAGTTTTCCTCGCACTCACCATGTCCTGCACCTCCAACAACCGCTCGCTGCTGCTCCTTCTCTTCGTCGGACTCGCGTTGGCCTGCCCGGGTCTCGCGCAGTACCAGCAGATCCACCACACTCGCGATTTTCCCCTGCAGGCCACGAACTGGATGCAGGATGTCGTAGTTCCCAAGTTCGATCCCGCACTCGGTGACCTGATCGATGTCGGCATCGCGGTCGAAGGCTCCTGCCGCAGATCGGCGGGGCTGGAGAACATGGACGCGGCGCCCGTGCCGTGCATGGTCACGGTTCTTGCCAATCTCATCTTGTCCTTGCCTGTATCAGGAACTGTCACGGCAACGCCGACCCTGATCGACAATGTTTCGCTCTCCCCGTTCGACGGATCACTCGATTTCGGGGGTAGCTCCGGGATCACGTTGCCAGCGGTCACGTTCTCTGCGTCGGCAGGCTCCGCCGCGCCATTGGACCCAGCTGACCGCGCCGCCTTCGTGGGCCCGCACGGAACTCCAGGCACGATTTCGTTGATACTGTTTGCCCAGGGGCAATCCTTTGTGAACGGTTCAGGAAACCTCGTCAGCATTTTCAACGCGCAGGCGGGAGCAACCGTGCGAGTTTCGTACACCTTCGACCCAAGCCGAGGCATTCGCGTCCAGAAGCGTGGGACGACGCCGATACCTGGGCGCACGGTCGACTACGCGATCACCGTTCGCAATACGGGTCTCGCGACGGCCACAAACCTCGACGTGCTCGAGTCGGTGGATCCACGCTACTTCCAACTTCTCGAGGTCAGTCCTCCAGCGTTGCTCGACACCACTACGATGGCGAGGCTCGGCCTAGCCGCTTGGCGGATCCCGTCCATTGCGCCTGGCCAGACCCAGATCCTCACGTACCGCGCCGTACTGGACCCCCTCACGTCGCTCGGAACCGTCGTGCCCGGCGGCCCTGTGTGGGCTGGGTACGGATTGCCCGAGTCCTGGAGCGGCTGCTTCGACCTCGTCTTGAACCAATCCTCGACCTGCGACTGCTTCGTGGGGTGCTGCCCGTCCTCGTGCAGCGTTGACCCGCTGCAGTGTCTGATCTGTCGAGCAGCCTGTGCGTTCCAGGTTTGTGGAGGACAGTCTCAGGCTTGCCTGCGGGCCACGCGCGACGTTGCAATCGCGTGCTTCGATGCCTCGGCGAACATCGTCAGCCGTTGGGCTGACGAAGCCGTGGTCATAGGTCCGCAGGACCCCAATGAGAAGCAGGTCGTGAACCCACTGTGCATCCAGCCCAGCGAACGGCTGTCCTACTTTGTCCACTATGAGAACGTCGGCACGGCGCCGGCGCTCGACGTGCACATCGTGGACGATTTCGATGCAAACCTTGATCTGTCTACCCTGCAGGTGATTGCACCAGGGGCACAAGTCAGCATCGTTGGCCGTGTCGTCACCCTCAACCTGCTGGGCATCAACTTGCAGCCTGGACAAGCCGGGAACGCGTATTTTCTGATCGCGCCCTCGGGTGGCTTGCCTCCCGGCACGCCGATCATCAACCGGGCGACGATTCAGTTCGAACAGCTGGCGTCCTTCCAGACGAATACGGTCCGGAACCATATCGACGGCGTTCGTCCCGTTGGGATCATGAGCGTGCTACCTGCTCAGTTCGCGACCGAGGAGTTCCAGATCGCATGGTCAGGCACCGACTCCGTCGGCGTGCCGTTGGATTACACTGTCTATGTCGCGCGCGACGGCGGTGACTACCAAGTCCTCCTCGATCAGACGACCACCACAAGCGCCACGTTCACGGGGCAATCGGGCTCGCGGTACGACTTCTACTGCGTCGCACGGGACTCGGCTGGCAACGTCGAACTACAGGCACCACTGGCCGAAACCTCCACATCCGTAATGTTGGCGGCTCCGTCCTTCTGTGCAGGCGATGGAGCGAGTACTGCCTGCCCCTGCGGAAATGCGAGCGTTTTGGGTGCGGGCGAAGGCTGCACGAACTCGCTGGGCAACGGCGGAAAGCTGCGCCTGAGCGGGACAGCCAGTGTTTCGACAGCGAACTTGGTACTCGAAGGTTCGGGCATGCCGGATTGCCCCGCGCTGTACTTCCAGGGAACCAATGCGGTGAACGGCGGCCTTGGTACGGTGTTCGGCGACGGCCTGCGCTGTGCGGGTGGCACGGTCATCCGACTGGCCACCAAGTTGAACGCCTCGGGCTCCTCGCAGTATCCGGACACGGGCGACCTTCCGGTCGCACTGCGTGGCTACAACGTTCCCGGCGCGCACCGGGTGTACCAGTGCTGGTATCGCAACTCGGCACCGTTCTGTACGACGGATACTTTCAACACGACGAACGCGCGCCAGGTCACCTGGAGCCTGTAGCGCCGAGCATCGCGGCCGAGCTAGCGCATCAGGGTTAGCGCATCAGGGGTCGGGACGGGCGCACACCGACGTCTCCGTCGCGATCGGATGCAGCGAAGCCACCCGTGAGCCGATAGGCGGAGCGAACGTTCCGCGCAGGTGTGAAAAAGCTCCCGCCGCGCAGTACTTTCGCATCGATTGACTCGGAGTCCACGGCTAGCCCGTCTCCGTCACGCGGGTTTCGGTCGAGGCGATAGCCGTCGCGGCACCATTCCCACACGTTGCCGTGAACGTCGAACAGGCCGAACCCATTTGGACGGACCAAACCCACCGGCGCGGTTCCGAGAAAGAGGTCCTCGACCTCGGCCGTCTCTTGACCCATCGCGAAGGGTGAGCGGCCGCGCGTGCGGTCCGCGATGTTTGCTGCGCCCTGTAGCTCAGCAAACGTCCAGCCCGTCCAGAATGGTGAAGTCGTTCCGGCACGGCAGGCGTACTCCCATTGAACGTCAGTCGGAAGTTGAAGTTCGACCCTGGCTAGCGCGGCCTGCGCCTCGTTCCACGAGACATACTCAACCGGGTGAGTGTCCGCCCGAGCTCCTTGACTGGGCCGGCGACCGGTCAGTCGAGCGTACTGCGACTGAGTCAGCTCGTACTTGGACATGAAGAAGGGGTCGAGCTCGATGCCCTCCAGAAATCCGTCTTGGGGGCGCGCGGCCGGATCGTGCCATGGCGTGCCCCACTCGGGCTGCGACGGCGCTAGCTGGAACAGTTCCTCGGCGGTCGAGGCTTGTAGGTTCGTGAAGGGGATCGAGCCGAGCGCGGTCTGGACTCTAGGCAGGAGTACGAGCACGACCCCTGTCTGCGCTTCGAGGGTCCATGGTCGCTGAGTGCCGTCGGTTCCGGGCTCCGCACCCGAGAGGACGTGCCAGAACTCCCATAGGCCCGTGCTCGAGTTCTCGCCGAGCGGCAAAAGCCCGAGCTGCGGGCGGATCTGCGAACCGCCATACCGCGGGTTCATGGCGATCGCGTCGATGGCTGCGCGCCATCGCGCCTGCGCCGCGGGAGAGGAAACCGTGCGAGCCTCCAACGACTTGGCGGACTCCCAGAGCCCCTGCACTCGAGTTCGCTCTCGCTTCAATGAGGGCCTGTGCTCCTCGAGCAGCCGGCGTGCCTTGACGGCGAGGGCCGACGAGGGCTCCAGCACGTCACTGGTGCTCCGTTCGTACTCGAGCTGGCTTGCTGCCGCTGCGTCCGCGGCCGTGATCCATTCCTCAAGGATTGGTACCTCGCTAGGCAGCGCGGACCAGAGCCCATCGGCCGAGTTGACTAGATTGCGAACGAGTTCCAGGTCGGCGAGTACCTGATCGCGCTGACGGGTCGCCGCCTTCCCCTGGAGGACGAGGATGGCTCCGACGAGCAGTGATGCGCCGACACCCGCCATCGCGGCCGCAGTGCCGCGGTTGCGACGAGTCCATGTGCTGAGCTCGGCCCATGCTCCGGTGCGGTACGCGCGCACCACCCGATTCTCGAGGTACGCGCGCAGATCGTCCGCAAGTTCCAGCGTCGTGGCGTAACGTTCCTCAGCCCTCCTCGACATCGCGCGCTCGCAGATCGCGACCAACTCGGCCGGCAGGTTTCTGCGGAACTCCACGAGTTTCTGCGGGGGCCCGTGAAGGACCATGCCCAAGATGGTGCGCTGGCTGACTCGTGCTCCAAGCGGCACATAAGGCATCTGGCGGGCGAGCAGGTGATACAGCATCGCGCCGATCGCGTAGACGTCGGACCGGCTATCGATTGCAGCGGCGTCGCCCCTGGCCTGCTCGGGAGACATGTAGGCGGGCGAGCCCACGACAGTGCCGTCCATGGTCAGGATGGGCGAGTCGGGCGCTGCCTCACGCTCCTCTCGCCGCTCCGTGCGCACCGAGCGCGTCGAGCCTGCGTCAGGTGCGATGCGAGGATCGTGCCGGTCCTTGCGGCCGATGACCCGCGCCAAGCCCCAGTCCATCACGTAGACCTCGCCGAAGTCTCCGACCATCACGTTACCGGGCTTCAGATCGCGGTGGATCACGCCCTTCTTGTGGGCGTAGGCGACGGCCTCGCACACCTTGAGTACGACGTTTAAAGCGCGCGTCTCGCTCCAATCCGCGTTGCCGTCGAAGACGAGATCGTAAATTGCACGCAGATCGCGACCCTTGACCAACTTCATCGTGAAGTAGACACGACCCGAGGGGTCGAGCCCGAGTTCGTGCACGGGCACGATGGACGGGTGCTCCAGTTGTCCAGTGACCTGGGCCTCCTCGAGGAACCGCGCGAGCTGACTCGGATCGACGCGGGCGCGACCATTCGGAGCGTTAGGTGACTCGCGCTCCAAGATGACTTTCATCGCAATGTGCCGCCGGATGTCCTCATCCCAAGCGCGAAGAATGGACCCCATGCCCCCGTGCGTGATCTCGCCCTCGATGGTGTACCGCCAAAAGCCGAGCCTTCGCCCCAGGCGAGTTAGGACTTGTTTGCTCGACTCACCGAGATCGGTCGAGGGACTATCGAGGGCGATCGCGGGATCGACATCAGCCCCATGAAGCATTGCTAGGCGCTCTGCGAAGCTGGCGGTTTGATCGAGAGAAATGCCAGCAAGGCGCAATGCTGGCTCGATCTCACTCCAGTGCCGCTCTAGAACGCGGAGTGCAGGCGCGTGTAGCGGGTGTGAACGTGCAAGTGTCTCGATGTCCTCGGGGTCAGCGCGCGCGCGCTGGCGGAGCCACGAGGCGAATAGAACGAGCGGTTCATCAGAATCCCGAGGGGAAGTATCCATGAATGCCGACTCTAGCAAGGCGCTTTCGCCTCATCAGCTTCGGATGAGCCAGCGGACTGTCACGGCCTTGAATCCGGTGAACCGCGAGGTCCCCAACGACTCCATGGTAGCCGTCACACCGCACATGCTTCCGTGGGGGAGTCCGTCGCACGGGTCAACCGAGCGAGTCAGCGCGTCCGTGCCGCGATCCACGCGCCGAGGTCGACGAGCTCCTCGACGCAGACCTCGTGGTCCATCGCGTATTCGCGAAACGTCACGGCACATCCGAGTGCCGTCAGACGATCCTTCAGCTCACGCCCGCGCGACGGAGCCACGAGTCGGTCGCGCGTGCCGTGGCCTGCGAACACGGGAAGTCCTCGATTCGCCGAGACGGACTGCGCCTCGAGGTCGACGTTCCGCGCCAAGAACGTCGACAACGCGATCGCGCCGGCGAGCGGCTTCTCGTAGCGCAGCGCCGTGTACGTCCCGAGTGCACCGCCCTGGCTGAACCCACCGACGAAGATGCGGTTCGAGGGCACGCCGCGCGCGATCTCGCGCTCGATCAACGCGCGTACGAGTTGGTCAGCCTTCGCGAGGCCCTCGGGGTCACTCGTCACAGCGCGCCACAGGTCCTCGGGGCCGACGTCGAACCAGGCCGTGCGCTTCTCGCGACCAGCGATCGAAAGCGGTCGTGAAGCAGCGTGCGGGATCACCCAACGGATCGCGGCCTCACTCGGGAGGCGCATCGCGGGGACCATCGCCGCGAGTTCGTGCCCATCGGACCCCAATCCGTGGAGGAGGATCACGGCGGACTTCGCGGCCCCGTTGGGCGCGATCTCGACGGCCTCGGTGGGGAGCGCGGATGCAGTCATGACCGCTGAGCGTAGCGGCTCTGCGTTCCGAGAGCTTAGGTCTCGCGCGAGCCATGGATCCCGGAGAAACTCGGGCGCCATGCAGGACATGTTCATCATCGACGCGGCTTGGATCGAAGCCGCGCGCAAGTTCTGGGTCGGGCGGCGCATGACCGAATTGGGCTTC
>CAZKIY010000052.1:0-8305 GCA_964552875.1 uncultured Planctomycetaceae bacterium
ATCAGGCCGACGAGTGCGAGCAGGCGCGATTCGCTCGGCGTGAGAGCGCCGAGCAAGCGCTGCACCGTGGCGCCGAGATCACCGCGATCGGCCGGTTCGAGCTTCGCGACGCGCCGCGCGTGCTCGAGATTGGCCCATGTGTCCGCATCCCGAGGACGCAAGCGGATGGACGCCGTGAACCAGCCGACGGACTCGAGGACCTTTCCCTCGCGGAACGCGACGT
The DNA here is from genome assembly GCA_964552875.1 of uncultured Planctomycetaceae bacterium. Classification (GTDB taxonomy): domain Bacteria; phylum Planctomycetota; class UBA1135; order UBA1135; genus JAEUHZ01. The sequence continues at coordinate 224 of CAZKIY010000052.1, forward strand.
TGCCGAGGTTCGCGAGGATCCGAGCGCGCTCGGGACCCTCGAGACGCGGCTCCGCGTCGAGCATGGCGGTCCAGGCCGTGCGCGCCGCGGCGAGATCGCCGGAACGGTATGCGGGGATCGCTCCGCCGTCGGAAGGAGCCGCGGGTCGATCGAGCGCGAGTGCTGGAAGACACGCACTCAGAATTACGAAGCAACCGAGCAAGTAGGTGCGCACGGACGACATCTAGAGACCTCCCGCCGCGACGCGATCGGCGAGTGCGAGCACTTCGCGGTCGTCGATCTTGTTCCGGTTCCCCGCGCCGCCCCAGATCGCGGCGTCGAGTCGCGCGAAGAGGCTGCGCAACGCCTGCGCCGATTCGGGATCGATGCGCGGCTCGTCGGTCGCTCGCGACCATGCGACAGGATCGCGGCCGGCCCACGCCTCGGGCGTTTCGCCCGAACGCGCGGCGAGGAACGCATGGACCGCCTCGATCTGCTCTTCGGGCGTTTTCGCGCCCCGTAACGCACGTTCGAGATGGCGCTTGGCTCGGCGGCGTGCGCGCGCTCGAGGCGCATCGGGGTCACCGCGGCGCCGGACGAACGCGCGCAAGGCGAGCCAACCCGCGACGACGGCGGTGGCTGTGGCCGCGAGCGTGCCGCCACTCGGCGCCGGCGTGTCCCCGCTCGAATCCGAGCTCGTCTGGATGTCGCGCAGATCGACCGTAGTCGCGATCGCCGACTTCTCGTCGGGAAGTCCCGTGGCGCCGACGAGCGGCCTCACACGGATCGGCACCGGCTTCGTCTCGATCGTCGAATAGCGACCGCCGGCCGTGTCGAAGACTGCTAGCGGAACGGGCGGGATCTCCGTAGCGGTGTCGTCGATCGGCGCCAAGTCGTACGTGATGGCGCGACGACCAGGCGTGCGGCGATCCTGCGTGCCGTACACGCGAAAGCCGCGAAATGCGTCGATGCGGCCGAGATCGGGCGCGTCGAAGAACTCGAGATTGCCCTCGCCCGTCCACTCGACGGTCAGCTTGATCGAGTCGCCGGCGACGACGTCACGACGGTCGGGAGTCGCCGAGGCTTCGAACTTGCCGATCGCGCCGGACCATTCGAGCGGACGGCCTTCCTCGGGTATCGCCTTCACAAGCAGATCGAACTCCGGCGCGCGCTTGTAGTAGCTGAAGTCCTCGGAGCCGCCGCCGATCAACCGCGAGAACCCATCGCCGCGGTGACCGAACTCGAAGTGACTGCCGGGGAACGTGAGCGTTCCCGGTCGCGTCGCGACGAAGCGTTTGCGCACGCGCAGCACGAAGAAGTTCCCGTTGGGGACCTTGCGCGTTCCGAGGCCCTCGACCTCGAGCTCCTGCCGACTGTTCAGCGAAATCTTGCCGGCGGATTTACCAGAAGGAACGGCCATGTCTTCGAGTTCGACGAGGCCGCCGAGTTCGCCGAGCCACGGCAACGAAAGGTCGTAACGGTTCAAACGGCCCTGGATCCCGGCCTCGAAACCGAGGCGGATCTCGAGGGTGAACGGTTCGCCCTGGAACACTTCCTTCGGGGCGTCGATCTCGAGCAGCCCGAGTTCATCGCCGCGGAAGTCCTCGGCCGCGAGGATGCGCAGCTCGCGCGTCATGAGCTCGCGCCCGTCGGCCTTCACGGCGAAAGGCGGGATCAGGAACTCGCCCTTTCGCTGCGGTTGCACGGCGATGCGCCACGTGAGCGACACCTTGGACGACACGCGGCCGTTCACGATCTCCGTGAAGCTCGACATGCCGGGTGCGCCGACTTGGCCGTAGCGCAAGCCATCGACCGCCGGCAACGCGGGGATCTCGCCGGCTTGCGCGTTCTCCACCTCGATCATGAGCGCGGCTTGGCCGCCGAGCTTTACCGTGATCGGGTCGACACGTGCTTTGACGGTCGGGACCTTCTGCGCGACGGCGAGAGTCGCGAGCAGAACGAGCGCGGTCGATCGGACGAGCGCACGTCGGGTTCGGATCAACGCGGAGTTCATGATCACCAATCCTTCTCCACGGACACCTTGCGCATCCGTTTCAACTTCTCCTGGAGCGCCTTCTGGATCTCCTCGATCTTCTCGAGCCGTTCGCGGAGCTGCATTTCCTCTTCCTTGCTCATCTTCGGGACGTCCTTCGGATCCATCGGCTTCGGAGGATCTTTCTGCGCTTCGTCAGGCTTCGGCTCGTCCTTCGGCTTCTCGTCCTGAGCAGGATCCTTCGGCTCTTCCTGCGGTTCTTCCGATTTCGGCTCGTCCTTCTCGTCGCCGTCCTGCTTGTCGTCCGGCTTCGGATCCTGCTTCTCGTCCTTCTGCTTCTCGTCTTCCTGCTTCTCCTGCTCTTCCTTCTCCTTCTTCTCCTCCTCGCGCTTCTTCTCGATCTGGTCGAGTTCGCGGAGACGTCGCTGGATCAACTCCACGTTCGCTTGCGTGTCCGCGTCGCGCCATGACATGCGCAAACGTTCGACCAAGCGATCGCGTGCGGCGAGGTATGCGGCACGGGCGAGCTGAACCGGATCCGGAGGAGTCGTCGGCTCCGCGCCGGGCGCGGTCGCCGCGGGCGGAGGCGGCGGCGCGGGCGGCTTCCCCGAGATCTCGGGGATCGTCGCACGAAGTTCCTCCGCACGCGCGAGCGCGAGCGAGCCTTGGTCGTACGTCGCGTCGAGACGCAACTCGCTCGGCCCCGCGAGCAGCCGCGCACTCTCGAACGCGAGATGAGCTTGGTCGCGACGCACGTCGCGCTCCTCCCCTTCCGGCGCGCGGTCGGCCGCGCTGCGCAGCGCGACAGCGCGCGCGAAATGCGCCTCGGCGCGGATCGCGCCCGGCGGGCCGAGGAGGTCGAGCGTGTCAGCGATCGAGCCGAGCGCGCGCGCGGACTGCGCGCGCCATCCTCCTCGTGCCAACCCATCGTCGACGCGGCGAGACAAGCCGTTCGACGCGACCAAGCGCTCGGCGACGAGGACCGCAGCGTCCGTCTGGCCGTCCTCGGCGAGGCGACGGACTTCGCGTAGTCCATCCGCGAACGAGCGATCCCACGGCTCGACCGGAACGAGCGCGGGCGCATCGGTCGCGGGCACTACGACATCGCTCGGCGTAGCCGCTGACGGAACCGCTTGGCAGAGAATCAGCAGGAACTCGATCACGCGACACCTCCGACGCGCAGCAATCGTCGCTCGCGCAACCCGAACTCGAGCAGCATGCACACGGCCGCGAGAACCAGCGGCCACTGGTATCGATCGTGCGGGATGCGCTCCTGCCCGCCTTCCAGCTCGCGACCCTCGAGCTTCGCGATGCGCTTCTCGTACAGCTCCTCGAGCGGGATCGGCGACATCTCGATCGTCGCGAAGTCGCCTCCAGAGGCTTCGGCGATGCGCCCGAGGCTCGCGGGATCCATGCGCGACACGACCTCTTTCTGGTCCGAGCCGCGCACGAAACCGGCCGTGCCCTCCGGAATCTTGCCACCACCGGAAGTCCCCATGCCGAGCACGTAGACGCGGATGCCGCGCTCGCTACACGTTCGTGCGACCTCGAGGCCGCGACCGCCGAGGTCCTCGCCGTCCGTCACGAGCACGATCGCCTCGTGGGCGCCGCTGCGACCATCGAACATGGCCAGCGCCTTCTCCAGAGCCGCGCCGAGATCGGTACCGCCGCGCAAGTTGTCGGCGGGCGAGAGCGTCTCGAGAAACGACTTCAACGTCTCTCGGTCGTGAGTCAACGGCGCGACTTCGCGCACGTCGCCCGCGAACGCGAGTAGCGAAGCCCGGTCGCCCTTCAAACGATCGAGAAGGCCTGTGACCTCGCGCTTGGCTCGTGTGAGTCGATCGGGCTTGACGTCCTGGACCAACATGCTGCGCGAAGTGTCGAGACAGATGACGAGGTCGATGCCGCGTCGCTCGACGTCACGCAATGTGTAGCCGCGTACGGGCCCGACTGCGGCAAGCGCCGCGAAAAGCGCGGCCAATGCGCCGAGGACGACGCGTGCTCGTGCACGTCCCGATGACCAGCCGGGAAAGACGCGCGGAACGAGGCGTTCCGCGACGAGACGTTCGCGATTCGCGCGCGTCCGAGCGAGCGACCACAGGCCGAGTGCGAGGACCGCCAGAGCGGTGAGCGCCCAGACGATCCGCTCGGGCGCGAGGACGTCGAACCAGAGGATTCGCACGGCGCAGATCACGGCGTCCTCCGTAGCCACGTCGTGCCGAAGATCCACGACAGGACGTACAGCGCGAGTCCGGGCCCCAGGAACCACGGATAGAGGTCGAACGTTTCGCTCCATCGACGCGTGACGCGTTCCGTGCGCTCGAGCTTCTCGATTTCCGCGTAGGCCGCTTCGAGTTCGTTCTTGTCGCGTGCGCGGAAGAATCGACCGCCCGTGCGTTTTGCGATCTCGACCATCTCGGTCGTGTCGATCTCGCGATCGGAGTAGCCCGGGCGCCCGAGGAAGTCCGGCCGATACGCGTAGCGGCCGGCGAAGATCGTGTAGACCTTGACCTTCTGACGGGCCGCGAAGTCCGCGGCTTCGAGCGGCGGCACGTGGAAGACGTTGTTCTCGCCGTCCGTCAGGAGCACGACGACCTTCGACTTGGCTCTCGTTTGCGCGAGGAGTTGGACGGCCTTCGCGAGTCCCGACCCGATCGCGGTGCCGTTCTCGGCCGGATTCTGCGCGACTTGGAGGTTGTCGATGAAGCCCGTGATCGCGTCCACGTCGAGCGTGAACGGACAGAGGAGCTGCGGGTACATCGCGAAGACGACGAGGCCCACGCTGTCGGCTGCGCCCTCGCGATCGCTCATGCGTCGCGTCGCGAAGTCGCGCACGACCTCCTTCACGACGTCGAGGCGGTTCCTCCCCGCTTCGAGGTCCTCGGCGCGCATCGAATCGGAGCGGTCGATGACGAGCGCGATGTCGACGCCTGCGCTCGTCGTGGACGATTCGACGCTGCCCCGCAGAGGACGCGACAGTGCAATCGCGACGCCGGAGAGCGACGCGATCTGCAGGACGGGCACCAACCAGGAAAAGCGCTGACGCAGCGAACGCGGCGGGCGAGCACCCTCGAGCGACGGGAAGCGAGCGCGCGCTCGACCCGAACGACCGACGAAAAGCAGGACGATTCCGATCGGCACCAGCACGAGGAACCACGGGTTCGAGAGCGAATACGCGCCGAAGAGCTTCAAGCCCTCCTCGGCCGCGCTCTTCACGGGCGCCGCGGCAGCTTGCACGAGGAGGAGGGCGGTCATGCGGCCTTCCTCGGTGCGACGGCCTCGACGATGGCGCGCGCATCGGCCAGCGCCTCGTCGGTCGCGAAGCGCGTCGGCTCCTCGCCGGCATATTTGACGCGCTCGGCTCGCTCGACGAGACGAGTCGCAGCGTTACGAGCCGATTCCGGGACGCGAGCGTCGTTCGACACCAGCGCGAGCCATTCTTCGTCCGTGCGCGCCGCACGGTTCTCGGATGTCGCGGCGTCCACGGCACCGCGCGCGATGCGTGTGAGTGCGAAGACGACGTCACGGTTCGCGCCGTTGTCGCGCGCATCCGCGGCAAGACGCTGGAGCTCGTCCGCCGCGCTCGACGTCAGCACAGGGCGCGCACGGAGCTTGCGGCGGCGCACGATTCGGAAAGCGATCCACGCGAAAATGAGTGCGAACAGTGCTACCCCGAGGCCGATGAGAGCCGGGCCGCCACCGGCCCACTCGACGGGTTCGCGGAACCCCTTCATCGGGCGCGGCGCGTCTTCGCCCTCCTGGAGGGCGCGAGCGATCTCGGGCGCCGCACTCGCTGCCAGGATCTTCTGCTGCGCGCCATCCGCTGTGAACGAGACCTCGAGGCTCGGCAACGCCGCGCCGGTTTCCAGGGCGAACGCGCGCCACGATGTGGTCTCGACCAGCGTTCCGAGCACGCCCGTTTTCGCCTCGCGACGCGTGCCGAGTGCCTCGAGGAACATCCACGAACCCTGGACGCCCGGCTCGATCTTCGGAGGCTCCACCAGGACCGCCGAAGGTCGCTCGACGACAAGCGACACGACGACGGGTTCGCCGATCTGTGCACGCGCGGGCTCGACGATAACGTTCGCACGGACGTCGGCGGCCGCTACGAAGACGAGGATCGCAATCATCGCGCGGCTCCCTTGCGCGCGGCGCGTCGGCGGAAGAAGCCGGCGACCGGCTCGCCCAGTTCTCCGCCCGCGTCGAGATCGATCACGTCCACCCGCGCGCGAGCGAGGTCGCGATCGATGCGCGAGCGGCGTTCCTCGGCGCGTGCACGCCAAGCTTCGCGAACGCTGCGTGAATCGGTGTCGACTTCGAGCCGCGCGCCCGAACCGATCTCTTCGAACTCGACGAGACCGGCGCGCGGCAAGTCGCGTTCGAGCGGATCCGTGATGCGCACACCGATCACGTCGTGGCGGATCGAGAGACGACGCATCGGATCGACCCAAGCGTTGTCCCCGGTGAAGTCGGACACCACGAACACGACGGATCGACGGCGCAGCGTGCGTTCCGTGTGATGCAGCGCTTTCGCGAGGCCGCCCGCGCCCGACGCGGCTCGCGGCGCCAAGACTTCGCGCACGATCCGCAAGACGTGCCCCGTTCCCTTGCGCGCGCGCAGGTGCAGCCCGGGTTCATCGCCGAAGAGAAGCAATCCGACACGGTCCTGATTGCGCAACGCGATGAAGCTGATCAAGGCCGAGAACTGCGCGGCGGTTTCGCGCTTCGTGCGCAGCCGCGTCCCGAAGTCCATCGCCCGACTCGTGTCGACGACGAGCTCGATCGAGAGTTCGCGTTCTTCCGCGTAGGACTTGATGAACGGTTCGCCCGTGCGCGCCGTGACGTTCCAATCGATGCGACGCACGTCGTCGCCGGGTTGGTACGCGCGCACTTCGCTGAACTCGAGGCCTTGGCCCCGGAATGTGCTGCGATATCCGCCCGAAAGCGCTGTCGTGACGAGGCGGTGCGTGCGGATGCGGATCCTCCGCACGCGCGCCGCGAGATCGCTCTCCAGCAGCGGTCCGCGAGAGTCGCGGCCTGATCCCCCGTCGGGTCGAACGACGTCGAGCATGGTCAAGGAACCGGCACGGTCTCCAGGACGCGGCGCACGAGCGTGTCCGCGGTGAGACCTTCCGCCTCGGCTTCGTAGGTCGGCGTGACGCGGTGACGGAGCACTTCGAGCGCGACCGCCTTGATGTCGCCCGGCGTCACGTACGTGCGGCCGGCGAGCAACGCATGCGCACGCGAGCAGAGCGCGAGCCAGATCGTCCCGCGCGGACTGGCGCCGTACTGAATGCGACCTTCGAGCTCCGCGAGCCCCGCGCGCTTCGGCTCGCGCGTCGCGAGGACGATCGAGACCACGTACTCGGCCAGGCGCTTGTCGAGCGTGATGCGATCGACGACGGCGCGCGCCGCGGCGATCTCGTCGAGCCCGACGACCGCGCGAGCGTCGAGCTTCGGCGCCGTGCTGGCCATGCGCTCGAGGATCGCGAGTTCGTCCTCGCGGCCCGGATAACCGACGACGACCTTCAACGCGAAACGGTCGAGCTGCGCTTCGGGCAGCGGATACGTCCCCTCTTGCTCGAGCGGGTTCTGCGTCGCGAGGACGAGGAATGGCTTCGGCAGTGGGAACGTCGTCCCGCCGATCGACACTTGCCGCTCCTGCATCGCTTCGAGCAAGGCCGACTGCACCTTGGCCGGCGCGCGGTTCACCTCGTCGGCGAGGACGAAGTTCGCGAAGAGCGGGCCCTTCCGCACCGTGAACGAGCCGGTCTTGGCGTCGTAGATCTCGGTGCCCACGAGGTCCGAAGGCAAGAGGTCCGGCGTGAACTGCAGCCGGGCGAACGAGCCGCGGACACCGCGGGCGAGGCTCGAAACGGCCAGGGTCTTCGCCAGGCCCGGAACGCCTTCCAGCAAGACGTGCCCGCCGGTCAAGAGGCCGATCAAGAGACTCTGGACCAAGCCGGGTTGGCCCACGACGACCTCGCCCAAAGAGGCGCGCAGGTCCTGGGTCCACGCGGCATGGCGCTGGAGATCTTCGGCGGCGGGAACGGGGGCGGTCGTGGTCATCCGGTGAAGCCTCTTGGAGAGCGGACGCGCCGACTACGGCG
>CAZKIY010000052.1:8405-18700 GCA_964552875.1 uncultured Planctomycetaceae bacterium
GCAAGACGTCGCGCGCGTACTGCAACGTCTCGCTCCTCCCGTCGCGATCGCGTTTCGTACGCCATGCGTCGAACGATCCCGAGTCCGAGATCAACTGCTTCAGCTTGCCGCGGCCGGCGTTGTACGCGACGAGAACGCGCTCGAGGTCCGGCCCCTCGTGACGGTAGAGCCAAGCCACGTGACTCGCCGCGAGACGCGCGTTGAGCACCGGATCCGAGAGCAAGTCAGCGCGCGTCGGCGTGGCAATTTTCAGTCGTTTCGCCGAGTCGCCGGCGGCCGCGACCTTGAGTTGGAACAATCCGAGAGCGTCCGCGCTGGACACGGCGTCGACCTGCCCGCGGCTCTCGACGTACATGATCCCGGCCAGGAGACACGGATCGACGCGACTCTCCATGGCTGCAGCGCGAATGGCGTCGGCGTGACCTTCGACGCGGCGCACGCCGACTTCGCTCCAGACCTGTCGCACGACCTTGGGTCCGTGGACGACGCCTTCGAAGAGCAGGAATCCCAGCGCCACGACGAGCAGTGCGAGGAGCCAACCGCGCTCGGTAGGGACGCCGAACCGTGATTTCTTCGAACCGCGCGCGCTCACTTTCGCGATCCGCTCGCCTCGAGTTCGGCGCGACGTTCTCGGACCCAATTCGCACGCGCGGCGCCGCGCGGCGGCATGTCACCGCTCGCGACACCTGCGAGTCGCGCGTACTCGCGCCACGCTCGTTCGGCGAGCCACGTTTCCTCGCGATCGACGAGCGTGAGCAAGAACCGCCGTCCGTCGAGCGTTCCCGCGCCTTCGAGCGCCCCCTCGGGCGGTTGCGGAATCGACATGCGTTCGAGCCCCGCGCGGAACCACACGAGCGCGTCGTCGTGGCGCACGCCTTCCCACCATTCCCACCAGGATTCGCTTGGGCTCAGAGCGCCACCCCGCGGATCGATGCACGACACGATGGCGAGCTCGTTCGCAGCGTGCTTGTCCGCCGGATCCTGCGTGACGACCGCGAGGAGCGGCGGCACCGCGTCGGGGGACAAGAGCTTCGCGAGGACGAGCGCTGCTTCGCGACGCGAGCGCGGATCGGACCCTTCCGCCGTGCGGCGGAGCGCCGGGATCGCGACGGGCCCGAGGCCGACGAGCGCGGCGCGCGCCACGTCTGCGAGCGGCGCGTCACCCGCGGCGTGGAGCATGTTCACGAGGATCGTCGCGGAGGTCGGATCTCCGAGGCGACCCAGACCCTCGACGGACGCGCGACGCACTTCGAGTTCCGTGTCCGCGAGACCGAGCACGAGCGCGTCGAGTACGTGCGGCCCGCCGAGGGAGCCCGCCGCACGCAATGCGATGGCGCGGCTCGCCGGATTCCCGAGTCGAGCTCGCGCGAGCAGATCGGCGCGTGCGGCTTCGACTTTGGCGCCACCGAGCGCCTCGGCGGCGGCGGCGTAGACGGGGGGAGCTGGATCCGCGAGGAGCGCCACGAGCGTGCGTGCATCCTCTTCGTCCGGCGAACGCCCGAGCGCTTCGGCCGACGCTCGGCGCAAGATCTCGTTCGGATCGGTCGCGAGTCGACGAACGAAGGCGCGCTCGCTCGCCGCGAGGATGCGCGTCGGGAGCTCGGCTGCGCCCGTACCGAAGGTCTCGAGCGTCGCGTCGAGGAGTCGCTGAGCGAGCGCTCCGGTGAGACGCCGATCGGTGCCGGATCCCGCGGCGATCGCGAGGTCCACGAGGCGCCGTGCGCGCGCGCCCGAGTTCGGCTCGCGGCGAAGGGCGGCGACGAACGGTGCGAACGATTCCGGCGGGAGTTTTCCCGCGACTTTCCCGGCGTCGAGCTCGTCGAGCGCTGCAGCACGGCGCGGGACGGAAGTCCCCGCGAGCGCATCGAGAGCGAGGCTCAGAAGTCGTGCCGTGCGTTCCTCCGCCGTGTGCGCCGACGCCCACCAACCCGACTCGTCCTCGGGCGCGGGCGCTCCGACGAGGACTTGCCAGCGGTTCCGCTCGCGCAACGAAGCTGCCAGGGAGATCAACGCCTCGAACCACGGAGCCTTCGCGCGCGGACCGGCGATGAACGACTTGGAACGTCCGCGGACCTCGATCTCGAGAGAGCGATCGTCGCGACCTTCGCTCGAGTACGCGCCGGGCATGCGCGACGGAGCGAGCACGCCCTCTCGCGCGAGAGCCGCCGCGAGCTCGGCCGCTTGCGCGGATCCGAGCACGATCGTCTCGCGCCGCCGCGGCGCGCCGGCCGGCCGCGCGGTCGCGTCGGGTCCGTGCAACTCGACGTCGAGATCGAGCTCGGGCGCGACAGCCGAGAAACGGATTGCGCCCTCATCGCCGGGCGGAATGGTCAACGCGGCGCGGCGCGCGTGGAATCCCTCGCGCGCGCGCAACCACCAGTCGACCCACGCGGCGCCGTCCTGCGCGATCGTCTCGCCGGAAACGAGTCGCAATCGGCGCACGGCGGGTCCGATGAGCGAGCTGTGATCGTCATGGAAGGTCTTGCCCGACACGGCGACGACCAAACGATCGACGACTTCCGCGTCGAGCCAGTTCGAGACATCGGCTCGGTTGCTGCGGAAGCCGAGGCCCGCGAGCGCCGCGGCACACGTCCCGGAGAGGAATGGATCGGTCGAAGTGAGCGACGCGAGCAAGGGCTCGACGTGCTCGTCGCCGAGAATCGGACGCAACCCGGAGTCTTCGCGCTCGAGAACGGCGAGCAGCGCGTACGCCTGCGGCCGTAGGACCCAACGGCTTTGGAACGCGCGGCGCAGGAGTTCCTCGTCGAGTCCCGGGTCGCTGCGCGCGCGCAAGGCGGAGACCGCGGCGGAAGCGACCCGCGCGTTCGGATCGTCGAGGCGCGTGAAGATCGCAGCGGTCGCGCGCTCGCCGGGCAAGGCCGCCGCGATTTCGAGCGCGAGTGCGCGCGTCTCCGAACGCGTGCTCTGCAGAGGCCCTTCGAGCAACGCGACCGAATCGGGATCCAGATGCGCGCGGAGTTCGCGACTCGCGGCCGTGCGCAGCGTCGGTTGCGCGTGATCGAGCAACGCGGCGAAGAGCTCGTTCGTCGCGCGCACCGGATCCTCCTCGACGACGGCGCGCAAAAGCGCCGGGCCCGCTCCGGCCGGCAATTTCGCGCGCAACCGGCGCACGACGAGGTCGCCGTCCCCCGACACACCGCCCCGCAAGAGGACTCGCGCCGCGACCGCGATCGTGGCCGGTCGTTCCTCGAAGAGGGCGCTGCGTGCGGCTGCCAATCCGTCTTCACGCAACGTGAGCAGCGATTCGACTGCGCGCTGCGCCGCGCCACCGTCGGCGCTGTCGAGCTTCGCCACGTGGGCGAGGACGAGCGCAGCAGCCGGCGAGATCTTCGCGGACGAAGTCCCGGCCGCGCCCGATGCCGTCGGATCCACGGGCACGCTCGGATCCCCGGCCGGTTGGACCGGACCCTGGACGGGCGCATCGACCGGAGATCCCGCGATCGGTTGACGCGGCAACTTCAGGTCGCCGTTCCGCGGCGGATCGGGGATGCCGACGCCCCCGCTCGCGCCCGAAGGCCACGTCTGAGCGGTGTCGCGCTTGCAGGCATCGCACCACGCGAGTTCGCGCCCCTCGACATCGGTGCGGCCACTCGGCGCGTTCGCGTAACTGCGGGTGGAGCACACCGTGCACACGCGGTGCGGCGCGACGGTGCCCCGAGCTGGTGCAGCCTCCGCGGGCCGACGCGGCAGCTTGAGCTGCGCGCTCGCGCTCGACGCGAGCCCGAGGACGACGAAGGGAAAGGAGGCGAAGTACGCAGCGGATCGAGTGCGGTGGAACACGGGCGGACAGGTTACCTTCCGAGCTGGGCTCGGATACCGAACCGACCGCAGACGTACCGCCCCTCCCCTTTCCAGCGAACCCGATGCGCGTCGCGAGCTTGTTGCCGTCCGCGACCGAAATGGTCTGCGCCTTGGGCCTGGAACCGGACTTGGTCGGCGTCAGCCACGAATGCGACTGGCCGCCGAGTGTCGTCGGCCGGACGGTGCTCACTTCGGCCAAGATCGGGCATTCGTGGTCGAGCAAGGACATCGACCGCGATGTGCGCGCGGTGTTGCGCGATGCGTTGGCCGTCTACGACATCGACGTGGCGGCGCTGGCGCGCGTGGCTCCGGACGTGATCGTCACGCAGGATCTGTGCGACGTGTGCGCGGTGTCGTTCGACGACGTGTGCAAAGCGGTGGCGGCGATCGCGCGGCCGGGCACGGTGATCGTCAACCTGCATCCGACGCGCCTGAGCGATGTGTGGGACGACATCCGCAAGGTCGGCGCGGCGACGGGGCGTGAGCGTGAGGCGACGGAAGTCGTGCACGACATCGAGCGGCGCTTGTCGGAGCTCGCTCGTCGTGCGAGCGCGCTCGCGAATCGGCCGAACGTGCTCACGATCGAGTGGATCGATCCGGTCATGATCGGCGGCACGTGGATGCCCGAGCTCGTCGACATCGCCGGCGGTCGCGCGCTCGTGACCCAGCCCGGTGATCACGCGCCCACGTTGACGCGCGGGCAACTCGCAGCACTCGAACCCGCGCCCGACGTGGTGCTCGTGAAACCGTGCGGGTTCTCGCTCGAGCGAACACGCGTCGAGCTCGACACGTTGCGCGCGCTGTTCCGCGGGATGCCGTGGCCCGCCGTACAGAACGGTCGCGTTTGGCTCGCCGACGGCAACGCGTTCTTCAATCGACCCGGTCCGCGGTTGGTCGAGAGCGCGGAGATCCTCGCGGCGTGCATGCATCCGACGGAGTTCGCTGATCTCGCTCTGCGACACCACACGGGATTCGAGAAGCTCGACGTCGGTTGGGGCACCTGAGACGGCGCGAGACTCGGTTGTCCGCACGCCGGGACAGATTCGAGCGCCGCCGAATTCGCGCCGATCGCGTCGGGCGTTCGGGATGTGCGAGCGCGCGACGGATCGCGAGTTCGAAAGGGAGCGGTAGCGCGAGGCGAGCGAGCCGGACGTCGAGCATGGGAGCCCTGGTTCTAGCGCCCGAAGCGCCCGGCCGCGCGGGCACCGATGGCATCTAGAGCGCTCGCCCACGGGCGGCGGCGTCCCGTCGGTGCCGAATCGCGCTCGGCCCGACCGACGAGCCGAACACCTGCCCTGCCGATCCCCATGGAATTCGACTCGCGCGTCGTGCAGCATCCGTCGATGGCCCGTTCGACGCGGTGCCGCGGTGCGCTTCCAGGATCCAAGATCGCCATGCACGTCTTCGCATTCGTGAATCAGAAGGGTGGCTGCGGCAAGACGACGACAGCCGTGAACCTCGCGGCGGCTCTCGCGGCGCGTGGAGAGCGCGTGCTCCTCGTCGACCTCGATCCGCAGGCGCATGCGACGCTCGGACTCGGGATCGCGCCGGATGCGCACCTCACGACGCTGGAAGTCCTGCGCGGCGAGCGCGAGATCGACGGCGTATCGGTCGCGGCGCCGGGTCGCATCCGACTCGTGCCCGCGACGCAGGACTTGGCAGACTTCGAAGCCGAAGCCGAGCGCGAAATCGCGCCGGAATCTCGCCTGGCCGCGGCATTGTGGCGCGCGAGCGAGGATTACGACGTCGCGTTGCTCGATTGCCCGCCGCGCACGGATGGCGTCTTGTCCGCGAACGCGTTGCGCGCGGCGGACACAGCGGTCCTGGTCGTCGAATCGGGAGCCTTCGCGCTGCAGGGAGCGTTGCGAGCGCGCGTGCTCTTGCGCGAGTGCGCGGCCACGCGCGAACGACCGCTCGCGATCCGAGCTGTGGCAACACTTTTCGATCGCCGTGCACGAATCGCACGGGATTTACTGGTCGGAATGCACGCGCAGCTCGGCGGACTCCTGTTCGATACCGCGATCCGCTCCAGCGTGCGCTTGCGCGAATGCGCCGCACTCGGCGCTCCCGTCGAAGTCGTCGATCCGCGGTGCGCGGCAGCGGCGGACTTTCGCTCGCTCGCCGACGAGGTCGTCTTGCACATGAGCGGGGCTCGCGCGGCGACCGACCCGGTCTGGGCCGAAGCGCCGTAGAGCGCTCCGCGCGGCATGGCGCGGCACCGCGGGATCGCGGCCGCGATGCCGGGGTGCCGGTGCGCCCGCATGGAGTGCAGACGCATCGTTCCTCTGGTCGACCTCCGACGCGCGGTTCCCACCAGGGACCGGTTTTTCGTTCGTCGCGACGATGTTCACGGGATTAGTGGGGTACTGATTCTCACTCGTGGGGTGATTCCCCCACGAGCTCGAAGCCGATGGCGACCGTCGATCCGGCACACATTGCCGACCGCCTGAGTTCAGGCTGGGACCGGCTCGCCCCGACCGGCTCTTCGTTCTCGGGATAGCCTTCGAAACGAGGCTCCCTGTGCACGCCGCCCATCGCCGCGCTTCCAGCAGCCAGCAGGATCTCGTCTGGCGCACGCTCGTCGAACGGCAGGTCGAGGCCGTTCGAGCCGGGATGGCGCACGAGTTCCTCGCTGGCCTCGATCGCGTCGCGCTCGATCCGTCGCGCCTACCGCGGCACGGCGCGCTCTCGGCGAAGCTCCGCGCGCTGTGCGGTTGGCGGATCGAGACGGTGCCCGGCCTCATTCCGCCGCGCGATTTCTTCGCCCTCTTGCGCGATCGACGCTTCCCGTCACCCGAGTGGATTCGGCATCCCGACGACCTCGAATACACGCCTGCGCCGGACGCCTTCCACGATCTGTTCGGGCACGTGCCTCAGCTCGCGTCGGAGGCCTTCGTGGCGATCCTCGCTCGACTCGCGGACGCTGCGCGCGAGGCGTCCGACTTCGAATTGGCGGAGATCGAGCGCGTGTACTGGTTCACGATCGAGTTCGGTCTCGTTCAACAGGGCCACGATGTGCTCGCGATAGGAGCGGGCCTCGCCTCGTCGATCGCCGAGCTCGACCGGGCTCTGCATGCGAACTCCGTCCGGCGTCAGCCGTTCCTGACCCACGAGGCGCGACGCGCGCACTTCGAGACCGACCGGCCGCAATCGCTCTACATGGTCGCGCCTGGTCTGAAATCGCTCGAGAACTCGCTGGCCGAGTTGGGGCCAGCAAACCGGCGCCGCGTCGGCTGATCCCTGGGCCGGCGACCCGTCCTTGGGACGGAACCGATTTCCAGCTTGGGGGCGAGGTCAGCCCACGTCGATGGAGACGAGGCCATGGATCCCCTCTCCAAGCCCCGCGCCGACATCGACCGTCTCGACCGCGAACTCGTCCGCCTCCTCGCGGAACGGTTGGACGCCGTGCGCGAGATCGGCAGCGCCAAAGGCCGTGATCCGTCCGCGCCGCTGCGCGACGAGGAGCGCGAGCGCAATCTCTTCGCGACGTGGGCGCGCACCGCGGAGGAGCAGGGCATCTCGTCGTACTTCGCCGGCCGCGTGCTGCGCGAAGTGTTGAACTGGTCGCGGCGCGATCAGGAACGATTCCTCGAGCCCGCGGCGAAGAATGGTCCGCGCGCAGTCCGCGTCGGATACCAAGGCGTGCCCGCGTCGTACAGTGACCTCGCGGCGCAGAAGCACTTCGCCACGCGCGACGTCGCACGCCTCGAACGCATCGGCTTCCGCGGTTTCGCGGCCGCCGTGGATGCACTCGAGGCGGGCGAAGTCGACTACGCGCTACTCCCGATCGAGAACACGATCGCGGGCAGCATCGACGAGGTCTACGACTTGCTCGGTTCGCGCCGCATGACGATCGTCGGCGAGGAAGTGTGGGCGGTCGAGCACTGCCTTCTCGGCCTCCCGGGAGCGCGCGCGGAAGAACTGCGCGTCGTGCGCAGTCATCCGGTCGCGCTCCTCCAGTGCACGCGCTACTTGGAGGGACTCGTCGGCGTGCGCTCCGAGAGTTTCCACGACACCGCGGGCGCGGCGGAAGCGGTTGCACGTGACGGCGATCGCCACGTCGCCGCGATCGCATCCGAGGAGGCTGCGCGCGAGTACGGTCTCGAGGTGTTGAGGCGCGACGTCGCGAACCAAGCGACGAACATCACGCGCTTCTTGCTGCTGGCGCGCGAGCGCGAGGCGTTCGATCCGCGTCGACCGGCCCGCACGTCGCTCGCGTTCGCGGTGAATCACCGACACGGTGCGCTGCTCGAGTGCTTGAACATCTTCGAGGCGCATGCGCTGAACCTGACGAAGCTCGAGAGCCGGCCGCGACCCGAGGCGGCGTGGGAATACCAGTTCTACGTGGATTTCGAGGGGCATGCGGACGAACCGCGCGCGGCGGAAGCGCTCGAGGCGTTGCGTGCGCACGTGAACCACATGCAGTTGCTCGGCAGCTACCCGCGCCGCGCGGAGGAGGCGCTCGAACTCGCGGGACGTGGGCGCGTCCCGACCGACGCCGGCTCGGATCTCGCGCCGTCGAGCGAGCACAACGTCGTCGTCGCGCCGCTGAAGGTCCCGGCCTGCCCGGCGGTCAAGGTGAACCCCTCACTCAAGCTCACGACGCGGCGCGAGGGTCAGCCGAACACCATCGTGGACGTGAGCGGCGTCGCCGTCGGCGGCTCGCGCTTCGTCCTCGCGCTCGGACCGTGCGCCGTCGAGAATCGCGCTCAAGTGCTGGCCGCGGCCGAGATGGTCAAGCGTTGCGGCGCATCGCTGATGCGCGGCGGCGCATTCAAGCCGCGCACATCGCCGTATGCGTTCCAGGGACTGGGCTTCGAAGGCCTCGAGTACCTCCGCGAGGCCGGACGCGCGTTCGAGCTGCCGATCGTGACCGAGGTCCTGCATCCCGAGGACGTCGAGAAGATGGCGGAGAAGGCCGACATGTTGCAGATCGGGGCCCGCAACATGCAGAACTTCGCGCTGCTCAAGGAAGTCGGCCGCGCGCGACGCCCCGTCCTCCTGAAGCGCGGAATGAGCGCGACCATCGAGGAGTTGCTGCTCGCTTCCGAGTACGTCCTCGCCGGTGGCAACCAACGCGTGATCCTGTGCGAACGCGGCATCCGCACGTTCGAGACCGCGACGCGCAACACCTTCGACGTTTCGGCGATTCCGGTGCTGAAATCCCGCACTCACCTGCCCGTGCTGGCTGACCCTTCGCACGCCGCCGGCCGCCGCGACCTCGTGATCCCCCTCTCGCTCGCCGCCGCCGCCGCCGGCGCCGACGGCCTGATCGTCGAGTGCCATCCGAATCCTGCGGAGGCGCTGTGCGACAAGGAGCAGGCGCTCGATGCGAAGGACGTGGCGGAGCTCGTGGCTCGGCTGCGACCGGTCGTCGCGGCGGTCGGCCGGACGCTCTGAGGTCGCACAGCGACCTCGGTCTCCCCACACGAAGCGTTCGCCCGTGGTGCGGGCGTCCAAGTCTCAGCGCATCTGTGCCGAATCGAACGAGCGCGGCTCCGAACGCTCGTTGCCACGAGAACAATCACGATTCGGTCGCGACCTCACGTCATCCCGAACGTCGTGTGGATGGAGCCCGCCTTCGATGCCCCTCTCGACGACCCGCCCAGAGAAGCGCATTTCGGAGGCTGATTTCCGCCCGTCTCCGGGTTGCTCGTGCGCAGCGCCCAGGCCCTGACCCGTTCCTGGGCTCGACGCGGCAAAGTGTTCGCGGACCGCTATCACGCGCGGATCCTGACATCGCCGCGTGAGACGCGCAACGCGCTCGTCTACGTGCTGCACGACGAAGAACCAGGGTGCGCGCATCTTGGGCGTCGACGCGCATTGGTCGGGCCCCTGGTTCGACGGATGGCTCGATCGCGCGACGCGCGGATCGAGTCCGATCGTGCGCGACGCATCGTGGTTCTTGACGGCCGGGTGGCGGCGTCACGAACTCATCGGGCTGGAGGAACGGCCAGCATCCCGGGCCATGCGCTACGCTCGGCGGCGATGAACCCCGAACACTTCCCCTGGCGCCCTCATCCTTGGCACGGACTCGATGCCGGCCCTGACATTCCGCGCAGCATCCACGCGTTCATCGAGATCACGCCGTTCGACGGCGTGAAGTACGAGATCGACAAGCGCAGTGGCTACCTCAAGGTCGACAGGCCGCAGGGTTCGTCGTCTTTGCCTCCGATGCCGTACGGCTTCGTGCCCCGCACCTACTGTGACACGCGCGTCGGCGCACTGATGCCCGGCACAGCCGGTGGGGATCGCGATCCACTCGACGTCTGTGTGCTGACGGACCGCGCGATCTCGAGGCCGGACATCATTCTCGAAGCACGCGTGATCGGCGGCATTCCCATGCGCGACGCCGGGCTCGCGGACGACAAGATCGTGGCTGTACTCGCGAGCGACGAACTCTACGCCGACGTCCACGACATCGGGGACGTGCCCGAAGTGCTCCTGCGACGGCTCGTGCACTACTTGCAGTA
>CAZKIY010000053.1:0-8623 GCA_964552875.1 uncultured Planctomycetaceae bacterium
GAGTGGTGTCTCACTCGCCGCTGTGGCCCGCGGACAACCGCCGCTCGAGTACACTCCATGCCGTCCCGCGTCCCGCAACGTGCGGGCTGTGGCCCGCGGACAACCGCCGCTCGAGTACACTGCACGACGGGCTGGACCCTGATCGGCGCGCGCTGTGGCCCGCGGACAACCGCCGCTCGAGTACACTACCCTTCCGGTCTACCCTTCCAGCCTACCGCTGTGGCCCGCGGACAACCGCCGCTCGAGTACACTCCGGCGTGTCAATCTGCGCGGCCGTGCTCGGCTGTGGCCCGCGGACAACCGCCGCTCGAGTACACTGCAGCGATCTACCTCGCCAGCACAGGCGCGGCTGTGGCCCGCGGACAACCGCCGCTCGAGTACACTTTCTCTGTCTTGCGATCTGCGTAGGACGTTGCTGTGGCCCGCGGACAACCGCCGCTCGAGTACACTTGCGCCGCGCGTCCTCGTCCGCCATGCGCGGCTGTGGCCCGCGGACAACCGCCGCTCGAGTACACTGTCGAGGTAGGCCTGGATTGCTGAGATCACGCTGTGGCCCGCGGACAACCGCCGCTCGAGTACACTGCGTCGCACGAGCGCCTGGTTCGAGGCGTGCTGTGGCCCGCGGACAACCGCCGCTCGAGTACACTATCGCGCAGACCGAGAGCGGCAAGGCGATGCTGTGGCCCGCGGACAACCGCCGCTCGAGTACACTCGCCCGGGAGACCTCGCGTGCCTGTAACCAGCTGTGGCCCGCGGACAACCGCCGCTCGAGTACACTGCCCCGAGGAGCGCGCGTGTTCAGTGTGCTGCTGTGGCCCGCGGACAACCGCCGCTCGAGTACACTAACTTGCCTTGCGGCAACTTGCCTTGCGGCGCTGTGGCCCGCGGACAACCGCCGCTCGAGTACACTTGGTCAACGGTCAGTGCCTACACGCGTTCCGCTGTGGCCCGCGGACAACCGCCGCTCGAGTACACTTGCGCCGCGCGTCCTCGTCCGCCATGCGCGGCTGTGGCCCGCGGACAACCGCCGCTCGAGTACACTGTCGAGGTAGGCCTGGATTGCTGAGATCACGCTGTGGCCCGCGGACAACCGCCGCTCGAGTACACTGCGTCGCACGAGCGCCTGGTTCGAGGCGTGCTGTGGCCCGCGGACAACCGCCGCTCGAGTACACTATCGCGCAGACCGAGAGCGGCAAGGCGATGCTGTGGCCCGCGGACAACCGCCGCTCGAGTACACTCGCCCGGGAGACCTCGCGTGCCTGTAACCAGCTGTGGCCCGCGGACAACCGCCGCTCGAGTACACTGCCCCGAGGAGCGCGCGTGTTCAGTGTGCTGCTGTGGCCCGCGGACAACCGCCGCTCGAGTACACTAACTTGCCTTGCGGCAACTTGCCTTGCGGCGCTGTGGCCCGCGGACAACCGCCGCTCGAGTACACTTGGTCAACGGTCAGTGCCTACACGCGTTCCGCTGTGGCCCGCGGACAACCGCCGCTCGAGTACACTGAAATTCGCGATTCAGGTCGCACGGCGTCGCTGTGGCCCGCGGACAACCGCCGCTCGAGTACACTTCCAAGCCGAAGCTGAAGCTGCCCTGCACCGCTGTGGCCCGCGGACAACCGCCGCTCGAGTACACTATCTCTTCGCCGTCGAGCTTGCGGTGCAGAGCTGTGGCCCGCGGACAACCGCCGCTCGAGTACACTCGATGCACAAGCCCGTCACGACCAGATCCCGCTGTGGCCCGCGGACAACCGCCGCTCGAGTACACTACTCGGTCAGCTCGTTGAGCGTGCCGGCGGGCTGTGGCCCGCGGACAACCGCCGCTCGAGTACACTGGCACCGAACGAACCTGGACTTCATGCCTTGCTGTGGCCCGCGGACAACCGCCGCTCGAGTACACTACCGAGCGGCCCGTGAGGTTGCCAAGCCAGGCTGTGGCCCGCGGACAACCGCCGCTCGAGTACACTAGAGTCACGCCACGTACGTGAACACGGCTGGCTGTGGCCCGCGGACAACCGCCGCTCGAGTACACTGCTCGCTGCGCCGAGGCCCTGCTCGAGCTCGCTGTGGCCCGCGGACAACCGCCGCTCGAGTACACTGCGGCCGCCGTAACCCGCCCCGATGGGGCGGGTTACAATTTTTCTGGCACTAGAAAAGCAGGCCCTGTCCCAGGGGAGTTTCCGGTTCGCCGCGCGATTTTCCGAGCAGCACCTCCATGCTCGCAAACTGCTTGTCCGTAACGGACACGAGTCGGACGTGACCTTCTTGAGGGACCGCCTGGCGAATCCGCCGCCGCTTGGCGATCGAAGCATCTTCGCTGACACAGTACTGAGCGTACACGGAGTACTGCAGTTTCGTGAACCCCTCCGTAAGCAGGAGTTTTCGGAAACGCGTGTACGCCTTTCGATGGGCTTTTTCTTTCACGGGCAGATCGAAGAGCGTGAGTAGCCACATGCCTCTGAACTCCGAGAGTGAGCGTGTAGGAGGTCGTCGCGTAGATCGTGTGTTCTCCTTCGACATCACGCCGCGTCTCCGTGGGCGTCGTTGAAGAAGTCAGGGAATTCGGGAAGCACGAGCTGGTCAGCATCACCGGCGAAGACTGCCGCCAGCGAACTCGAACAGCGAGCCACGATTTCGAAAAGGGAGCGCTGCTCGCCGTGAAGCCAATACCTGTCGTTGACGGCCGCGATCATGTGAGCTTTGACTTCCTTGCTCACTTCGGCTCGCGGCCCCCAGGTCTTCTCAGCTTCGAGTGCGGCACGATCGACGACGACTCTGAATGGCTCCATGAGGTCGTCCGCGAGTGTGAACTGGCTGTACCTGTTGTGGTGATGCAGCCCGATCGATGGATGTAACCCCGACGCGCAGATGGCCCGCCCCGTCATCGCTCTCAGGACCGCGTAGCCGTAGTTGAGGATGCCGTTGATGTCCTCGGCCTCGCGATCACGACGGAACGCGTCATCGGCGATCAGCAAGGGCCAGTAACGACGCGCAGCTTGAGCCTCGACGTTCTCGGGGTCACCGCTCCGGACGCGCGAAGCCATCGCGTTCAGCCCATGATCTGCCCCGTGTTCGAGAACCAACGCGGCGGCTTGGGCGCTGATCTTCGCTCGGACGATCTGCTGCCAGAGTCGCTTACGAACGGGCAGCTTGGCCGAAACCTGGCTGCTGATACGCTCGCTCTGGGTGTGGTGCCCCTGCAGCGGGAGCATCAAGCCAACAGGAAGACGTTTATCGTCGCAGGTGACGAAAGCAGCACCCGCCGCTGCGAGCCCGGCGAGGACCGCATGCGTCAGCGTGACTTGCGGATGTGAAACGACAACAACGCCGATCTCTGCGAGCGGGAGCGTGACCTCCGGCTTGTCAGAGCGGCGAACGACGAGGTTGGCGAGGCGTACCGAGAGGTGCGCAGCCTCCTCGGAGAAGTCGAGGATGCGATCAGGCACGACAGGGGCGTAAAACCCCTATCGGCGAAACCGAGAACTTCCTGCAGGCGCGTTGCATGAACTGGCTCGGGGATATTCGAACCCTGCCGCCAGTACGCCGCCGGACGTCGAAGGGGCGGGCGTCGGCGATCCAGCAGCCTTCGAACTCCTTCGAGGACGTGCTCTGAACGCGGCAAAGCCGAGGCCTGTCGTCCACGGTGAGTTCGACGAGGTCATTGCGTGCCAAGATCACAAGGGTCTGCTCATCACGCTTCCAGACGCCCTCACCGCTCGAGCGCCGACGGACGGCCTCGAACATGGAGACGAGCTCGAACGAAACGGTATCCGGGGCGAGCCGCGATCGTCGAACGACGAGGTGATGGTTGGCCTCGTTCTCCACGTGCCTCGTTCGTTCCTTGGACCCCATGACCAGCAGAGAGTTTCGCTTCCTCAGGCGAACACGTCGGATCGGGATCCTGCGCCCATCTGCTGCATCAAGGTGGGGGAACGTCGCCGGGTCATCGTCTTGGCAAACCTTTGCAGGATCGCGATCGCCGAAGAACGCGCTGACCGTTCGGCGTACACGAGGGTCCACGATCGCCTCGAAGTCAGAAGCGGTGAGGCGGGACACCGGCTTCCGAACATGCGACACCGTACCGGAGTCGGAAACTGCGCCGTTCTCGCCGCGAGGAGGGCTGTAGATCGTCTCCGCATGAAGTGGCCCCCTCGCGCGGTTGTCGATACGGAATGAGATCAGCGCGTGCTCGAGGCACCGTGCGGCATCGTCCTCAAAAGCGTCCCAAGGAGCAGCCATCCGGAACGATGCGCGGCGGCTGCTACCAAACCCCGACTCCGCGGCACGTGAGAGCTGTTGGATCATCCGAGGGCCCGTGAGCGCGATGGCAATCGCATCCATGGCGTGGTGTCGGTGATCTGCGCGCTTGTCCCAATCGCGGCCTACGCCACCGGGCCAACCCGGAAGGCTACGACAGACGCTTTCGAGCCCCAGCTGCCTGCGTACCAGCGAAGTAGCCTGGCCGTTCCCGACCATGACGCGCTTGCGGTTCTCGGAGTCAACGCCCTGCGAGACGTTTCCACCGTAGAGTACTGCGAGGTACTCCTTGGCGGCCCGCGAGGCATAACGCGTGTCGTTGAGCTGGCTCGACTTGAAGTGGTCGAGAGCTTCCGCCAATGCGCCGCCTGCGAGACGAAAGCGCTCCAGCTTCCCTGGCGACATGTCGTGCTCGCCAACGTTGTGCTCCATGCGCTCCAGCATTGCCGTCCAGCGCTCCTCGTCGTGTCCGAACGCGGCGTAGGGCGTCTGGTTCCGCTTCTCGCTGCGGTTCACGTTCGCGAAGCACACGGTCTTGTTCACGTACGAATCGTCGAGACTCATCGAGTACGGGATGATGTGCTCGATGTCGATGTCCTCGCCGAGCAGTTGGGCCATGCCGAACTGCTTGCCGGTGTAGGGGCAAGTCCAGTTGCACTCGTCGGCCAGCCGCACCTTGAGGATGTCGCCTCCGCGTACATCACGGATGCCACCCTGCTCCAGGATACGTGCTGCGGCTTTCTCGCGAAGCTCCTCGTGTTCCCGGTTCATCTTGATGATCCGGTTGCGCTCGTCCTTCGACTTCTTGAGGTCGCGCGCCAGTTCGACGCGGATCTCGACCGGGAGGCCATACGCAGCGAGGAGGTGGTTCACCACGCGACGAACTTCCGTCAATGCCCGCATGACCGTCGGGTTACGCAGCGATCCGAGCGAGTTCATCACCGGCGGAAGCCTGTCGAGTTTCTCGTGGCGCATCCGCTCGCCGTAGACCGTGCGAACCGCCGTCGTGTACGGAACGCCCCGTTCCATCTCGACGAGCACCGCTGACATGGCGTGCTTCGAGAGCGCCATGTAGTCGCTAGGAAGCGGCATCTCAGAAACCTCGCGCGCCTCGTCGGTCGTGGTGCGAAGCGATCCCCAGATCCCCGATCGACTTCTTGCGCGCGTGTAGAGAACCTTGTCGTCCGGTGCTCCCCAGAGTTCCAAGACGACTTGATCGCGTTCCGTCGGCGTGAGGGCCACCCAGCGATCACCAAACACAGCGAACAGCTTGGCGTTGGTTTGGTTTCCAACCAACTTCTTCTCGCCGCCAGCCTGGAGGTTGAACTTCGTGCCGCGCTTCAGACCGAGCACCTCCGCGATTCTCGGGAAGGTCAAGTCCTTGCTGACTTCGAGCTTCGCCGCGAGCCGAACGCGCTGCTCGTCGGTCAATGGGATGCGCGGCAGTCCCTCGCCGGGATCAACAGCGAGATCGTTGACTCGCTGCAGCAACCTGAATCGCTGGCTTACGAGCAGGCACTCCGGGGCACGTCGTCTCTTCTTCGTCCGCGCGACGGCGCCGGTCGCGGGGTTGACGTACTCATCGCCGCACTCCAACTCGCAGGCACCGATCAGTGAGCTTTGGCTCCGGAGTGCGCGCTGAAAGAAGATCGCGCGGTGCAGTCGGCGGCGGGCAGCGTCCGTAAGAATGT
Organism: uncultured Planctomycetaceae bacterium; assembly: GCA_964552875.1. GTDB lineage: Bacteria > Planctomycetota > UBA1135 > UBA1135 > JAEUHZ01. Next base: position 5,945 of record CAZKIY010000053.1, read on the forward strand.
CCGGATGGTGTCTACGCTGGGCTTCCCAAATCGCGTCGAACTCAGCCTCGTACATCCTTCGCGCCGTCCACCGTGTCCGGATGCGCTTGCCGCTTCGTTGGAGATGGAGAAAGTGCTCTCCGAGGGTGCGGCAGCCCTCTGCTGCCATCGCCTGCTCGATTTCGTTGATGCCCTCGTAGACCGGGCCCGTGTCCTCCGTCTTCTTCCCACCCTTACGATTGCTGAGGAACCCGCGACGTTGGGCCAAGTGGAAGAGTGCACGACCAAGTTCGTGGATGCTCAGTGCGCGATCGAGTGCGTCCACGCGCAAGGCGTAGGGCAGGCACTCCAGGTACTCCGAGGCGCGCTCCGGATACTGTCCAGCCAAGGCTCGTCCCAAGAGCTCATCCAGCTTCTTGATGATCGAGTCGCGAACGAGAGATCGGCCGCGTTCAGTCACATCCCTCGCTTCGTTCGGGGGGAGCAACTGGAGCTCCTGCAACATGCGGAAAGTCTTCGATACTCGACGCGCTCGCCGCATCGTCTGCCTTCGCGCTAGGCGGGCTGACCTACGCTTCTGGCCGCGGCCCTCCTCGCGCTTACCCTGTCCGTAGTTCTCGATCCCCGCGTCGAAGATTCGAACGCCGAGCGTGGGCCGTTCTCTCATCTCCCCGGGTGGGTTGAGGAAACCGAGTGGTTGGCCACCAGGGTCGATGGCGATCGCGGCCCAACCGATAGAGTTTGCGCCGATGTCCAGCCCCAGGACGTAGGGCTTGAGAGTGGGATCGTTGGCTTGCGAGCTCATAGGGGGTCTCTCCGCGCTTGCACTTCAGTCCGTTACCGGTACTATCCGAACGTGTACTCGAGCGGCGGTTGTCCCCCGACACAGTAAGGCGGACTTCCGTCTGCCGCAGGGTCCGATCCTTGGATCGCCCGAGGCGCCGCCACGGCGGCGCTTTTTTGTGCCTATGCGCGCCGATCGGCGCTCACCGCGTCGACCGCGCCGTCAACACGTCGACGAGATCCATCTTCGTGATGACGCCGAGCAACTTGCCCGCGTCGTCGAGCACGAGGCCGGCCATGCCCTTCGCGAAGATCTCGAGCAACTTCGACGCGTCCTCACTCGACCTCACCGTCGTCACGTTGCGGAACATGACTTCCGCCGCGGCGCTCGACAGCGACGCGCGACCGTCGACGAGCTTCGAGAGGAGATCCGACTCGGTGATGATCCCGACGAGCATTCCGCCGTCGACCACGGGCAATTGGCTGATCCCGTGCTCCTTCATGCGCATCACGGAATCCGCGACCGTGTCCGCGCTCGACGCCGTCACGAGTGTGCGGTTAGGCACGGAACGCAGCAGCTCACCGACGCTGCCGCTCTCCCACGAGCTCTCCGTGAAGCCATTTTCGCGCATCCAGCGATCGTCCATGAACTTCGTCATGTAGTTGCGCACCGAGTCCGAGAGGATCACGACGAAACGCTTGCCCGGGCCGACTTTGCGCGCGATCTCGCGCGCGGCCCACACGGCCGAGCCGCAACTGCCGCCACACAGGAGTCCTTCCTGGCGGATCAACTTGCGTGTCATGAGGAGCGACGGCCGGTCCTCGGTCTTGACCCACTCGTCGACGAGCGTGCGATCGAGCACGTCCGGGATGAAGTCGTAGCCGATGCCTTCGACCTTGTAGCTGTGGATCGGGCCCGGTCCCGCGAGGATCGAGCCGACGGGATCGACGCCGATGATCTTGGCGTTCGGCACCTTCTCCTTGAGCTTGCGGGCAACTCCCGTGATCGTTCCGCCCGTGCCGGCAGTCATCACGCAGTAGTCGAGTTTGCCGTCGGTCTGCCTCACTATTTCTTCGCCCGTGCCGTGGTAGTGAGCCAGCGGATTGTCGGGGTTCCCGTACTGATCGAGGATGTGCGAGTTCGGCAGGATCTTCTGCAACTGCTTCGCGACGCCGATGTGGCTCTGCGGATCGTCCCAAGCGGCTTCGGTCGGCGTGCGAATGATCTCGGCCCCCAGCGCTTCGAGGACGACCTGCTTCTCGCGGCTCATCTTCTCGGGCATCGTGATGATCATCCGATAGCCGTAGACGGCCGCCGCGAGCGCGAGCCCGATGCCCGTGTTGCCGCTCGTCGGCTCGATCAGCGTGTCACCGGGCTTGATCCGCCCCTTCTTCTGCGCCTCTTCGAGCATCCGCTTGCCGATGCGGTCCTTGATCGACCCGCCCGCGTTCAGGAACTCGCACTTCACGAGGAACTCGCAGCCCGTTTCCTTTCCGATCTTCTGCAGGCGGACCATCGGCGTGTTGCCGATCGCTTGAAGGATGGAGTCGTAGATCTCGGCCATGGGGATTCGGGGGTCGTCGAAGGAGCAGCGGGAATTCGTAGTGGAATGGCGATGGTAGGGGCTCGCGCGTCGCGGATCGAGCGCGGTCCTCCGAGCGAGCCGGGTTCGCGCGACGAGCCGGAGTTCGTGAGGGAAACACCGCCTCGAAGTGGCGACGGTCGACGCCGCCAGATCTCCAGAGCTCGTGGCTGGACGTCTCCACGGACTCTCCGCGTCTGGCGATCACACGCCCGGTCGACGATCGGGCGCGCGCAGGACGATCGTCCCGCGCGCCGAGCGCTCGACCTCGCAACGGACGAGCTTCGCTCCGCCGAGGATCCGGCCGAGCAGGTCGAGCCGGGTGCCGGTTTCG
>CAZKIY010000053.1:8723-18623 GCA_964552875.1 uncultured Planctomycetaceae bacterium
GAGCTTCGCTCCGCCGAGGATCCGGCCGAGCAGGTCGAGCCGGGTGCCGGTTTCGAGCGAGAAGATCCACTCGTGCCAGGGGCACGTGACGCTCGCGCCGAAAACCGTCCCTTGGAAGAGCGGCCCGCCGAGGTGTGGACAGAAACTCTGGACGCACAGGACGCGCTCGCCCACGACGAAGAGGGCGAAGGCGCCCCACGGCGTCTCGAGCGTCCGCGGTCGAGCGGGATCGAGGTCACCCGGCGCGAGGCCGGTGTCGAAGTCGCGCGGATCGGTGTGGGACACCGCGCGCTACCTTACGATTCTCGGGTGACCCAGCGCACGATCGTCCTCGTGGTGCCCCCCGCTCGACGAGCGGCGATGCGCACCGCTCTCGCGGCCGGCCCGTTCGAGTTCCGGCCGGTCCCGCATGCCGTCTTCAGCGCGAAGGGCGACGGTGCGGTCGCGACGCTCTACGACTCGGGCAAGTTCGTCGTGCAGGCAGCGGAACCGGAAGCGTTCGTGGCGCGTTGGTTCCAACTCGACACGGAAGCGCGTGGAGCCGGCGTGTCCGGCACGAACGAGCAGGGGGTGACCGAGCGCGCGATGCCGCGGTCCAAGGCTCCGCGCAGTGAAGCGGACGACGTCGGCGAGCGGTCGAGCGTGACCGGCAGTTCCGACTTCGACGAGCCCGTCATCGGCAGCGACGAAGTCGGCAAGGGCGACTACTTCGGCCCGCTCGTCGTGTGCGCCGTGCGCCTCGAGAAGGGACAGTCCGACGAGATCACTCGGTCGGGCGTGCGCGACAGCAAGACGCTCACCGACGATCAATGCTTGCGCCTCGGCGCCGCGCTGCGCACGCGCTATCGCGTCGCCGTCGAGAGGCTCGATCCGCGCGACTACAACAAGACCTACGTGCAGGGACGACTGAACGATTTGCTCGCGGATCTGCATGCGAAGGCCATCGCGCGACTCGCGGATCCCGGCGTGCGCGTGGTCGTCGATCGCTTCGCGAACGAGCGCTTGCTCGTCACGCGCACGAAGAAGCTGGGCATCCGGTTGGAGCAGCGCGTGCGCGCGGAATCCGAGCCCGCGGTCGCCGCGGCGAGCGTCGTCGCGCGCGAGGAATTCCTCGTCGCGCTGAAGGAACTGTCCGAAGAAGCTGCGATCGAGCTGCGCAAAGGCGCGGGCACGCCGGTCGACCAAGCAGCGCGTCGTTACGTCGCGTTGCACGGCTTCGACGCGCTCGCGAACGTCGCGAAACTGCACTTCAAGAACACGCAGAAGCTCGGCAACGCGCGCGGAGGTTCGTGGTGAGTGCAGGTTGGTCACCGACACCGGATCCGCGCTGGACTCCGCCGCCGAGGTGCGACGCGAACGCGTGTCCGACTCGCGTGCTCGAGAGAAGCTCCTCGGTTGGCCGCGGAGGCCCGTCGTGAGCACGCATGTCCGCATACTGTCCGGCACGGGCAATCGCTTCGCGCTCGTCGACGGAGTCACGACTCCGCAGCCCTTCGATCCGGCCGCGTTGGCGCGCGCGTTGTGCGGACCCGATTCAGCGCCGCGCCTCGACGGAGTCCTGCTGGTCCTTCCCGCGCACGCCGGCGGCGACGTGCGCATGCAGCTCGTCAACGCCGACGGGAGCCTCGCCGAGACGTGCGGCAACGGGCTGCGCTGCGTCGCGAAGTTCGCGTACGAAGGTCGATTCGTCCGCGGAACCGACTTCGTCATCGAGGATCGATCGGGGCTGCACGTCGCACGCGTCGAGGTCGTGGACGGGTCCGTGCGCTCGGCCGTCGTTTCGATGCGACGTCCGCGGATCCTCGCACGCGACGAGCGCATCGAGCTCGACGGACGCGTCGTCACGGGCACGCGCGTCGACGTCGGCAATCCGCACTTCGTCGTCGTGGTCGACGACGTCACGACCGCGGCCGTGCTCATCGACGGGCCGCGACTCGAGAAACATGCGGCATTCCCAGCCGGAACGAACGTCGAGTTCGTGACGCCGCGCGGCTCGCGCATCGACATGCGCGTGTGGGAACGCGGCGTCGGAGAAACCGAGGCCTGCGGCAGCGGCGCCTGCGCGGTCGCGGCGGCCCTCGTCGATCAAGAACTTGCGCACCTGCCCGTCGACATCGCGCTCCCCGGCGGAACCTTGCGCATCGCAGAGCGCACGGACGGTTCGTTCGACCTCTCGGGCACGATCGACGATCTCGGGCTGCGCGAACTCCCGCGCACACTCCTCGATCGAACGCGTGCGGGCTAGAGACGCGCCATGGGCAGCCTCGGTCACGTCGTGCTCGCGCTCGCAGTTCTTGCCGGCGCAGAGGGCGGATTCGAGTGGGCGATCGCTCCACCGTGGGCCATCGCCTTCCTCGCGCCGCTGGCCTATCTCCTCGCGCAGGGGAGCGAGCGCGCCTACATCCGCGGCCGATTCCGCATCGGCGACTGGTCACATCGCCTGCTGACCGTGAGCCCGATCCTGCTCCACGCGATCGCCGTGTTCGCGTGCGATTGGCGCGGTGCCGTCACGCGCTGGAGCGGCAACGAGGTTTCGCTCCTCGCGTGGCCCGACCTGCGCGTCTTGCTGCTCCTCGCGCCGTGGCTCCTCTTCGAACTGGCGGCACTGCACGCGCGATCGCGCACGTTCATCGCGAAGCCCGAGCGCGAGGCCTGGCTCGGTTTCCAGGTGCGCATGCTCGCAGCCGGGCTCGTGCCCATTCTGCTCTACGTCGTCGCCGCCGCGCTCGTCGGCGCCAGCGAGGACGCGCGGGTCGCCGTGGAGGAGATCGGAGTCTTTCACGCCGCGTTCGCCGGCGGATTGCTGCTCCTTCTCGCACTGACCCTGCCGTTCCTGCTCGAGCACGTGTGGGAAACCTCACCACTCCAGGAGGGATCACATCGCACGGCAGTGCTCGCCCTGGCGCGCGAATCGGGCTTCGGCACGCCGCGCTTGCGTGTGTGGCGCACGGGCAACCAAGTCGCCAACGCAGCGATCGTAGGGCTCACGAAGTCGAGCAGAACCGTGCTGTTCTCGGATCAACTGCTCGCCCAACTGCCGCCGCGCGAACTCGCGGCCGTCTTCGCGCACGAGATGGGCCACGCCGTGCGCTCGCACGTGCCGCTGTTCATCGCGTGGGTGCTCGTCGCGTTCCTCCTCGGCGACCTCGTCGCGAGCGTATTCTTCGCGGACGAGCCGATTCTCGCAGGCGGTGTGCTGCTCGCTTTCCTCGCGGCCTGGTTCCTCGGGTTCTCGTGGTTGTCGCGACGTTGCGAACTGCAGGCCGATCTCCATGCGCTCGATCTCTTGGGCGAGACGCACACGCTGATCTGTGCGCTCGAGCGCGTCGGCGGTCGGTTGCGCGACGTCGCGGGATGGCGTCACTTCAGCATCGCGGACCGCGTGCGCTTCCTCGAGCACGCGCAAGCGGACCCGACCGTGGCCGCGAAGTTGCACGGGACGGTCCGTGCCGCGAGCGTGCTCGGAACGATCCTCCTCGTCGTCGCGCTGGGCCTGCACGCGGTGCGGTTGATGCAGGATCTGCCGGTCGACCGCGTGCGCGCCGACCTGCGCCTGGGCGATTATCAAAGCGCTGCGGAGCGCGCGGAGCGTATCGAGGACCTCGACCCCATGCTCGCCGCGGCCGCGAAGTTGGCCGGGACGATCGGGTCAGACGGCGTCGAACCGGCGCGCGTCGAGCAAGAGGCCCTCGCCGCGGCAGCACGCGGCGATCAGGCCGGAGCGGAAACCTGGAATGCGTTGCTCGAGCTGCGTCGCTGAAACAGGCTCAGGATTAGGCGCGAGAATGGGGAGCCTCGTGCGCTCTCCAAGAGCAACATGCAAAAAGCTCAGCGCTTCATTCCCAAGGCTCTGCGGCGCAGAGCAATGCGCTCGAGCGCACCGGCGTCGGCGTCCCGATGGCGAACGCGGCGCCGCCGGCGTTCCGATGTCGAAGGCGCCGAGCGAGCCTTCCGGTGAAACGCGGTCGCGCAATCAGCCGCGTGCCTGGAGCGTCCGTTTGCGTTCCGCCGTGTACTTCCACCACGGACGCTTCGGCGCGCCGCCGACGTAGTCGACCACCGCCAGGAACGTGTCGAGGACGCACGGATCTTGCTTGGATCGCGTGAGGCGACACAGGCGCTCGAAGAGTTCGTAGGGATCGCGACCCACGAGGTCGGCTGGTTGCTTCGCCCCGAGCAGCACGAAATCCGCGGCCATCGCGGGCCCGACGTTCGGAAGATCCTCGAAGCGCGCCGGAATGTCGCTGCGCGCACGTGCTGATTTCGTTCGTCGTTTCGGTGTCATGACGTGGCGTGCAGTCCTCGTGGGCGTCACCAGCATGCTTCGAACACGATCGACGCGCTACGGGCCTGATCTCCAAGTCATCTCCACCCGAACAGTCCGTCGTGGCCCGCTGATGTCCCAGGTGAGGCATTCGTGGAAGGTCGTGGCCGGCGCAAGACTTCGCGAGCACTCACCTCGCGGTGACGGCGCCGCTGTAGCTCGTGCAAGAGTTCGGAAGAGTCCGCGTGGAGCACAGCGCGGCGCGCATTCATGCCGTAGTCTGTGATCGATCGACTCGTTCGATGGACGAACGACGCCGGAGATGATCCCCATGCCGACTTTCGCGCGTCGCCCCGCCGCACACCCCCGACGAGCGTCCGCGCGGACCGCGCGGACCGTGCCGATCTGCGCTGCGTTCTCGATGCTGATCGGTCTCGCGCAAGCCCAGCGCCCACCGGAACAGCTCGACGCCGCCGCGATCCTGCACCGCATACAGAAGCTCGAGGTCGTCGGCAGCGTGCTCTACATCGCAGCGCACCCCGACGACGAGAACACGCGGCTGATCAGTTATCTCTCGAATGGCAAGAAAGTGCGCACCGCGTACTTGAGCCTCACGCGCGGCGACGGTGGGCAGAACTTGATCGGGCCGGAGCTCGGCGACGCGCTCGGGATCATTCGCACACAGGAGCTGCTCGAAGCGCGCCGCATCGACGGCGGCGAGCAGTTCTTCACGCGCGCGGTCGACTTCGGCTACAGCAAGTCGGCCGACGAAACTTTCGCGAAGTGGGGCAAGCAGGAAGTGCTCGGCGACGTCGTGCGCGTCCTGCGCACGTTTCGGCCCGATGTGATCATCACGCGCTTCGCGACGGACGGGAGCGGCGGCCATGGACACCACACGGCGTCGGCCTTGCTCGCGCACGAGGCGTTCGATCTGGCCGCGGATCCGGCGGCTTTTCCCGAGCAAATCGAACAAGGGCTCGAGCCGTGGCAAGCGACGCGCCTCTTCTTCAACGCGAGCACGTGGTGGCGCAAGGACTTGCCCGACGTCGTCGCGAAGGATCCCGCGAGTTGGGTGCCGGTCGACGTCGGAGGCTTCGATCCACTGCTCGGCGCGAGCTACGGCGAACTCGCCGGCCGCAGTCGAAGTCAGCACAAGAGTCAGGGCTTCGGCGCGGCGGAGACGCGGGGTGAACAGATCGAGTACCTGCGTTTCGAGAAGGGCACCAAGCTCGCGAGCGCAGACCTGTTCGACGGTGTGGAGCTGTCCTGGAGCCGCATCGAGCGCGGGGACAAGCTGCGCTCGAAGCTGAAGGTCCTGACCGACACCTACGACGCGCGCACGCCGGAGAAAAGCCTCGAGCGTCTCGTGGCGTTGGTGCGCGCGTTGGACGAACTCGCCGCGTCGGGTGGGCCGGGACACGAATGGGCTCAGCACCAGGCCGAAGCGGCGCGCGGACTGATCCCGCAGCTCGCTGGGGTCGTGTTCGAAGCCACCGCGAGTTCGCCACGCGTCGCCGTGGGGGACACGCTCACCGTGTCGCTGTCGTCGTTGCAGCGCCGGCCCGGCCCGGCGCTACGCGTCTTGGACTTCGCTGGACCCGACGCCGCGGCGATCGCTGTTCGAGAAGTGCTGACGTGGAACCGCGCGCTGTCCAAGGAACACGCCTGGACGGTGCCCTCGACGCAGCGCATCGACCAGCCCTACTGGTTGGAAGCACCGCACGCGGCGCTCTACCAGCCCGATCGGTCGCGATACGCGGGGATCGAACCGAGCGCGCCGGACGCGGCCTCGTTCAAAGGCGAGATGGGCCTCGGGGACGACTCGACGCTGCGGTTCGACCGGCAAGTCATGCACAAGTGGGTCGATCGCGTCGACGGCGAGCGCACTCGGCCGGTCGTGGTCACGCCCATCGCTTCGATCGTGATCGCGGACCCTGTCGCGATCGTGCGCGGCGATCGCGCGAGTATCTCGGTCGAGATCGAGGCCTTGACCGACGATCTCGGCGGGACGTTGAGCGCGACCGTGCCGAACGGTTGGACGATCCTGAGCGCGCCGCAATCGATCGAGCACCTGGGCCGCGGTGAACGCCGGACCGTTCGCGTGGACGTGACGCGCTCACCCGAGGCCCAGCGCGGCGCGATGCACTTCTCGTTCGCGGGTCCGAAAGGCTCGACGGATCGAACGCTGCACGCCATCGACTATCCGCATATCCAGCCGCAAACGTGGTACACGCGGGCCGAGGTCGTACTCGTTCCAGCGGACATCGCCGTCACTGTTGCGACCGTCGGGTACATCGACGGGGCCGGCGATGACATCCCGCGAGCGCTGGAACGTCTGGGCGTCGCCGTGGAACGCATCGACCCTGCGAATGCGCACGCGTCGGATCTCGCGAAGTGCGACGCGATCGTCACGGGGATTCGTGCTTACAACACGGTGCCCGCGTTGGCGCGTTTCCAACCGACCTTGCTCGAGTACGTGGCCGCGGGGGGGACGCTCGTCGTGCAATACAACACGAACGGCAACGACCTCTTGCTGGACGCGAAGCGGCTCGGGCCCTATCCGTTCTCGTTGACGCGTCAGCGCGTGACCGTCGAAGAAGCGCCCGCGACGTTCCTCGCTCCGACGCATCCCCTGATGAACGTGCCCAATCGCCTGGGCCACGAGGATTTCGAGGGTTGGGTCCAGGAGCGCGGTCTGTACTTCGCCGGCGACTTGGATCCGAAATACACGGCTTTGATCGCCTGGAACGATCCGGGTGAGCTGCCGCTGAACGGTGGACTCATCGCGTGCGACCACGGCAAGGGACGCTTCGTCTACACAGGCATCAGCCTGTTCCGCCAATTGCCGGCAGGGGTCGCGGGCAGCTACCGCCTCCTCGCGAACCTGATCGCGCGCCGGGCCGTCGGCGAATGATGCGCCGCGAGTCGAATCGGAATCACGCGCGAGAGAATCGGACTCTCGGTTCGAGCCGCTAGACGATGCACCCGATCGATTGGCTGATCCTGCTCGGCACGCTGGGCTTCATCGTCGGCTACGGCGTGTGGAAGACGCGGCGCGACAACACGCGCGAGAACTATCTCCGCGGCGGCTCCGAGAACCGTTGGTGGACGGTGGGTTTGAGTGTGATGGCCACGCAGGCCAGCGCGATCACGTTCCTCAGCACGCCCAGTCAGGGCTACCTCGACGGCCTCGGATTCGTGCAGTTCTACTTCGGCCTGCCGCTCGCGATGGTCGTCATCGGCGCAGTGTTCATCCCGCTCTACTACAAGTGGAAGGTCTACACCGCGTACGAGTTCATCGGGCGGCGCTTCGACGACCGCACGCGGCTCCTGACCGCCGGACTGTTCCTGATCCAACGCGGTTTGAGCACCGGGATAACGATCTACGCGCCCAGCATCATCCTCAGCAAAGTGCTCGGTTGGCCGCTGCCCTTGACGTGCGTGTTCATCGGCGGGCTGGTGATCCTCTACACGACCGCGGGCGGAGCGCGTGCGGTCGGGGTCACGCACATGCACCAGATGACCGTGATGATCCTCGGCCTCTTCACGGCGTTCGGGCTGATCCTCTACTACTTGAGCGACACGCTCTCGACCGCTGAAACCCTGCGCGTCGCGAGCGCGCTCGGGAAGATGGACGCGATCGACCTCTCATGGGATCCGGAGACGAAATACACGCTGTGGAGTGGGCTGATCGGTGGATTCTTCCTGCAGCTCTCGTACTTCGGGACGGATCAGAGCCAAGTGCAGCGGTACCTCGGCGGTCAATCGATGAAGGAGGCGCGACAGGGCTTGTGGATGAACGGGCTGCTCAAGATCCCGATGCAGTTCTTCATCCTGCTCACCGGTGTGCTCGTCTTCGTCTTCTATCTCTTCCACGCGACGCCGCTGCACTGGAACGAGTCGAACCTCGTCGCAGCGCGCAGCCTCGACACGACGTCGATCACGCGCGACCTCGAACGTGAGCATGCAACGACGATGGAGGAGCGTCAGCAAGCCGCAGAGCAGATGCTCGCAGCCTGGCGTGCAGACGATCTCGCGCGCGCAGACGCGGCTCTGGCTGAAGTCGAACGACTCCAAACTCACGACGCCGAGCTGCAGAAACGTTTCCAAGCGCGGCTGACCGAACTCGTGCCCGCGGCCGAGAAGAACGACAAGGACTACGTCTTCATCACGTTCGTCATGGATCACCTGCCGGTCGGCATCGTCGGACTGCTGCTCGCGATGATCTTCTGCGCAGGCATGGGCAGCACGAGTGCCGGGCTCTCGTCGCTCGCCACGACGAGCACCGTCGACGTCTTTCGGTCACCACGTAGTGACGCAGCACAGGTGCGCGCAACGCAGTGGGCCACCGTCGGCTTCGGCGTGCTGGCGCTCGGCTTCGCTGCGCTGTTCTCCTTGTTCGAGAACTTGATCCAGGCCGTCAACATCCTGGGATCGCTGTTCTACGGCACGATTCTCGGCATTTTCCTCGTCGCGTTCTTCGTGCGGCACGTTCAAGGCACGGCGGTTTTCGTCGCCGCGCTGATCGCACAATCAGCGATCCTCGTGATCCACTTCACGGACGTGCACGTTGCATTCCTCTGGTACAACCTGATCGCGCCGGCGATCGTGATCGTCCTGAGCCTCGTGCTCCAAGCGCTGTTGCCGCGTACCGCGAAGTAACTGTACTCGCGCGTGACCGTCGCAGCCGGGCAGCGTGCTAATCTGCGCGCGCCATGAAGCACCTCATCCTCTGTGCGGCCCTTGCGGCCGTCGCCACGACCATCCTCGCTCCAGAACTCTCCGCTCGATCGACGCAAGCGCCTGCTATCGAGTTCCCGCAAGCGAGCCCCGCTGTGACCCTCAAGCAACGCGTCGGCGTCACCGACGTCGAGGTCACGTACTCGCGTCCGGGCGCCAAGGGCCGCAAGGTCTTCGGCGGGCTCGTGCCCTACGGTGAACTCTGGCGCACGGGCGCCAATGCCGCTCCCAAGATCACGTTCAGCACCGACGTCAAGTGGAACGGCCAGCCCGTTCCCGCCGGTACGTATTCGCTGTTCACGATTCCCGATGCCGCCGAATGGACGATCGTCCTCAACAAAGTGGCGGAGCAGTCGGGCACGTCGGCCTACGACGAGAAGCAAGACCTCGTGCGCGTCAAGGCCAAGTCCATCCCGCTGACATCAGCGGTCGAGAACTTCCGCATCGACTTGGACGAACTCCGCGACAACGGTGCCGTTCTCTCCATCGCCTGGGACAAGACCTCGGTGCCCGTGCGCATCGAGACGGACGTCGTCGGCGTGATCGTTCCGAAGATCCAGGCCGCAATGGCCGCCGAAGGCAAGAAGCCCTACTACCAAGCGGCGATGTTCTATTACGAGAACAACCTCGACATGAAGCTGGCCGCCAAGTGGATGGAGGAAGCCAACAAAGAACGACCGGACACGGTGTGGCTGGTCCACCGTCAGGGATTGATCCTGGCGAAAGCCGGTGACAAGGCCGGCGCGTTGGCGGCGGCGAATCGCTCGCTGGAACTCGCCGCGAAGGTCGGCGGTTCACAAGGCGCCGAGTACAAGCGCCTGAACGAACAGCTGATCGCTTCGTTGAAGTAGCCGTCGCGACCGAACGTCAGCGAGAGCGGGGCGGTCCACACGGGC
>CAZKIY010000054.1:0-18504 GCA_964552875.1 uncultured Planctomycetaceae bacterium
ACGCGTGCCTCGGTTTCGCGAACGCGCTCGTCGTCGTCGCGGGGATGGTCGAACGCGGCGACGTGGAGTCGGGCCTCGTCGTCGCCGGCGAGGACGGTGGGCCGCTCGTCGAAGCCACGATCGCACAGCTCCTCGCGTCGGGAACGAGCGCGCGCGCGAACCTCAAGACGGCGTTTGCCTCACTCACGATCGGATCGGGTGCCGCGGCTTGCGTCGTCACACGTGGCACGAATGCGCCCGATGCTCCACGCCTCCGCGCCGCAGCTTCGCTCGCTGCGACGGAACACGTCGACCTGTGCAGCGGCGACTACGCCGATGGATCGTCGGGGCCGCTCATGGAGACCGACGCCGAAGCGCTGCTGCTCGCGGGATGCGAGCTCGCGCGGCGCACTTGGATCGAGTTCGAGCGCGAGAGCGGCTGGTCCCGCGCCGACATCGACCGCACGATCACCCACCAAGTCGGATCCGCGCACCGGCGCGCCATGTTCGCGGCCCTCGAGCTCGACTTGGCGCGGGACTTCGCGACGTTCCCGACCCTCGGGAACATGGGCTCGGTTTCGCTCCCGGCGACGCTCGACCTGGCGCGGGAAGCGGGCTTCGTCCGGCCGGGCGATCGGACGGCGCTGCTCGGGATCGGCAGCGGACTGCAGTGTCTGATGCTGGCCATCCGCTAGCCCGAGGCCTGCGTGGCCGCGGCAGAAGGCCGGAGTGGACATGAGCGGGCTCGAATGCGATACCTCCGCTCCTCCCGCTTTTCAGGAATTCTTGAAAAGTGACGAGTCGCGCCCCACGAATCCCCATGTCCACGAAGAGTGACGCCAGCCCCACCGATTTCGCCGGTCTCGATCCCGAGCTCCAGGCCCAGCTGCCGAACTTCGAACTCTTCTTCCGCACGTTCGGCTTCAAGCGCGTCCACGGACGCATTTTCGGTCTCCTCGTCCTCGCCGGACAGCCGCTGTCCTCGCGCGAGATCTCCGACACGTTGGAGCTCTCGACCGGTGCGACGAGCACGACGCTGCACGACTTGGCCGAGTGGGGCGCGATCGACTCGGACTTCGACTCTGCGCGGCGTTGCCACCTCCACAGACCCGTCGGCAACACCTTGTCGATCGTCGCGACCGTGTTCCGTCGCCGCGAGCAGGTCGTGTTCAAGCGCTTCCGGCGGGCTGCCGAGTCGACGCTCGAATACATCGTCGAACGTTACGGCGCGAAGGATCCGCGAGTCCTCACGCTGCGCTCGATCATCAGCTCGTGCGAGATCGCGGAAGCGGTGATGCAGCTCGTGTTCAGCTCGGTCGAGCGCGCGCTCGGCGACAGCGAGAGCATGTTGGCGAAAGCGGTCAGCGCTGCGTTGAAGGTCGGGCTCTCCGTGCCCGCCCGACTCGCGGGCCCCGACTCGCGTTCACGCGCGCAACTCGCGTCCCACGTGCTCGACAAGCTCGACGACGACGTCCGCGCCGCGCGTCGGCGCGAGGTGCGGAAGTGAACGGACTGCCGCGCGTCGTGATCACGGGCGTCGGTCTGACCAGCCCGAATGGGAATTCGCTCGCGGAGTTCCGCAAGAACTTGCTCTCGGGCGTCTCCGGTGTGAAGCCGTGGACGATCCGTCACGTGGGTCCGACACTCGCGGGCCAATGTGATTTCGACGCCTTGCGCTGGCAGAAACGCAAGGAATTGCGCCGCGGAACACGCGCCGGGTCGATTGGCATCTGGTGCGCTGGGGAAGCGATCGCGGATGCAGGCATAGATCTCGGCCTACGCGATCGCTCGCGCATCGGCGTCTACATCGGCACGACGGAGCACGGCAACGTCGAGACGGAGAACCAGATCCACGAGGTCGCTCAGTACGACTTCGACTTGTCGTTCTGGTCCCACCACCACAACCCGCGCACGGTCGCTAACAACCCCGCGGGCGAAGTCGCGCTCGGGTTCGGGATCACTGGCCCGGCCTACTGCATCGGCGCCGCATGCGCGGCCGGGAACCTGGGCCTGATCCACGGCACGCAGATGCTGCAGCTCGGCGAGGTCGATCTCGCGCTCGCGGGCGGTGTGTCGGAGAGCATCCACACGTTCGGGATCTTCGCCAGTTTTCGCGCGCAGGGCGCTCTCGCATCGCACGAGGATCCGACGAAGGCCTCGCGTCCGTTCGATCGCGCGCGCAATGGCATCGTCGTCTCGGAGGGCGGATGCCTCTACGCGCTGGAGCGCCTCGATGACGCGCAACGTCGCGGCGCACGGATCCTCGCCGAGGTCGTCGGTCACCACGTGAACTCGGACGCGTCGGACTTCGTGCTGCCACTGGCCGAGCGACAGAACGAATGCATGCGCGGCGCGCTCGCCAAAGCCGGCCTCGCGCCGCACGAGATCGACATCGTGTCGAGCCATGCGACGGCGACCCCGCTCGGCGATCAGCAAGAGTGCGAGGCGATGCGCGCCGTCTTCGGGGACAGCCCGCGCACCCACGTGAACAACACCAAGAGTTTCATCGGTCACACGATGGGCGCTGCTGGAGCGCTCGAATTGGCCGGGAATCTGTCCTCTTTCGAAGACGGACACGTCCACGCCACCATCAACGTCGACGACCTGGATCCGGCTTGCGAGGTGCGCAACCTCGTGACGAACCAGCCCAAGAACCTTGGTCGCGTCGACACGGTCCTGAACCTGTCGTTCGGGATGCTCGGCATCAACTCCGCCGTCGTCGTGCAGCGATTCACGGGCTGAAACAGCTCCCATCCACAGTTCACTGCCCCTCGTACCTCTATCCCCGTCCCACGGCCCCACTCGAATCCCATGAACCGCGAAGAGATCATCCTGTCGATCCAGGACATCATCAAGACGATCGCGCCTGACGAGGACGTCTCGAACCTCGAGACGGACGTGCGTCTGCGTGATCAGATCGAGCTCGATTCCATGGACTTCCTCGACATCGTCATGGAGCTGCGCAAGCGCTACGGCGTGCAGGTGCCCGAGGAGGACTACAAGGAGCTCGCGACGCTCGACGGCTGCGTCGCGTACCTCGGGCCGAAGCTGCAGGGCAAGACGCTCAAGGTCGGAGTCTGAGGCGCATCGCGCGGCCCATGCCGCGCGAGCGCAGAGGAATGGACTCATGAGTGCCGACCGCTACGACGCGCTGATTGTCGGCGCCGGCATGAGCGGACTCGCTGCCGGGATTCGCCTCGCGCAGTTCGGCAAGCGCGTCGCGATCCTCGAGCGACACGCATTGTGGGGCGGGTTGAACAGCTTCTACAAGCGCGGTGGACGCCGCTTCGATTCGGGGTTGCACGCTCTGACGAACTTCGCGCGTCCCGAATCGAAGAGCGCGCCGCTTTCACGCGTGCTCCGCCAACTGCGCCTCCGCTTCGACGACCTCGGGCTGGGCGAGCAAGGCACTTCGCGGCTCCAACTCGGCGATCTGCGCCTCGATTTCACGAACGATTTCGCTTGTTTCGAATCCGAGATCGCGCATGCCTTCCCGTCCGAGCGCGATCGATTCGCTGCACTCGTGCGCGCGATTCGAGAGTCCGATCCGTTCACCGCCGAGCATCCCTCGGCATCAGGGCGTGCTTTCCTGCGCAAGCACCTCGACGATCAGGACCTCGTCGAAGCGTTGCTCCTTCCGTTGTGCTGGTACGGCAGCGGACGTGAAGACGACGTGGACGAGTATCAAGCGGTCATCCTGTTCCGCGCGATCTTCCTCGAAGGGCTCGCACGCCCGCGTGGCGGGATCAAGCCGATCCTCGACCTGCTCGTGACGCGCTTCCGCGAAGCGGGTGGTGAGTTGAAAACCCATCACGGAGTCGAATCGATCCTGCGCGATGCCACCGGTGCGGCGCGCGGAGTGCGACTCGATTCGGGCGTCGAGTTGCTCTCCGACCGCATTCTCTCGTCCGCTGGATACGTCGAGACGCGGACACTGTGCGGCGCAGCGAGCGCTCCCTCGGATCACGGGCGCTTGTCCTTCGTCGAAACCCAACGCGTCCTCTCGGTCCCTTCGCGCTCGATAGGAGCGAAACACACGCTGGTTTTCTTCGCCGATGCGCCGCGGTTCGGCTGGCGCCGGCCCGAAGCCCCCGTCGACCTCTCCACCGGTGTGATCGCGTGCAGCGACAACTATGCGGGAAACGAAATCGCGCCGCATGGCTTGATGCGCGTGACATGCCTCGCGAACCCGGAACCGTGGTGCGCGTACGACGAGAGCGAGTACGCACGGCAGAAAACGCTGTGGGAAGACCGCATTTGCGCTATCGCCGCGCCGTACGCCGCGGACCCGCGGCCGCACACGACGCAGGTCGACTGCTTCACCCCGAAGACGATCGTTCACTACACGGGCCACGTCGGCGGCACCGTCTACGGTTCGCCGCGCAAACGACTGGACGGCGACTCCGGCATCCCGAACGTCTTCCTGATCGGCACGGACCAGGGCTTCGTCGGCATCGTCGGCGCATTGATGTCCGGCATCTCCATGGCGAACCGTCATGCGCTCGTCGCGAGCTAGGTCGATGGCCACCACGAAGCGTTACTACAAAGGCAGCACCGACGGGAAGGCGCCGTTCGCGGGCGATCCGCTCGCCGGCGTGCGGCAACGTTACGACGTCGTCGTGATCGGCAGCGGACTCGGCGGCCTCACGGCGGCGGCCGTCCTGTCGCGTGCCGGACGGAGCGTGCTCGTCCTCGAGCAGCATTACAACCTCGGCGGGCTCGCCACCTGGTTCAAACGTCGGGGCGGCCACGTGTTCGACGTGTCCTTGCACGGTTTCCCGTCCGGCATGAAGAAGACGTGCCGCAAGTACTGGAACCAAGCGATCGCGGATCGAGTCGTTCGCCTCGACGGCATCCGCTTCGACAATCCGCAATTCGCGTTCGACACGGCTTTCACCCGCGAGGACTTCACATCGAAGCTCGTCGATGTCCTGCGCGTCCCGCGGACGTCGGTCATGACGTTCTACGATGAACTGGCGCGCATGGACTTCCATGCGGAAACCGGCGAGACGACGGGGCAACTGTTCGAGCGGCATTTTCCAGGGCGGAACGACGTCCATCGCCTGCTCATGGAGCCGATCAGCTACGCGAACGGTTCGACGCTCGACGATCCCGCGATCAGCTACGGGATCGTGTTCGGCAACTTCATGAAGGACGGCGTCTACACCTTCGAGGGCGGCACCGACACGCTGATCCGGGCTATGAAGGCCGAACTCGAAGCGCGCGGAGTCGAAGTGCGCGCGCGCTGCCAGGTCGAGCGCATCCGCGTCGAAGGCGGTCGCGTCACGGGCGTCGAGGCCGAAGGCCGCACGATCGCTTGCGACGCCGTGGTCAGCAACGCCTCGCTGCGAGCGACGGTCGTCGACCTCGTCGGCAAGGAACACTTCACGCCCCAGTACGCGGCACGTGTCGAAGGCGTGCGCCTCAACACCTCGAGCACGCAGGTTTACCTCGGCGTGCGCGAGGGCCTGACGTTGCCCTTCGTGACCGACCTGCTCTTCACGTCGACGCGTCCGACGTTCACGTCCGAAGCACTGTGCGATCACGTCGGCGAGAGCGTCACGTTCTCGTTCTATTACCCGAAGTCGCGACCCACGGCCGGCGACCGGTTCACGATCGTCGGGTCGCGGAATGCGCGCTGGGAGGATTGGGCCACGCTCGACGCGCCGACCTACGAACGTGAGAAGGCCCGCTTGGTGAAGGACACGCTCGAGCGCCTCGATCGCTACGTCCCGGGCGCGGCGGCGAAGATCGAACACGCGGAAGCCGCGACGCCGCGCACGTTCCGCTTCTACACGCAAAGCCCGGGCGGCACGTCGTTCGGCACCAAGTTCGAAGGTCTGAAGCCCAGCATGACCCTGCACGAAGAGATCCGCGGACTCCACCATGCCGGCAGCGTCGGCATCATCATGTCCGGATGGCTGGGCGCGGCGAACTACGGCGCGATCGTCGCGAACAAGGTCGACGCGTGGCTCGCGAGCTTGGTCGAGGTGTCCTCGTGATGGAAACGCGCGCATTCGACGGTCAAACCGCGATCGTGACCGGCGGGACGCGCGGCATCGGTCGCGCGATGACGCTCGCTTTCCTCGAGCAGGGCGCCCGGGTTCACGCGACTTGGACCGGCAACGAAGCGGCCGCGGCGGCGCTCCAGGACGAAGCGGCGCGCTTCGAAGGTCGTCTCGTGCTCCACCGCTTCGATGTCGCCGACGAGGCCGCCGTCGAGAGCTTCTGGACCGGCCTCGAATCCGAAGCGAGCGGCGTGCAGATCCTCATGTCGAACGCCGGCATTCGCCGGGACCAGATCGTCGGGACGATGCCGGCCAACGATTGGCGCGCCGTGCTCGACGTGAACCTCACCGGCTCGTTCTTGATGGCCAAGCAGGCTGTTCGGGCCATGCTGCCGCGCAAATACGGCCGGATCGTGTTCGTGACTTCGCCTTCCGGACTGCACGGTATCCAGGGGCAAGCGAATTACGCCGCGAGCAAAGCTGGGCAGATCGGGCTCATGCGCTCGCTCGCGCGCGAGGTCGGCAAGCGCAAGATCACCGTGAACTGCCTCTCGCCGGGCTTCGTCGAGACCGAACTCCTCGCCGACCTTCCCGATGAGGTCAAGGCCGAGCACAAACGCAGGGTCCCGATCGGCCGGTTCGCGGACCCGATCGAGATCGCGCATGCGGCACTGTTCCTCGCCTCGCGCGGCGCGAGCTATGTGAACGGTACGACGTTGGAGGTGCACGGTGGCATCTAGCACGACGGCGCGCGCCGAAATCGAGGCGCTGATCCCCCATCGCGATCCGTTCCTGTTCGTGGATCGCATCATCGCGCGCACCGCCGATCGCATCGTCACGGAGTGGGACGTCACGCCGGACTTGTGCGCGTTTCGCGGGCATTATCCGGGTTTTCCCGTGCTGCCAGGGGTCCTGATCAGCGAGTTCACGTTCCAATCGGCTGCCTGTCTGTTCGCGTCGGGTGCGGATCCCACGGTTCGCTCGAGCGCCGTTCCCGTGCTCACCAAGATCGAGGACGCGCGTTTCCGGCGCATCGTCAAGCCGGGCGAGACACTACGCGCGAACGTCGAGGTCACCGAGCGACTCGGACCCGCGCGCTACTGCAAGGCTGTCGTCACGTGCGGCGACGAGACCGTCGTGCGTTTGCGATTCACGGTCGCCGAGGCGACGCTCTCCCCGTGAGCATGCCTACGAACGACTGGCTTCGCCTGGCCGACCGCACGATCCTCGTGACGGGCCTGCGAAACAAGAAGAGCGTCGCATGGCACGTCGGTGCAGGCTTGCGTGAAGTGGGCGCGCGGCCAGTCTTCACCGTGCACACCGAGGCCCGCCGCGCGGAGGTGCAGCGGCTCGTCCCGGACGGGACGGTCCTCGTATGCGACGTGGCCGACCAGGCCTCGATCGACGCACTCGCCGCACGTCTCCGCTCCGACGGAACGCGACTCGACGGCCTCGTCCATTCGATCGCCTACGCCGAGTACACGCCGCTAGCGGACGGATCCCTCCGACCCTTCCACGAAACACGTCGCGCGGACTTCCTGCGCGCTGTCGACGTGTCGTGCTTCTCTCTCGTGGCACTCTCGAACGCGTTGAAGGACCTGTTCACGCCGCGCGCGTCCGTGGTCGCCCTCTCGATCTCCACGACACGTCTCACGAGCCCGAGCTACGGCTACATGGCGCCGATCAAGGCCGCGCTGGATGCCTCGATCGCGTTCCTGGCGAAGAGCTTCAGCGCGAGCGGCGAAGTGCGCTTCAACACGGTGAATCCAGGTCTTTTGAAGACGTCCGCTTCGGCCGGGATCCCGGGCTACGTCGAGAACCTCCTCTTCGCCGAGGCCGCTACGTTGCGCAAGCGCGGCCTCGAGACCCAAGAAGCAGCCGACGCGGTCCTCTACCTCTTGTCGTCGCGGTCTTCGGGGATCAACGCACAAAGCCTCGTCGTCGATGCAGGCATGGCGACGAACTTCTTCGACGAAGAGATCGTCCGGCGTGCCACGCGACCGGAGGCGTCGTGAGCGTGCTGAGGCCCGTCTTACGCGCGTCGGACGCGGAGACTTCGGAACTTCGCGGATCGGAACGCGTCGCGGCGCGCTCCGCTCACGCACGCCTTGCTCTCGCGGTATCCGCGCGCCTCTCGAACGCGGAGCTCGGTCCGCTCGCGAAAGGCGAGCACGACGCACCCATCCCGACGAACGGCTGGCATTGGTCCATCTCCCACGCGTCCGGGTTCTCGGCCGGTGTCGTCGCACGCGTACGCGTCGGAATCGACATCGAGGCGATCGTCCCGCGTCGCCAGGATCTCGTGCAGCGCGTGGCTA
The DNA here is from genome assembly GCA_964552875.1 of uncultured Planctomycetaceae bacterium. Lineage (GTDB taxonomy): Bacteria > Planctomycetota > UBA1135 > UBA1135 > JAEUHZ01. The sequence continues at coordinate 8,306 of CAZKIY010000054.1, forward strand.
CGCGCGCCGAACTCGACCTACTCGAAGGCTTCCGCTGGGAAACTTTCTTTCGCATCTGGACCGCCAAAGAGGCCGTGCTCAAGAAAGCCGGCTGCGGAATTCTCGAACTCTCGTCCTGCACGGTCGTCGCAGCGTTCGGCGTCGATCACTTGGTCCTCTCCCACCGCGGACGTGATCACGAAGTGCGACTTCTGGTCCGTCATGGCCACGTCGCCGCTCTTGCGTGCGACGGATCGTTCGAGGTCGAGTGGACCCTCGAGCCCGCGCGGGAAGTGTCGGCATGACGACGACCACCGCCTGCGCAACCCTGCCCCCGCTCTCCGCTGCCGAGTATCCATTCGAGAGCCACTTCCTCGATGTTTCCGGCGGGTCGATGCACTTCCTGGACGAAGGTCCGCGCGACGGCCCTCCGATACTCTTCCTGCACGGGAACCCCACTTGGTCGTTCCTATGGCGCCGGCTCACGCTCGAGTTCCGGGCGACGCACCGCTGTATCGCGGTCGATCACATCGGTTGCGGGTTCTCGTCCAAGCCGGCGAACTGGCGCTACACGTTGGCCGCGCATGCAGAGAACGTGCACGCGCTCGTCGAGCGACTCGATCTCGAACGCGTCACGCTGGTCGTCCACGACTGGGGCGGTGCTATCGGCATGTCGCTCGTGAGTCGCGCCCCCGGACGCTTCGCGCGGCTCCTCGTCCTGAATACAGCGGCATTCCCGGGACCGATGCCGCTTCGAATTCGCGCCTGCCGCGTGCCCGTGGTCGGACCGTTCCTCGTCGAACGCTTGAACGCGTTCGCGGGAATGCTCCCGCACTACGGCGTGGCCGATCCGGCGCTGCTCTCTGCCGCTGCGCGCGAAGGGTTCGCGCACCCGTATCGCACGTCCGCGGACCGCATCGCGATTCGCCGCTTCGTCGAGGACATCCCGACATCGGCGAATCATCCGTCGTGGAAGGAACTGGCCACGGCGTCGCAGGCCATCGCGCGCTTCGTCGCGAAGCCCGTGTCGATCGTCTGGGGGCAACGTGACTGGTGCTTCACGCCGCGCTTTCGCGGCCAGTGGCAGAGCCGACTGCCCAACGCCAAGGTGCTGACCATCGAGCGCGCGGGACACTTGGTCACCGAGGAAGCGCCGCGCGAAGTGGCTGCCGAGCTTCGCGCCTTGCTCGCGCGATGAGTAAGAACGCGCTCGACCGCGATGCGACAGTCCTGCGTGGGACCGCGCTGCCGCGCGCTCCGGAGTTCGTGAACGTCGGTGCTTGCCTGCACCGGACCGCTCTGGCTACGCCTCTACTCGCGGCCGTCATCGCGCCCCACGGTCGATCGGGCTGGCGCTCGACGACCTACGCCGAGCTCGACGCGCGCGTCGCCGCGATCGCGCGCGGCCTGCGCGACGCGGGACTCGAGCGCGGAGATCGAGCGGCGTTGCTCGTGCGCCCCGGCCACGACCTCATCGCCATCACGTTCGCGCTGTTTTGCATCGGAGCGGTGCCGGTCGTCGTCGATCCGGGCATGGGAGCGCGCGCCCTGATCCACTGTCTCGCTCGCACGAAACCGCGAGCATGCCTCGCGATTCCGGCGGCGCATGCGCTGCGTCGCTTGTTCGCACACGAGCTCCAGAGCGTCACGATCGACGTCGTCGTCGGTCCACGGTGGTTCCCCGGCGCGCGCACGCTCCATGCGCTCGAGTCGCGTCACATGGGTTCGCTCGATCCCGTGAACACGCGGGCCGACGACCCCGCGGCGATCCTCTTCACGTCGGGCTCCACGGGTCCCGCCAAGGGTGTCCTATATCACCACGGCGCTTTCGCGGCACAGATCGAGGCGCTGCGTCTCTTGTGCGACATCCGCGCGGGAGACGTGGATTTGGCCTGTTTTCCGCTATTCGCGCTCTTCGACGCGGCGTTCGGAGCGACGTGCGTCGTGCCGCGGCTCGATCCGTCACGACCAGCTCGCTGCGATCCGGCGTGGATCGCGAGCGCGCTCCTGGAGCATCGCTGCACGTACTCGTTCGGATCTCCCGCGATCTGGTCGCGCGTCGCGCAGCACGCCGCGAACCGGGGCACGACCTTCCCGTCGCTTCGGAGCGTGTGGATCGCCGGCGCACCTGTCGCACCGACGCTCGTCGCGGCTCTCTGCTCGCGAGTCGCCACGGATGGCGACGTGCACACGCCGTACGGCGCGACCGAGTGCTTGCCGCTCACTTCGATCTCGGGTGCTGACCTCGCCGACGTGCGTGCACTCGTCGAGAGCGGCGGTGGGAGTTGCGTCGGGCGTGCGGCGCCGGGTGCCGAGATCGCTCTCGCGCCCGTCGACGACGGCCCGTTCCAGCGCTGGCCCGGTGCCCGTCGACGCGGCTCACTCGGCGAGATTTGCGCACGCGGCCCCGTCGTGACGCGTGCCTACGTGGGCGACGATCGCGCGAACGAGCTCTCGAAGATCTCCGACGGGACGAACGGCTCCTGGCATCGCACGGGCGACGTCGGCTGGATCGACGACGCGGATCGACTCTGGATCGTCGGTCGCAAGACACATCGCATCGACTCCGTGAACGGCGTCGCGTATCCCGTGCCGACCGAGAACGTGTGCGACCTTCATCCGCGCGTGCGGCGATCGGCCCTCGTCGGCGTCGGTCCGCGCGGAGCTGAACGTGCCGTACTCGTCATCGAATCTACCGCCGACGGATCGCGCAGCGCAGTTCATCAGGCCGAGATCGCAGCGGAGATCGCGGCATGGCTTCGAGACCGCCAGTGCGTGGTCGGCCCCAACGAGCCCGTCGACATCGCGGCCACGCTTTTCCGGGCCGATTTCCCGGTCGATGTACGCCACAATGCCAAGATCCGACGCGAGATCCTCGCGGAGTGGGCGACCACGATTCTCGGCAAGGGGAAGTCGTCGTGAAGTGCCTGGTCACCGGAGGCGGCGGTTTCTTGGGGCTTGCGATCGTGCGATTGCTCTGCGCCCGCGGTGACCAAGTCGTCAGCTATTCGCGGTCTCGCCACGAACTCGTCGATCGGCTCGGCGGAATCTGTGTCGAAGGCGACGTGACAGACACGGCTCGACTCGCTGATGCCATGCGCGATACGGACGTCGTCTTCCACGTCGCAGCGAAGGCCGGGGTTTCTGGTCCGCGGCACGAGTACGAACGAGTCAATGTCCTCGGGACGACCGCCGTCGTCGCGGCGGCCGTGAAGGCCGGCGTGCCGCGCCTCGTCCACACGAGTTCGCCGAGCGTCTGTTTCGACGGCAAGGACCATCTGGACGCTTCGAACGATCTCCCCTACGCCGTTCGGTTCCTGGCTCACTATCCGCGCACGAAGATGCTCGCGGAGAAGCACGTTCTCTCCTGGAACGGTCGCGGCATCGCGACCGTCGCGTTGAGGCCGCATCTCCTCGTCGGGCCCGGCGATCCGCACCTCATGCCGCGCATCGCGGAGCGCGCGCGAGCCGGGAACTTGCGCGTCGTCGGTGACGGCCACAATCGAGTGAGCCTCACCGACGTCGACAATGCCGCGTGGGCGCATCTCGACGCGGCGGATCGCCTCGGCATCGGAGCCGCGCACGCTGGTAAGGCCTATTTCCTCGCACAGAACGAGTCGGTGGCGATGTGGCCCTGGATCCGCGACGTGCTCGAGCGCGCGCGAGTGCCCGGGCCGAAAGGCCGCGTGCCCCTCGGCGTCGCGCACGCGCTCGGCTACGGCTGCGAGGCCTGGTGGTCGCTGACGCAGCGCGCCGGCGAACCGCCGATGACGCGCTTCATCGCGCTGCAACTCGCGCGGTCGCACACGTACGACCTCGGGCCCGCGCAGCGCGACTTCGGCTACGTGCAGCGTGTGTCCAACGCCCTCATGACGGAGCGCGCGGCGGCTTCGATTGCTGCCGCGCGCTGAATCTCAACGGCGAAGGAGCCGGATCAGCTCGACGATCTTCGGCGGCGCGCCCGTGCGCAGGACGCCGTTCCTGAACACGCGTCCGGCGACCCACAGCATCCCGGCCACCGACACGATGAGCAGCAGGATCGTGCCCGCGATCTCCCACCCGGAGGGATCGCCGGCGATGCGGTTCATCATCACGAACGGCGTGAACGGCGGGATCCACGAGAGGACTTGCGCCAGGACGCCGTTCGGATCGCGCGCGACAGGGATCATCGCGAACAGCGGGACCATGAGCACGATCATCACCGGGCTCATGAAGTTCTGAGCCTCCTTGATCGTGTTGCACAGGCTGCCGAGCGCGAGAAGGAGGCTCGCATAGAGCAGGAAACCGAGCAGGAAGTACGCGGCCAGCGGGAGCAAGACCGAAGGCGTGAACACCTGTCCCATGAGCGGACCCGCGATCTCGCTCAAGGATCCCGCACCGAAACGCAGGACGAGGAAGAGCGAGAAGAACCACGCCGTCAGCATCACGAAGCCGACAGCAGCGACGCCCATGAGCTTGCCGAGCATCAGTTCGCCCGGCGTCACCGACGAGAGGAGGACCTCGAAGATGCGGCTGGCCTTCTCCTCGACCGTGCTCGAGAGCAGCATCTGCGCGACGGTCATCATCGCGACGAACATCAGGTAGACGAAGCCGATCGGCGCCCACTGACGCGCTTTCTCGGCCATGCCGACGTCCTCTTCGCCGGCCGCCTTGCGGGGATCCTTGTCGTCGAAGCGCACGTCGATGCGGGCGATGCGTTCGACTTCGTCCTGTGCGATTCCTTTCGACGTGTACTCGTCCCGTCGGAGGTGTTCCGCGAGCGCGCGCGAGATCAGCTTCGAGAGGCCATCGTCGGTCAAGTTCGTCGACCAGTACTCGACGCCCTTGCGCAGTTGCCCCGTGATGGGCGGCATGACGATGAGCGCGAAGACCTCCTTGTCGTCCTCCCCGACTTTCACCTTCTTGTCGCCGAGCAACCACGGTTTCAAGGCTGCGATCGTCTCGGGTGTCGTGCCTGCGAGGGCCTCCGTCGGGATGGGCACGCGCTGGAAGGGGCGCAGTGACGATTCGTACTCCGGGGTCGACGGATCGGCCTTGCGCTTCTCGAGCCAAGCCATCCGCGCCTTGTCGTCGGAGTCCTGCCAGTCGCGCTCGACGGCGGCGTCGATGATCGGGATGAGCTCGCCTGTCGGATCGATCACGGCGAAAGCGCGCGTGGTCTTCGAGATCTTCTCGAGCAGCGCGGGCACGCGGAATCCGGCGAACAGGAGCACCGGGAACAGCACGATCCCGATGATGAAACCCTTGGTTTTCGCGTGTTCGGCGAACTCGCGGAAACCGATGCGGAGTGCGTACTTCACGCTGCCTCCTCGCCGCCGACCAGCTTCAGGAACACGTCACGCAGTCCTGGATCGCGCCGCTCGAACGACGACAGCTCGACGCCGGAGCGGAAGCACGCGCGGAGGACTTCGTCCGGCTGCGCTCCTTCCGACAACACGACGTCGTACCGGCCTTCGCCTTCGAGTTTCACGATGTCCACGACGCCGTGCACGGCGCGCAAGGGCGTGGGATCCGAGTTCGTCTGCAGTCGCACGCGGCGCGGGATCGAGCGCTTGGCCTCGGGGATCGTGCCGTCGAAGAGACGTTTGCCGCGACCGATCAAGACGATGCGATCACACAGGCGTTCCGCGTGCTCCATGATGTGCGTCGAGAAGACGATCGTCGTGCCGGCCGCGCGCAAGTCCTGAATCACTTGTTCGAGCACTTGCTGGTTCACCGGATCGAGTCCGGAGAACGGCTCGTCGAGGATCACGAACTTCGGCTTGTGAACGACCGACGCGAGGACTTGGACCTTCTGGCCCATCCCTTTCGACAGCGCCTCGCAACGCGTGTTGACGAATTCGCCGAGCCCATAGCGTTCGAGCAAGCGCACGGCTTCGCGTCGCGCCTCGGTCGGATCCATTCCGCGCAGTCCGCCGAAGAAGGCGATGAGTTCCTTCGCCTTCATTTTCTTGTAGAGCCCTTTTTCCTCGGGCAGGTATCCGATCTGCTGGCGCACATCGAGCGCCGACTTCACCCCCAGGATCTCGACCGTGCCCGACGTGGGCTCGTAGATCGAGAGGCTCATGCGGATCGTCGTGGTCTTTCCCGCGCCGTTCGGCCCGAGGAATCCGTAGACGCAGCCGAACGGGACGGAGAGCGACAGGTCGTCGACGGCCGTGAAGGTGTCGAACTTCTTGGTGACGCGCTCGAGGCGCAGGGCGAGGTCTGTCATCGGAGGGCGTAACTCGGAGTGAGGGGGCGGCACGCTACTCGTGCCCCCGGGATCCATTCCACGAAGAAGAGGTCAAACCTCGGAGGGCGGGCTGTCACGAAACTCACGCTTGTGCCGGATCGACCAATCCTGCAGTGATTCGAGGATTGGAACGAGCGTCTGGCCGAGCGGCGTGAGCTCGTACTCGACGCGGGGCGGCACGGTCGGGTGCGCGGTGCGCAGGATGATGCCCTCGGCCTCGAGATGTCGCAGCGCCTCGGTCAAGGCCTTCGCCGATACGTCGCCGATCGCACGCTCGATCTCGACGAATCGCCGCGTTCCGCCGCGCAAGTGCCACATCACGACGAGATGCCACTTGCCGCCGATCCGGCGTTGGACTTCGTGGATCGGACATTCGGGTACGCGTTCCATGGTCACCGGGGGGTTGGAGAGGGACCGCGCGGTGCCTTCTTGGCGCGCACGGCGAGGGAGCCCAAGATCCTCGCATGATCACCACCCGAAAGTCCTCGGAACGCGGGCACACTTCGATCGATTGGCTCGACAGCCGACACACGTTTTCGTTCGGCGAGTACCACGACGCTCGGCACATGGGTTTTCGCACGCTGCGCGTCCTGAACGACGACCGCGTGAAGCGCGGCAGTGGTTTCGGAACGCACGGCCACCGCGACATGGAGATCGTCACCTGGGTCCTCGAGGGTCGTCTCGAGCACAAGGACTCGATTCAGAACGCGAGCATCATCGGTCCGGGCGACGTCCAACGGATGAGCGCGGGCACGGGCATCCAGCACAGCGAATGGAACCCGTCCAAGGATGAAGGTGTGCACTTCCTGCAGATGTGGATCCTGCCCGACAAGGCCGGGACGAAGCCGTCGTACGAGGAGAAGCAGATCCCGCTGGGGGATCGTCGCGGCAAGTGGCGTCGGATCGCGGACAAGGACGGTCGCGACGGTGCCGTGCGGATCGGCGCGGACGCGAGCATCCTGAACACGGTGCTCGAGAAGAATGAGGAAGTCGTGTACGAGCCGGCCGTCGGGCGCTCGCTCTGGCTGCACGTCGCGAGCGGGTCGGCCGTCGTGAATGAGATCGAACTCGGTGTCGGCGACGGGCTCGCGATCCAGGACGAGAAGAGCTTCACCGTGAAGGCGAATGCTCCGAGCGAACTCATGTTGTTCGATTTGAAGTAAGCGCGCGAGCCGGACCCCTGGCGGGCCGAGGTAGACGGCCACGACCGGTCGCGCGCTCGCAGGTCTGTGCAGAACTGGTGAGGCTGGAGTTCGTCTCGAGGCCGGTGAACAGGCTCGTGACATGGACGTCGAGCACGACGAGCAACCGAGCAGTACGCTCGCGGCGTGAAGCGGACTCTCCTCGTCGGTGCCGTGCTCGTGGCGCTCACAGTCGGCCTCGCCTTCCTGATTCGCATTCGGGCGGATGGACCTGTGTCCGTCGCGAGCTCGAGCGCCGAGATCGCGGTTCCGACGCATCGCGCGGAGATCGAGCAGCCCCTTCTCTCGGACGCGGTGCACCGCCGACGCGGTGGAGATTCACCAGGCGATACGGGAACTGCGCCGTCGATCGATGCGTCGAGTGACGAGGTGAACGCGAGTCCCGAACTGCTCCTCATCCGCGTCGTCGACGACGCGACCGGCGCGCCGATGCCGGAGGCCGAGGTCACGCTGCGCGCGGGCGGTCAGCGTCCGTTCATCATGTTCGCGGACGAGCACGGCGAGTTCGAGTTCGCCACGCACGAGATCCCGGCGCAGCTCGGCGACAAGGTCGGCGTCGCCGTGAAGGACTCCAACGGTCGCACGCGCCTCCGCACGGCCCTCGTGATCGCGCCCGGAATCGTGCTGCGCGTCCCGCCGGCACTCATCCTGCGCGGCGAGATCGTGCTGACTTCGGGCTCGTCTCCCGCCGGACTCTCCGTGTCCGCTTGGACTCCCCCCGCGGGAATTCACGGCGTCGAGCGATTCGTCGCGGATCAGCAACTCGCCGAGGACGGCCGCTTCGAGATCTCCGCCGGGTTGGAGCGCGCTCCCGCGACGTTCACGTTGCGCATCGGTGGCGTCGGCGTGCCTGCGAGCCAGCGTGTGCCGACAGCGGAACTGACTTCCATTTCCGGCGCGCGAGTCGTCGTGGGGCTCGCGATGCTCCGGATCGTGGTTCAGGAAGACGACTCGACACCCATACCACGTGCAGTGGTGCGTTGCGCCGCGATCGGATCGACGGACGGCCAGGCCGAGATCTTCGCCGAAGCCTCGACGGGCGAGGACGGTCGCGCGCACATGTGGGTTCCGGCCGGGACGATCTCCGTCGTCGCGGGATCACCCGACCACGCTCGGGCGCGATCCTCAGTGCGCGTCGAAGCCGGCGCTGTCGAAGTGGTCTTGCGCTTGCGCCGACTCACTGCAGCGGATCGGTTGCACGGCAGCGTCGTCTTCGACGACGACTCACCCGTGGCCGGCGCGCTCGTTTCGGCGTGGTGCGCTGCCGATGCCGGCAATCTGTCCGTGACTGCGACGAAGCAACAGCGAACCGACGAGCGCGGCCAATTCGAACTCGCCATGGCCGTCGACGAAGACCTGCTCGTCTTCGCCATCCACCAGAGCTACGGCGACACGAACGAACAGCCCTGGAAGCCCGGTGACGGCCCCGTGCGGCTCGTCATCGACCGCGGCATCACGTTGCACGTCGTCGCGCACGATCTGCCGGCGAGGAATGTCCTTCAGGCGAACGAAGTCCTGGTCGTGCTGGTCCGTGACGACGGTCGCGTCGATGTCATCGGTACCGACTCGTTCCCCGTGGAGTTCGATCGAGTGCCGCCGGGACGGTGGCGCGCATTCGCCATCGCGAACGGTGCGCAGCGCTCTGCCACGGCCGACATCGTCGTCGAGCGCGAGCGGCCGGCCGAGCTCGCACTCCGCTTCGTGCCCCTCGAATTCGTGGAGGGGCGCGTGAGCCCCCCGCCCGACACCGAACGACGAATGTCCGTGGCCTTCACGCCGCCCGGGTGGCCGATCGAGGCCGTCGAGGCCCTGCTGACCCACGAGCTCGGAGTCGACGGCACGTTCCGCGTGGCTGCGCCGACACCGGGCGACCTCTCCTTGCGCGAAGGCTCGAAGACGATCGAGCGGCGCCCCGCACGTGGCGGAACGCCGCTCATTTTCACGCTGCCGGACTGATCAGCCGACGAGGCGCGCTTCGACCGTCTCGCCCAGGTCGAGTGCGCGACGCTTGCGCAGGTCGACGATGAGCGCGAGGAACTCCTCGAACGGCATCACGACCTGCTCACGCGTGTCGCGACGTCGCACGGCGACCGTGCCCTCAGCCGCTTCGCGGTCGCCCGCGATCAGCATGAACGGCACTTTGTCGTGCTGGGCTTCCTTGATCTTGTTGTTCATGTGACCCGGATGGAGTTTCGCGTCCACGCGGAACAACTCGTTCTGCAGACGATCCTCGAGCTGCTTGCAGTACGCGGCGTGCTCTTCACGGATCGGCACCAGAGCGACCTGCACCGGCGCGCACCACAGCGGGAACCGTCCGCCGAAGTGCTCGATCAGGCCGCCGACGAAGCGCTCCATCGAACCGAGGATGGCGCGGTGCACCATGATCGGCCGCTTGAGCGTCCCGTCCTTGTCCGTGTAGGTGAGGTCGAATCGCTGCGGCAGGTTGAAGTCGCACTGAATCGTGCTGTTCTGCCACTCGCGGCCGAGCGCGTCCTTGATCTTGAAGTCGATCTTCGGGCCGTAGAAAGCGCCGCCGCCTTCGTCGAGCTCGAGCGGCAGGTCGCGCAGGATCGCGGCCTGCTTGAGCGCCTCCGTCGCGTGCGCCCACACGTCGTCCTCGCCGATCGACTTCTCCGGCCGCGTCGCGAGGTACGCGGTGTAGCTGAAGCCGAACGTCTTCAGCGTGCGGTCCACCAGGTCGACGACGCCCGCGATCTCCTCGTGCAGTTGCTCCGGCGTGCAGAAGATGTGCGCGTCGTCCTGCGTGAAGCCGCGCACGCGCA
>CAZKIY010000055.1:0-2489 GCA_964552875.1 uncultured Planctomycetaceae bacterium
GCATGAAACCGACTCCCATCCGCGTCGAGGCCACCGTCGGAGGACACCGACTCGTCCTCGAGACCGGCCAAGTCGCGCGCCAAGCGCACGGCGCCGTGATCTGCACGCTCGGCGACACGATGACGTTCGCCGCGATCGCCGTTGGACCCGCGAAGGACGAGCAGGACTTCTTCCCGCTCACCGTCGACTACCGCGAGAAGACCGAAGCCGCGGGCAAGATCCCGGGCGGCTTCTTCAAGCGCGAAGGTCGTCCCACGACCAAAGAAATTCTCACGATGCGCCTCATCGACCGGTCGATCCGGCCGATGTTCCCCGAGGGCTACAAGAACGAAGTCCAGGTCATGAGCCACGCGCTGTCGTACGACGGCGTGATGAACGCCGACATCGGCGCGATGATCGCGAGCTTCGCCGCGGTGCGCATCTCGGGCGCGCCGTTCGACGCGACGCTCGGCGCCGTGCGCATCGGACACCTCGACGGTCAACTCGTCGCGTTCCCGCCCGACGATCGTCGTCGCGAGGAATCGCGGCTCGACCTCGTCGTCGCCGGTCACAAGGACGGCATCTGCATGGTCGAGGCGGGCGCCAAGGAGCTCACCGAGGCCGAGATGGTCGACGCGCTCGAGATGGCTCAGCGCGTGATCGGCGAGATCTGTCGCGCGATCGACGAACTCGCCGCCAAAGCCGGCAAGCCGGCCATGTCCTGGACTCCGCCGACGAAGGACAAGGACCTCGTCGCGTTGGTCCACGGATACGCGTCGCAACTCGACGCCGTCATCTTCACGCCCGGCAAGCACGACCGCGCCGAGGCGGTCGACAAGCTCCGCGCCGAGTGCGTCGAGCGCGCCACGGCCGGCATCTCGGACGACAAGCAGAAGGGAATTCGGACGAAGGCCGCGAAGGCCGAGTGGAGCGAGCTCGTCCACGAGCGCGAACGCGAAATGATCCTGTCGGGTCGCCGCCTCGACGGCCGCGAGCTCGATCAGATCCGCGACATCGACATCGTCCCGAACTTCATCCCGCGCCAGCACGGCTCGACGCTCTTCACGCGCGGCGAGACCCAGGCCATCGTGTCGGTCACGCTCGGCACGCCGGACGACGAACAGATCATCGACGGCATCGACGACGAGTACCGCAAGAACTTCTACCTGCACTACAACTTCCCGCCCTACTCGGTGGGCGAGACGCGCCGCCTCGGCGGTCCCGGTCGTCGCGAGATCGGTCACGGCATGTTGGCCGAGCGCGCACTCGCGTCCGTTCTGCCGCCGAAACTCCGCTTCCCGTACACGGTTCGCATCGTGTCGGACATCACCGAGTCGAACGGCTCCAGCTCCATGGCCAGCGTGTGCGGGGGTTGCCTCTCGATGATGCTCGCCGGCGTGCCGATCACGCAGCCGGTCGCGGGCATTGCGATGGGCCTCGTCAGCGACGGCACGCGCAACGTGATCCTGTCGGACATCCTCGGTTCCGAGGACCACCACGGCGACATGGACTTCAAGGTCGCCGGTTCGGGGCTCGGGATCACCGCGCTCCAGATGGACATCAAGATCAAGTCCGTCTCGCGCGAGCTCTTGCAGCAGGCTCTCGGTCAGGCGCTCGCCGGTCGCAAGTTCATCCTGCGGAAGATGCTCGAGGCCGTGCCGCGTCCGAAGAGCGACATCTCCGAGTTCGCGCCGCGCATGGAAGCGCTGCAGATCCCCGGCGACAAGATCGGGTTCCTCATCGGGCCCGGTGGCAAGAACATCAAGGCGATGCAGACCGACTTCAAGGTCAAGATCTCCATCGTCGACGACCAGGGTCACGTGCAGGTGTTCGGCAACGACTCGAAGCTCGTCAAGGCCTGCGCGCAAGCGATCCTCGCGATGTGCGAGACGCCGAAGATCGGCACGCGCTACACGGGCACCGTGAAGAGCATCCGCGACTTCGGGGCATTCATCGAGATCCTCCCGGGCGTCGAAGGCCTGTGCCACGTGTCCGAGCTGAAGGACGGCTACGTCGAGCGCGTGACCGACGTCGTCAACATGGGGGACCAGATCGAGGTCGTCATCATCCACGTGGATGATCGCGGCAAGATCAAGCTCTCCGCGAAGGCGGCCATGGACGCGATGGCCCCGCAGGAACAGACCTGACCGGCGCTCGTCGAACCACCTCGTTCGGAGTCGGTTCGGCGAACGCACTCGGAGCTCCCTCCGTCACCGCTGCTCAGCGGGGACGGGGGGAGTTCCGTTTCGCGGGGAGCCACGGTCGAGACCCTTCGGGCTCCGCAGGGAATTGGCGCTTCAGTCGCGCGGCCGGAATCTCGATGCTCCTCTCGACCGTTCCGCGACCCCTGCGTCTCTTCTCCCGAAACTTACGGTAGAAGGGCCCTTCGCGCCGTTGGGTGGTTTGGTATACCCGGATCGGAGATCGAGCCCGTCCCGACGTCTGCCTGGGGCGACATCCGGGGCCCGCTCCGCTCCGCCCACACTTCATCTCATCGCCGCCGACTCGCA
>CAZKIY010000055.1:2589-13050 GCA_964552875.1 uncultured Planctomycetaceae bacterium
CATCCGGGGCCCGCTCCGCTCCGCCCACACTTCATCTCATCGCCGCCGACTCGCACCGCGTCGCGCCCGCACGACGCATCCTGACGCCACCATGAAGACCCGCATCGACACGCGCCTCCTGGTGGCGACCATTCTTCGGGCGAGTATGGCACCCATTCGGGGGGCGAGCCTGGCGCTTACCCTGGTGGCGAGCCTCGCGCCCATCCTGGTGGCGAGCCTCGCGCTCGGTGGCCTCACGAGCGCCTCGAACGCGAGCGTCGCTGGTGTGGAATCGAGTGCGGCGTGGCCGATGACGACGGGCTGGATCTGCGACCGAGCCGACAGCATCTGCGGTCTCGACGATCCCAAAATGCTCAGCAGTCCGGCGAAGGTCGACTACGACGCGCTCTACAAGGCGACGGCCGAGTACAAGAAGATCCGCGACGAGAAGATCGACGCGAACTCGTCCGAGGGCATCCAACTGCGCCAACGCGCGGTGGATCGCATCCGCGAGAAGACCGAATCGATCCGCTCCCAGAAGGGGCACTGCAGTGTGTGGAAGACGATCCGCCACACGGACGCGCGCGCGATTCCGGACATCACGGATCAAATCAAAGCGCTCCTGTGAGCTGCGTCGCGTGAGGGGCCCCGAGTGAGGGCGCTTCCGGTTGTTCTACGCCGGCGCGCGACGGACGCTGCCTGGGCCGTACTCGCCGTCGTGCTCAGCGCATTCGTCGCCTGCCAGTCTCCGCCAACGGACGAAGAGCGGGAAAGCACGGGTTCGGCGGAGTCCGCTCCAAGATCGAAGTCCGCCGAACTCACGATCGAGGACGTTCGCGAGCTGATCCAGAAGGGCGCGTTGCGTCCCGTCGAGGCCATGCCCGAGAATTCCTCGGACTTCGCCGATCCGAATCCGGAAGCCCCGACGTTCGATCAGTCGGCGCGCGCGATCGAGGACGCGCTGAAGGAGAAGAAGGACGGGGACGCAGCGCCGAAGCCGGTTGTCCCTGAGCTCCCGCCCGAGAATCCGTATCTCGTTTTCGGGAAGCGGATCGTCGTCTACGAGGGCCAGGGCCTGATTTCGAAGCCCTTCCCGCTGCGCGTCGGCCTCGGCCCGCAGATGAAGAAGCTCCTCGATCAATTCGGCAACTTCCCGCTGTACGACCCGAAAAACGGTCCTCAGACGCCGGGCACTGTCCGGATCGATCTGCTCGAGAAGTGGGACCAGGAACTGTTCGCCGACCTACGCGCGCCGGTGCCGACCGACGGCAACACGGTGAACGTGGCCGACTGGCTCGTCGTCACTGCGAGCTTCGAACAACTGCGCGAAGTCCAGGGCTTCATCGAGATCTTCGCCGCGGGCGTTCCGCAGATCGAGATCGAGGCCAAGATCGTCGAAGTCACGACGAACGACACGCTCGACCTCGGGATCAAGCCCATCGACGCGACCACTCCGATCTTCGGCTTCCCGGATCACACGTTCGTGAAGTCGCTCTCGTATACGCTGCCGAATCAAGCGTCGGCGACGGCTTCCAACTCGCTCTTGACGCTCGGCGGCGTGCAGGACGGTCTGGCCTTCAACATGGCGCTCCAGGCGCTGGCCACGTTGGAGAACGTCTCGATCATCTCACGGCCGAAGATCGCCGTGCGCGAAGGCGGCCGAGCGGAGATCGTGAACACGCTCAAGCTGCCGAATTACAACGTCAACCAGATCAACGCGGCGGGTCAAGCGCAGGCGGCGCTCACCTACGAGGAAGTCGGCATCAAGCTCTTCGTCGTGCCGCGCGTCGTGGGCACGCGAACGGTCGCGTTGAACATCGACATCGAGGCCTCGGCGCAGAGCGGCAGTTCGGTGTCGTTCGTGTTGCAGAACGGACAGGCCATCAGTAACCCGATCATCAGCCGTCGCGCGGCGAAGACGGTCGTCTACCTCGAGCCGGGACAGGCCGTCATCCTGGGCGGATTGATCAGCGAGCGCCTCGTCGACAGCGAGAACAAGGTGCCGTTCCTCGGGGACATCCCGATCCTCGGCTACCTCTTCAAGTCGACCTTCAAGCGCAAGGAACAGACGAACGTGCTGTTCTTCATCCGCCCGCGCATCCTCCAGGGCAGCGACTTGAACCGCGACTTCAGCGATTGAGAGGATCAGCCGGGAAGAGCATCCGGCCCCGGGCGTCGGAGCCGAAGGGTAGGATCGGCTCACTGTGCGCACCTTTTCTCATGAGTACCGAGTGGTTCCCGCGGCCCGCCGCGGCGTGGCGCTGCTCCTCGCGCTGCTCCTCCTCGTCGTTCTGATCGCGATCACGATCCAGATCAGCGTCACGACCAGCACGGATGCGCGGATCGCGCGGAACGATTTGACGATCTCCGTCATGGACCTGGCCGTCGAGTCCGCGTTGCTGAACGTCGGGGAGACGCTGAAAACGGACGGCGAGTCCACGGGGGAAGAGGGTGCGGCCGGCGGCGCCGCTCCCGGTGCTCCGACAGGTGGTGCTGGGCCGGGAGGAGCAAGCGGCGGAGCCGCCGCGCCCGGTGGCGAATCGGAGGCCGTGGACTCGCAACGCGACGACTGGCACGAACCGCAACGCACCACGATCAACGACATTCAACTGCGGATCTTCGTGGTGGACGAAGACAGCAAGTACAACGTTCTGAACCTCCTGGCGGAGGACGAGAAAGAGGCACAAGCCGCCTACGATCGCGTCGTCCGAATTCTCGACATGTGCCGCGAGGGGAGTCGCGAGTTCGACATCGATCCGCGCGTGGCCGAGGACATGGCGAAGGTCATGCTCGAGCACATGCAGCGCCGCAAGGACTCGCGAATTCCGCGACCGAAGCTACTGACCGACGACGAAGACGGAGATCAAGGACTGCCGACGACGCTCGAGGAGTTCGCGGCGTTGGAGCCGTTCGCCGAGCACCATTTCCGCGACTTGCGCGACCGTGATGGCGAGATCGTGCACTCGATTGCGTCGTTCCTCACGGTGTGGTCCTCACTCGGACTCGCCAGCGACTTGCCGCAGAGCGGGAAGTCGGGCTCGAGTGGTTCGGGCGCGGCGAACACGAACAGCGCGGGTTCGAAATCGGGCACGAAGGGAGGCTCGACGGGCACCAGCGGTACGAATACCGCAGGAAAAAGCGGCCAGAACGCGCAGGGAAGCGGCGGCACGGGCGCCACGGGGACCGGCGGAACAACCCCGGGTACCGAGGGTGCAGGATCTGCAGGCGGCGCCGGAGCCACCGGTGGTTCCGGCGAGACGTCGGACTCGGGCGGGTATGCCGTCAACGTGAACACGGCACCGGCTGCGGTGCTGAAATCGCTCTTCGACGACCGTGAGGTCCCACCGCGCTTCTTCGACAGGGTGCTCGAGTACCGGAACCTCGAGGAGGAGCAGAAGGAAGGCGAGGCGAAAGAGGAGACCGACGCCACGAAGGACGAGGAGCCCGAGCTCGACGAGTACGGTCAGGAGAAGTTCGAGCGTCGCATCTTCGATTCGATCGGCGAACTGGGTGAGGTCGAGGGCTTCAAGGACCTCCCAACCGAGCAGCAGAACCGGCTCAATCAATTGCTGACGACGTCGAGCAACGTCTTCTCGATCTACGTCGTCGCGCGCAAGTCGACGTCGGCGCAAGGCGACATGGATTCCGCGCTGACCCCGTCGGAGCTGCGCAAGAAGGAAGAGAGTGCGGGAGACGCGCTCGTCCGCGTCGTGCGCAGCGTCGTGTGGCGCCACACCGTCGACGAAGAGGTCGTGCTCACGCCGATCGTACGCTGGGAGATACTCGACTACCTGCCGTTCGAGATCCTCGACTTCCCGCCCGAAGATCGCTGAGAGCGTGTGAAGGGATCGAGCCTACACGCTCCCCGACACCCTCTGCGCCGCTCCGCCGCGCGTCGCCCGTGAATTCTTCACAGGCTCTGAGAGCCCGTGAAGAAATCGAGTTTACGGGCTGTCAGATTCATGTGGCGACGCTTCGCGTCGCGAGAGTGTGTGATTTCTTCACACTCTGAGGCCACAGACCGAAGCGGCCTCGCGAGGAAGGGAGTCCGCCGGCTGCTCTGAACGACCCGCTCACCCCCATCGCGTTCGCCGTGGACAGGAAAGGACTTCCGATCCGCGCGTTCGAGTTCTGCGCGTGCTCACAGAGTCTCAAGGAGGGGCGCGTGCGGCGTCGATCGCGAAACGATGATCACGTCGCTGCTTCTCGTGGCTCTGTCCGCTTCCGATAGCACCGCTCCGACCCTTGCGGACGAACGCATGCAGGTGGAACTCGCGCCCTGCGCCCCGTCGACGGTCGTTCGCACGTCGTGGTTCTCCGAGCGGCGCTCGACGATTCGAACGACCTCGAACGGTGCACCGATGCCGGAGTACGCGACACACGACGAGCGTCGCATCGATCGCGCGATCGAGGTCCTGCACTGCAATGCGGGCGTGCCGCAGAAGCTCCTCGTTCGCTACGGCGAGGCCTACGACAAACGGCTCGACCAGGATCCGACGCCGAACGGCGACGAGGTGGAGCTCGGCGCGCCGACGTACACGACGGACAGAAGTCCGTTCGCGGGTCGCAATTTCGAGATTGCACAGCAGGGCGAGGACGCGGCTGTCCTGCTTCCCGGAGGTTCACCGGCCGCGCCGAGCCTCGCTCGCCTCGTGCTCGATGCCGAATCCATCGAAGGCGGCGCGGTGCCGCTGCCGGGTGATGACATCGCACGCGCGATCGGCGCGGAGTCGCGCGTGAAAGGGGAGAGCTTCGTGTTCGACCCGGTCGTCGCGCGCGAACTGCTCGCCGGCGACGAGAGCGCCGAGTATGCAGCGACGTTCACGTTCACCGGGATCGAGCGCACGCCGGAAGGCCGCTCTCGCGCGCGCTTCGAAGCACGTATCGTGGTGCACGAAGCGCCCGTGGGCGGGCTCGTTCGTGACGCCGACTTGCGGGGGACGCTCATCGCCGATCCGCGGAACGGCCGCCCGATCACCTTCGAGGTTCATGGCGAAGAGCGTCGACTCGGTGCCGCAGGTGACCAGAAGAACGCGACTGAGATCGAAGCGACCGGCACGTGGCGCGTGAAGCGCACGTGGGACTGGCACTGATCCGGAGCCCGATCCTCGCGGCAGAGTGTGCGTGAAGAGTCACGGGCCCCCGAGTGGCGAGCGGCGCAGCGGACTCGTGGAAGGCCGCACGCTCGATTCCTTCACGGCCGCCCAGTGCCGCGCTCGATCGCGCTCGCGCGTTCCCGACTCGCCGCCGCGCTTCCCGCGTCGCCGTTCGCATCCTGGAGATCAGCCAACAGTCGCCACAAGTCGGTGCGGTCGGGCGCGAGGTCCACTGCACGCATCACGCGATCGCGCGCTTCGCCGAAGCGCTTCAATCCAGCTAGCGCCTGAGCGGAAAGGGACAGCGTGTCGACATCCGTCGGATTCCGTGCGAGGGCGATGTCGAACTCCGCGAGGCCTTCCGCGAGTCTTCCCGTCATGCACAGTGCGCCGGCCAAGTTCTCGCGCGCCGCTTGGAAGCCGTCGTCGGCATCGAGCGCGCTGCGGAACGCCGCGATCGCGTCCTCGACGCGGCCGGACTGCGCGGCTTCGACGCCACGGTTGTACTCGCTGATCGCGAGCTGACGGCGCGCGTGCGTCTCTTCCCGAGCCGCCGTACGTGCCGCGCGCTCCTCGCGCTGCTCGAGCACGCCGCTCACACCCATCCAGCCGACCGGCAGGGTCGCGACCGCGAAGACTCCGCCAGCGAGCGTCCAACGGCCCGCGCGCTTGAGCGGCGTCCGCTGAAGTCGAACGTCCGGCGCGAACGCCATGCGCACGAGCTGGACACCCCACCACGCGCCGATCGCTGAGACGCCCAGCGCGAACAGGAACGGTATGGAATCGTGCAGCCCGCGGAACGCTGCCATCGAGCCGAGGAACAGTGCCGACATGAGCACCTCCTCCGGGAAGGTGTGCTCCGCTTTCGGCCGAGAACGGCCGCGAAACACCAAGATCACGGCGAACGCGAGTGCCCAGGTCAGTGCCGTGAAGCGCAAATCGATGACGTCGTCGTGCCACAAGAAGACGGCGAGCGCCCCGTACGAGAACACGGCGCCCAACGCGAGTCTTCCCCAGTCGAACTTCGCGGACGGAGCCTTGGCCGGCGACTTCGCGAGCAGCGCCGGCTTTCCGAAACCGAAGTACAGCGCTTCCTTCGGGCACACGCTGACGCAGTCGAGGCACTTCATGCATCCGGGATCGACGACCATCCCGAAATCACGCACCTCACGCGCGACGTTCACGTTCGAAGTGCAGACCGCGGTGCAGTGACCGCAACCTTCGCAGGCATCGGTCACGCGGATCCGCATCGGCGCGAGCTGGTCCGCGACGCCGAAGATCCCGCCGTACGGGCAACCGTACGTGCAGAAGCCCTTGGATCCGAGCAGCCAGACGATGACGAACCCGACCACGAGGAGCGTCGCGATCGCCTCGACCCAGGTCTTCGGGAACGTGCGCCACAAATCGTTCGTCGTGAAGTGCGTGCCCGTCGCGCCGAGCGGCATCCGGGCCAGCGCTCGATCGAGCAGCGGCGCGAGGAACATGTAGACGAACGCGAGCCACGGCACGACGCGCAGCGGCCCGAGATCGACGAGGCGCGGCACGAGTCCGAGCTTGCCCAGCATCCAACGGCAAAGATCCTGGAGAGCCACGATGTGGCAACCCCAGCCGCAGAACCAGCGACCCAGGATGGCGGTGGATGCGATCCCGATCACGAACAGCACGAAGCCGGCGTTGACGATGCCTTTCGTGCTGAACTCCATCGACTCCGATGGCTCGAGCGGCGTCATGGTCTCGCCCGTGCTCCACCAGTGAAGGAAGTGTCCCGCGATCAGCAGGTGCACGACGATCAGGACACCGGCACGCCACGGGCCGACACGCGACTTCTTGATGCCGGCGCGGCCTTTGGGGTTCTGCTCGAGAGCGTAAGGACCGGGTACGAGCCCCCCTTCCGCCGGTTCAGCCCGACGCCTCGCGCGTTTTCCCGCGCCGGCTCGATCCGCCGACTTCTCGTTCTGACATCGTTCGCTCATCCGCTGCGGGCGCGGATGGCCCGGAGATCTACGGAGTGTAGGTCACCGACAAGCCGTTCGTGAGGTTGAACGTCGATGGAGTGCAGAAGCTCGCGGCGTTGCGGTACCAGATCTGGAAGTTGAACGTCTGGCCGGACGTCATGCACTGCGCGTACGTCGTGCACAAGTCGGTCGCGATTCCAGGTCCGTAGGTCGCGGAACCCACGCCGTTCGCGATCTTGATCTCGATGCGATAGGTCGGCGACGCGACACAGCGCAACCCGTCCCCGAACGCGGTTTGAGTCTGGTTCGGGCCGGCGAAGAACAGGGTCGATGTGCCCGGCGGCATGCTGGCAGCGATCATCGTCATGTCGTCCGTGGCGATGCTCGTCGTGCCCGCTCCATCGAGCGTTGCGCCGATTCCGAGCGAGTTCAGGCAACCGGTGCTCGGCGAATCGTTGCCACAGGGCCCGAGGCCCGCCGCGCACGTGCAATAGCGGCCGTACACCTGCTCGCACTCGTCGGGGATCCCGTTGTTGTTGGAGTCGTTCGAAGTCCCAGCACCGATGTCGACCGAGTCTTCGACGCCGTTCCCGTTGCAGTCGAAGTACGGGTCGTACTCGGACGCCACCGCGTCGAGGTCGTCGCGCGACCCGTTCGTGCGCTGCGTCTGGAGGCCCAGCGCTTCGGCGGCGATGAAGATTCCCGGACGACCGTTGCCGCCTGCGATCGGCGGCGTGAGCACGTCGCCCGGCTCGATCGGGAGCCCATGGATCGAGTCCGGCTGGCCGATGATCTGCGAGCCTCGGCGCACCGAGTAGAGCAGCATGTCGGTGCCGCCCTGAAGTGATCCCACCCAGTCGTACGGCGACTGCGACGGTTGGAAGATCCCATCGCCGTTCTCCGCGAGGATCAGCGCGTCGAGATCGTCGAGGATCGGGTGCAGCCCGAGCTGAGAAGCGTTCGCGTAGACGGTCGGTGAACCGCCCGACAGGACCTTGCGCAACACGGCGGCCGGCGAGAATCCGTTCAGTTGTGCCGAGTTCGTGTTGGGGATGCCGTTCGGATCCGAGAGGTTCCCGTCCAGCGAGTAGAAGATCGAACCGACGCCGGCCGGCGGCACCGGCCCCATGTTCAACGCGTCCAGGTTGTCGCCCATGTCGGCTCCCGGATTCGGCGGGAACGAATGCGGCTCGAACAGACCGAGACCCGGTGCGAGACCACCGGTCGTGCTGACCCGACCATTGCCGTCGAGGACCAAGCGGTTCGAGGGGACCGCGAGGGTCGGACTCTGCAGCGGCACGAGATCGAGGAGGTGCGTGAACACATCGCTTGCCGCATCACGCGCGAGCGCTTCGGTCCGAACGCTCGGGCTGCCGACCGTGGTCGGTGAGCCTTGAGCGAAACGATCGACCGAGAAGTAGAGGCGCGGACGCAGCACGCCGACGATCGGGGCCGGATACCGATCCTCGTTGCCGTACGAGATCGCATCGACCTCGACGCCACAGGATTGCCCCGAGGTCGTGCTCACGCACGTCGTGTAGAGCGAGAGTCCGATGCCGCCGCCCGTGATCGTCGTGAACGGCGCGGCCGTGACGTCGAAGGGGCCGGCGTTGTTCGCGCGACGCAGCACGTCACCTTCGCTGATCGCGACCCCCGCACCCGAGTCAGGGCGCGATTTCGTCGGACCGTGGTAATCCACGGAGAAAAGGACTGGGCGTTGTTGCGCGGCGGCGGGGACGACGCCGACGGCGGCGAAAACCGACACGAGCACGAACGCGCGCTGACGGAACGGGGGGATGGTGTGCGTCATGGCGATGGTCGGCTGGGAGAGCGCGCTCCAGCAACCTCTCCTTCGAAGGGTACTCGGCATCGGAAAGGGCGGCAATTCAGGGCGCGGTCAGGAGGAGGACGATTCGAGACGCGGCCGTGTTCCATGCCGAATCCGAAGGTCGTTCAGTGCTCGTGAGGCGCATCTGCACACGGGAATCGAGCCTGCGGAGCGTGGAAAGGAATCTCGAAGAAATCGTCAGTCGAACGGCAAAGGGGCCGCCAACGCGCGTTCGCGGTTCACTTCCCACTCGGCCAATTCGCGCGGTCGGCGCGCGCGCGCGGCCGCGAGGGGATCGAGCGGGAACACGCGAATTCGACCGTCCTCGAGCCCGGCGACCACCGAAGTTCCCGAAGATCGACGCACGAAGATCGCACTGCGGACGCCCGAACCGAGGTCGGTGCGTTGCACGAGAGGCGAGCCGTCGCGCGTGCTCCACACGAAGACGCTGCCATCGGAAGCACCCGTCAGAGCGAGCGCGCCGTCCTCGGAGAACGCCGCGCACGAAATCTTGCCGCGGTGGAAGTTCTTCGAACTCACTTTCTCGCCGGTCGCGGCGTCGACGACGAGCACCGACTTCGTCCCCGGCTGTTGTCCACGCGCGAGGATTCGCACAGCGTTCGAATCCCAATCGAGCGCGCCGAAGTAGAAGACGAAGACGTTCGCGCGTGACTCAACCGACTCCGTCGGTACCCAGAACCGCAACCGACGGTCCGCGCAACCGGCCGCCAGCTCGTTGCCGCGCGGCGAGACCGCCAGCGCGACGATCTCGGAACCACGGGCCTCGCTCGTCGTGAAGTGCATCGAATGCAACGTCGTCAACGTGCGCGCGTCGCGGACCTCGACGCGTCCGTCCGAGGATCCCAGAGCGATCGAAGCGCCGTCCCTGAGGTAGGCCGCGCATGTCGTTCGCGCACCGTCGCTCGAGGCCGGGATTCTCTCGGCCGCGGATCGCGGTGCGTCGAGGCTCCAGGAGTAGGCGTCGCCGGTCGGGCTCACCACGACGACGCGCTTCGTCGCGGCGTGCGTGGCGATCGAGCGGATCCCGGTCTCGAATCGCGTCGAACCGAGGTGGAACCCCGTTGCGCCGTCGAACACGTGGACGAGCCCATCCTCCGTCGCAGTGATCGCGAAGGCATCCTCGGCCGCAAATCGTGCATCGATGAGCGTGTTCATGCGCGGGTGCACGGGGCCGAGTCGATGGATCACTCGCATCTTCGAGATCGACGCGATGCTCGCCGTTCCGTCATCCGAAGCGGCCAGCACGCGATCCCCGTCGCCCGCGATGCGCAGTTGATGCACGCCTCCCACGTGTTGGCCGAGGTCGAACGAATCCGGCCGTTCTCGTGCGAACCAGACGTAAACGAAGCCGCTCACGGCCGTGACGAGCCGCGATCCGTCGGGCGTCCAAGCGGCGTCGAGCTGGCGATTGCGGAGCGGGAACCCGTGCAGTTGTTCACCGGATCTCCCGTCGAACACTCTCACGATCGTGTCGCCGGTGACCACTGCGACGCGTTCGCCGTCCGGGCTCCACTCGAGCCGCGCAGGGTTGGCGCTGCGCGAGATCGCCGCGCGGATCGGCGAACCGCCGATCTCGCATATC
>CAZKIY010000055.1:13150-18503 GCA_964552875.1 uncultured Planctomycetaceae bacterium
GTTGGCGCTGCGCGAGATCGCCGCGCGGATCGGCGAACCGCCGATCTCGCATATCGAGAGCGTCGCGGCCGTCCCCGTGTCCGCGCTCCATGCGAGTCGACCGGAATGCGGTGCGATCGCGAGGTTCCGAATCGGCTCGGTCGAAGCGTGGAATCGCGTGAGCACCTCGAAATCGAGGTTCCGGACTTCGATCTCGCCGGTGTCGAGCGCACGGGTGAAACGCGAACCGTCGGGTGCCACGTCGACCGCCAAGTTGGCTTCGGGACCACCGAGGAACTCGCCCGGCCCTTCGAGGCGCGCGTCGACTACGGCGAAACCCGTGATACCGAAAAGAAGGACTCGGCCGTCGTGGAGCCAGCGCGCATCGAGATGCGGGGTCGCGCGCTCGGCGACCACAGTGCGGTTCGACACGTCGATCACACGCACCGCACCCGTGGCAGCGCGCGCGAGCAAGTGCGTACCATCGCGCGAGAACGCAAGCCTCGTCATGCGCTGCCCGGTGGTGATCTGGCCCAGGATCACCCCATCGGCGAGGCGCGCGATCGTGATCGTTCCATCGGCCCAGGCCATCGCGGCGTGCTGCCCTGCGGCATCGAGATCGAGGACGTCGACGTTGCCGTGAGCGGGCGCGATGCGCGCGACGCGCCGACCCGTCGCGAGTTCCCAAACCAGTGCAACCCCGTCGGAGAAAGCGACAACGACATGGTTCCCGACCGGATCGACGGCCAGCGCCGTCGTCAGTTGGCTGCTGTCGTCGCCGGCGAGCACGCGCTCGAGCCAGCAGCCCTCGAGAGCGGGATACAGCGCCGACATCGTCTGATAACCGGGCGCGCGCTCGGCCGCGAGGATTCCCACGGCAAGCGCCGCGCTCGCGTCCTCGGACACGAGTGCGATGCTGCGCTGCGCCAGGTGTTTGCCCAACGCGACGGAGAGCGCCGCGTCCTTCTCCCCGAGCGCAACGTCCTTCTCGCTGACCGCCCGTCTTTCCGCTGCGAGCAAGTTCAAGGCGACCGCGAGGCCCGCCGAGAGCGACACGATCGTGCCGATCGTCGCCGCGGCCAACGCCGGATGCCGTCGCACCCAACGCGAGAAGCGCACACCCACTCCGGCGGGACGCGCGCGGATCGGCTCGTACTGTCGAATACGCCTCAAATCCTCGGCCAAGTCGAGTGCCGTCGCGTAGCGGCGCGTGCGATCCTTCTCCAGAGCGGTCTCGAGCACGACCGCGACGTCCTCCGGCAGCGACGCGTTGAACGAGCGCACGTCCGGCGGTGCCTCGGATTGGATCGCGACGTAGAGCGCCGGTCGGGCCGCCTGCTCGAACGGCCGGCGCAGCGTCAGCGATTCGTACAGCGCGACGCCGAGCGAGTAGACGTCCGTGCGTCGATCGAGTTGATCGCTCGCGAGCTCGAGCTGCTCGGGAGACATGTACGCCGGCGTGCCGTAGATCTCGCCCGACTCCGTGATCTGCGACGCATCGGTCTCCTGCTCGTCCCGCGCGAGACCGAAGTCGAGAATCACGGGCTTGCCGTCGGCCGAGACGATGACGTTGCCGGGCTTCACGTCGCGGTGCACGACGCCGGCTTCGTGCGCGGCGTGCAGCGCGCGCGCGGAACGCTCGAAAAAGTACAGGACTTGGTCGAGCTCGAGCTTCGAGGTCGGAGGGAAACGTGCTTCGACCGCACGCGGCGTTGTCTCGTCGCCCACGTCGAGTTGCACGCGCCCAGATCCCTCCTCGGATTTACGGGCGTCGGTCAACACCTCCGCGAGCGTGCGTCCTTCGACGAAGCGCATGGCGAGGTACGGTTGCTCGCCCTCCAGATCCGCCTCGTAGACCGTGCACAGACTCGGATGCTCCAGCCGCGCGATGATCTCGGCCTCGCGTCGGAAACGGCGCAACTTGTCATCGCGGATCGTGTCGAAGCGCGACGCCAGCACCTTCAACGCGACACGACGCAGGATGCGCGTGTCCTCGGCCAAGAAGACGGTGCCTTGACCGCCACGACCGAGCTCGCGGATCAATCGGTACGGGCCGATGCGGTCCGGACCGACGATCGGCGCGGAACGCGCTCCACCCGAACTCGGGCTGGGATCCGTGCGACGCATCGCTAGCCATTCGTTCGCGATCGCGGCCTGGCTCGCGGGGAAACGCGCGAGCCAATGCGCCAGCGGAGGGTCCTCGCCCTTCTCCTGCGCCGCCGCGTAAGCGTCGACGAAATCGAAGACATCCGCGGCGTGCGGGTCGTCGCTCTGGGCCATGCTCGGGCGATTGTCGCTGCCTGCGGCGCGCGCTGCTAGCATCGCGGAACTTCATGGCGTTCGGTGATGCGGAAACCACGGGCGATTCGCCCGACACGGAACGCTTGGTCCGCGAGGCGCGGTCCGGCGATCCCGCGCGTTTCAGCGAGCTCTACGAGCGCATCGCACCCGCGCTCTACGCCTGGGCCTCGATCCGGATCCGTCCCGCGATGCGGGGCGCCCTGGACCCCGAGGACGTCGTGCAAGAGGTCTGGAGCCGTGCGTGGAAAGCTTTCCCGAGCTTCGATCCCGCGCAGTCGAGCTTTCGCATGTGGATCTTTCGCATCGGCAAGAACGTGATGCTCGAGGGTTTCCGCAAGATCCAACGCGGCGGACGCGGTGAAGCGGGCCCTTCGACGCGCGCATTCCAGCTCGCGAACATCCCGGATCCCGCGAGCGCGATCAGCCAACGCGTCGCGCGCGACGACTCGATCCACAAGTTGCTCGAGTGGGTCGCGGCGCTCGCGGAAGAAGAGCGCCAACTGTTCGTGCACTGCGGGCTCGAGGGCTTGTCGTACTCGGAGGCGGCCGAGCGCATGGGTCTGCAGAAGGACACGGTCGCGAAGCGCTGGCAGAACCTGCGCGCGCGCGTGGCGCAGTTCGGCGTGCCGCGCGACATGGTGGTCGCGGACTAGGTTCCTGACTTCTATCCCTGGTATGGATGGCGTGAGCGTGTGAACGCTTTCCTCCAGCTATTGCGAGGCTGCTGGAGGCTCGAGTCCATGAACACGGAACGCGTAGTCGGTAGATCGCTATTCGCTCGGCTCATGCAAGATGATCTTCTCGATCGACCAACCGTCGTGGCGTGGATCGAGTGCAAGTCAGGGTCAAGGTTCAGGTCCGGGACGAGCGACATCGTTCGGCGCAGCGAGGCGACTCACGAGATCGAACAACCCGATCGCTTCGGTCGAATGACCAATCGGATGCTCGATCCCGTCGGGCATCACGTACCAACGTTCGGTCGCGCCGATCTCCTCGCATCCCGACAGGAATCCACGCTCGGGGCGCGGCGTGAACGTGCGCTTGATCTCGATCGCGATCACGCGATCCGGCAGGGCTTCGAGCACTAGGTCGATCTCCGCGCCGGCGGCGGTGCGGTAGTAGCTCGCGCGCCAGTCGCGGTTCGCGTGCGCGAGGATCTGCTCGATCGCGAAACCCTCCCACGAACGGCCGAGGATCGGATGGCGCAGCAACGTGTCCATGTCCGCGATGCCGACGAGCCGATGGAGAAGGCCCGAGTCACGCACGTACACCTTCGGCGACTTCACCAAGCGCTTCGTGCTGTTGCCCGACCACGGCTCGAGTTGGCGCAGCAGGAACAAGTCGGTCAGCACGTCGATGTATCGTCGCACCGTCGTTCCGGAGAGTGCGAGGCTCGTCGCCATCCGTGCGACGTTCACCATGTCGCCTTGGCCCAGCGCGAGCATCGCCCACGTGCGCCGCACCAGTTCGCTCGGGAGACGCGGTCCGATCTGCGGCAAGTCGCGCTCGAGGTACGTCGAGAGGAACTGCCCGCGCCACTCGTTGCTCGTGTCGTCGTCGCGCGCGAGATAGCTCGACGGGAACCCGCCGCGCAGCCACGTGCGCTCGACGACGTCGGCGCCGTCGCCCTCCAGCTCGAGGATCGAGAACGGCTTGAGTTCGTGGTACGCGATGCGACCGGCGAGGCTCTCCGACGATTGGCGCAGGAGCGCTGGCGTCGCGGGTCCGAGGACGAGAAAGTGACCCGCGCGTTCTCCGCCGCGCGTGCGCTGGTCCACTAGCGCGCGCAACACCGGGAACAACTCCGGCGCGCGCTGCACTTCGTCGAGGATGGTCAATCGACCTGTCTGGCGACGCAGGAAGAGTTCCGGTTCGGCGAGCGCCGCGCGATCCGAGTCGAGTTCGAGATCGAGGTAGGTCGCCGGCTTTTCGGTCGCGCGCGCGATCTCCAGCGCCAACGTCGTCTTGCCGACTTGCCGCGGTCCGAGGATGGCCACGACCGGCAACTCCTGGAGCGCGTGGCTCAGGGTTGTCATGGAGCGGCGGGGGATCATCCTTGCAATATGCCAATCAAGTTGGTGAATTACAGGGCTGATTGCCCCTGCCGAGGCTCTAGAGGGGTTATTCCGTAGATCGCGGCATGTCTCAGGCTGAATGCCGCCACCCCCCGGTGGACGGCACGGCGGCCGACGTTTTCGGCCAGACCAAGGCCGACGGCACGTTCGTGTTCGGGGCTTTGAGTCCGGCGACCTACGACATCGTGGTTGGACCGCCGCCGCACTTCGATCGCCGAGGTGATGCGTCGGAACTCGCACCGCGCACCGTGTCGGGCGTCGTGTTGGAAGCGGGAGGTTCACGCACCGATCTCGAAATCAGGCTCGAACGCGGTGCGCGCCTCACCGTGCGCGTGACGGGCTCGAACGGACGCCCTGCCACCGGAGCGAGCGTGCGGTGGCGCCGACCGGAGCTACGGGGACACGGTGAAGGCCGACGCGGCCGGAGTCGCGCAACTCATCGGGGTCCCGGTGGGCGAAGTCAGTGTGCACGCATGGACCGAGTGGGAAATCCAGCGTGAACCCGTCCGCGCGACGGCGACGCGCGAAGTGATGTCGGAGTTCGCGGCCCAACTCGTTTCCGGAGGCCAGATCCTCCTGCGTTTCGTGCGGAAGGACGGGACGCCGGTGATCGAGCCTTGGACCGTGCAGCATGGTGTGAACGACTCTCACGGTCGGAACGTGCACTCCGAGTGGGGAGCCCCGCGGGATGGAGGTGCTTTGCCGAAGGGGCCGTTGCTGCCGGGGCGCTACGAAGTATGGGCGCGCATCGGAACGAGCGACGTGAAGGGGTTGGCCCAGGTGACCGCGGGCGTCGAACTCGAAGTCACGCTGCGAGAACCCGACTGAAAAGGAAGATGTTGAGTGTGCGTAGCGTCGAATGAATCGAACGACGCCGCCGCGCACCCGAGATGGGTGGGGGCGGCGTCCCCGCTTGGAGTAGGATCCTGAACGGTGACTCCCCACCTCGAACGTGCGATCGAGCGTCTGCGTCGACGAGCCTTCCACGGCGCGTTTCT
>CAZKIY010000056.1:0-10244 GCA_964552875.1 uncultured Planctomycetaceae bacterium
TCGGCCAACGCATCTACGTCTTCGGTGGTGTGGACGCGGCCGGCGTCGTGAAATCGACCACGTTCATCTACGACTCGGGCACGAACACTTGGAGCCAAGGGATGGACATGCCGACTGCGCGCGAGCATCTGACGGCCGCCGCGCTGGGCAACTTCATCCATGTCGTCGGCGGTCGGAACGGGAACTCCGTCGGAGCGCACGAGCGCTACGACCCTTCACTCGATCAATGGACGGTGCTCGCGCCGCTGCCGACTCCGCGCAGCGCGACGGCAACCGCGGTGCTCGGTGGACGACTCTTCGTGATGGGCGGCGAGATTCCACAGCTCTACGCCGTCAACGAGGTCTACGAACCGGTGACCAACACGTGGAGCGCGCAGGATCCAATGCCCGTCCCGCGACACGGTGTCGCCGCGATCCCGCTCGCGGATCGCATCCTCGTGATCGGGGGCGGAATCGTTCAGGGATTACTGCCGAGTGCACATGTCGACACGTTCCAACCGCTGACGGTCGGAGCGCAGCACGCGTGCGAGTGCTCCGCCGGAGCTCCGTGCGGGAACACCGCGAGTGAATCGGGCTGTCGCAATTCGACGGGGCTCGGCGCGGAACTCACGGGCGTGGGTCGAGCGAGCGTCGGCAACGACTCGCACGTGCTCGTCGCGACGCAACTCCCGCCGACATCGCCGGCGCTTTTCTTCCAAGGCAGTGCGTTGGCGAACGGCGGCGCCGGCGTCCCATTCACCGACGGATTGCGCTGCGCGAGCGGTACGGTCTTGCGTATCGCGATGAAGACGGCCTCGGGCGGCATCGTGCGCTATCCCGATGTCGGCAACGCGGCCGTCTCCGTGCGCGGCAATGTGTCGAGCGCGACGACGCGTCATTACCAAGTCTGGTACCGGAACGTGGGCGGTCTGTGCGGCGCCGATTCGAATCTCACCAACGCGCTGACCGTCGATTGGACGCTGTAGCAGCCTGTCGAAGTGCGCTGACCGTCTCGGGCGACTGCAGTGCCTGCGAGGTCGTCCGAGCGCTCCGAAAGACGTCCAGCGGTTCGAGCCGGCACCGCGTGACATAGAGTCGACTGCAGTGCGGCTGCCTGGGTCCGTTCGACCGCCACGCGAGATCGCCACGTCCTGCCGAGAGGATCGACGTAGTGCGAGCGGCCCACTCGGTTCGGAGGTGGCGTCAACGCGGCGAGCGCGTGTAACGTCCGGCGCACATGGAGCTCCTCGCAGGCCTCGGACTATTCGTGCTCGCGTTCGTCGGCATCGGAGCGTTGTTCGGGTTCCTGGCTTTCGTGAGGCTCGGGAAACTCGAACGCCGTCTCGCGGATCTCGAGCGGGAGAGTGAAGACGAGGCACCTTTGCCCGCCGAGTCCGGCGCACCGCGCGTGTTCGCGGCTTGGAACGCCGCCGGGAAGCTCGGCACGGCACAGGACGAGCGCGCGTCGGTCGAACCGGCGTCCCACGCGCAGTCGACGCCCGTCAGCGCGGCACCGCACGCGCCGACGAGTCCGGTCACTCCGGCGCCGACCGTTTCGTCAGTACACCCAGCTCCGTCGCCGACCCCGGTTCCAAGGGCCGAGCCCGTGCGCGAGCCGCCCCCGATCCCGAGTGCGAGAGCAGCGAGCGTGCGCGAACCTGCGCCGCGCCCAGTCCCCAAACCCTTCGAACTCGAACGCTGGCTCGGAGTGCGCGGCGCCGCAGTTCTCGGCGGCATCTTCCTCGCGATCGCAGCCTTCCTCTTCCTCCAGTACTCGATCGAGCGCGGATGGATCACGCCGAAGCTGCGCGTTCAGACGGCAACGGTCGTAGGCATCGTGTGTTTCTTCGGTGCGTCCCCGATGCGGCGGCGCGGCTACGAAATCACGGCCAACGCGATCACCGGCGCTGGCGCAGTGATCCTGTACGCGGCCGCTTGGGCCGCGAGCATGCTGTACGGATTCGTGTCGCCGCTCGTCGCCTTCGCGGCGATGGGCGTCGTCACCGCCGCGTGTGTTTTCGTCGCCTGGAAGCACGGATCGCAGATCGTGGCGGTGCTCGGCCTCGTCGGCGGCTTCGCAACGCCGCTGGCTCTCTCGACCGGCCAAGACCGACCGTTCGCTCTCTTCGGCTACATCCTCTTGCTCGATCTCGCCTTCCTCTTCCTCGCGGGCAAGCGGCGGTGGCCCGCGATCGGAATGCTCGCGCTCGTCGGCACCACCTTGATCCAGGGCGCGTGGGTCCTCGTGAATATGGATCCCGGCGAGAGCTGGATCGGACTCTCGATCGTGGGGCTCTTCGCCCTGACGTTCGCCAGTTTCGCCGCGACACAGAGCAGCAGCGAACGCAAGAGCTGGATCCCGGCGCAGACCGGCGCACTGCTCTTGCCTTTCGCATTCGTGCTGTATTTCGCGTCGAATTTCGACCTTGCGATCCCGCTGGGCGCGCTCGCGCTGCTCGCGGCGCTCTTGTGTGCGGCAGCCGGCGTGCTCGCGCGTCGCGAGCAGACACCGTGGCTCCCCGTCGGCGCGGCGGCCGGCTCCACCGCGCTCCTTTTCACTTGGTGCTCGGCTCGGACGACCGAGTTCACGGCGAGCACCGCGTGGATCGTCGTCGCCTGTGCACTCGGACTCGCGGGACTTCAACACGCGTTCGCCGAGTGGCGGCGCGCGGATGGATCGCGCGCGCCGGGCGCGATCGCAGGTGCCGCGACGAGCACGATCGGCCCGTTGATGCTCTGCGTGTACATCGCTCTCGGTCCGGGTGCGGCGCATCCGTGGCCGTGGATCGTCCTCTTCGCGACGTGCGCACTTCTCTCGCAGCGACAAGCTGCGCTCGCGGGCCGAATCGCGCTCGCGTGGGTCGGTGCGACCGGAGCCGGCCTCGGCCTCGTTCTGCAACGTTTCATCGTGCTCGAGGCGCTTCAGTTCGATCGCGACGTACCGATCCTCGCCGCGATCGGCGCACTCGGAGCACTGCTACTCGTTGCCGCGCATCTGCGGCAGAGCGATGCGCGTCGATCGGCCTTCACGGCCGTCGTGGGCTACTTCGCGACCGCGATGCTCGCGGTCTGGAGCCCAGATCTCTTGCGCGGGACGATCCAGCCCGTGCACGGTCTCACCATCGGCGCGGCGCTGCTCCTCGCGATCGGAGCGCTCGCGGCCGCCACGGGCGCGCGCTCGGGGACCGCGTTCCTACTGACCGCGATCCTCACGTTCCTGACGCAAGCTGCGCACATCGTCGACGCGGATGCGGTCGCAGCGTCCATGCATTGGGCAGTCCTGGTCGGACTGCTGGCGGCGACCACCGTGTTGTTCGCCGTGTGGCCGCTCGCGACGCGCGCGAGCTGGAAGCACAGCGAACTCGCTTGGTGCACGGCAGCGCTTCAACTCGTCGTGTGGGCTCTGCCCATCGGCGCGCTCGTCGAAGCGCGGTTCGCGAGCTCGCTCGACTTCGTGACGCCGCTCGCTTTCGCGATCCTCGCTGGTCTCCTCGCGAAGTTCGTGTGGGCCGCCACGGACGAGCTCGAAGGCGAGCCGCGTCGCGTTCAACGCAGCGCCCGCATCGCCGCGACCATGACAGCGCTCCTCTTCGCCAGTTCTGTCGTGCCGATCCAAGTCGACCGCGAGCCTGCGGCGATCACGCTGTCGATCTTCGCGGCCGCGCTCACTGCGTTCTGGTCGCGCATGGACAGCCGCATCGTGAAATGGACAGCCGTCCTCGCGCTCACCGCAGCGACGCTTTGGATCGTTGGGCGCGATGAAACTTGGTCGTTCGTCGTTCCGGCTCGCGCAATCGTGAACGAGCACGCGTGGATCTTCCTGCTCCCCGCCGCGTGCGCGGTCTTCGCGGCGCTGCGGTTCTACGCACAGGAGTCCGAGCGAGCGCGCGGCTTCGAGCTCCAGTTCGGCAATGACCGCAACGCTGTCGTCGCCGGCCTCGCGGGGCTGGCCGCCGTCCTCCTCGTGTTCGCCTGGATCAACGTGGAAATCGCGGGCCTTTACGCGATCGGTGAGCGCGGTGGACTGTACGAACCGCACGAACGAGGCCGCGCGTTGGCGACCTCGATTGCTTGGGCCCTCTACGCACTCGCGCTGCTCGCGCTGGGCGTCGTGCGAACTTCGAGCGGCCCACGCTGGGCCAGCCTGATCCTGTTCCTCACCACGATCGCGAAGGTGTTCCTGTTCGACCTGGGCCACCTCGAGGGACTTCAGCGCGCCGCGTCCATGTTGGGTCTCGCGCTTTCCCTGATCCTCGTGAGCCTCGTCTACCAGCGCTTCGTTTTCCGTCGCGTGAAGGGAGCGCCCGAAGCGCTCGCCGGCGCGAAGAACGGCGATCGAACGTCGTGAGTCGCGGACGGCGGAGCGAGCCGGCCGCCGCGGGCGCTATCCTCTCCTCATGCGCGCACGTTCCATGACTTCGCGGTACTTCGTCGCTCTCTTCGTCCTCGCGTCTGCACCGCCCGCTCAGGCCGAGGATCCCGCTCGCCCCGTTTTCGTCGATGGCGAAGCTCAGATCGTGCCCGCGTTCGCGGACGAGAAGCAGTGGATCCATCACGATCTCTGGGTCGAAGCGCCCTTCGACTCCGATGGGGATGGGAAGCTCGATCGCTTGCACGTCGACGTCACGCGTCCGAAGCAGACCGAGACCGAGGGCTTGAAGCTTCCCGTCTTGTACGAGACGAGCCCGTACTACTCGGGAACCGGTCCGAACTCGCTCGATGCGTTCTGGAGTCCGAAGCAAGAGCTCGGAGCGCCGCCTCCCGACCGCGCCGACGCGCCGTCGATCACGTTCCAAGGACGGCGCACAGAGATCTCGAAATCGCTCGTGCAGAAGTGGGTTCCGCGCGGGTTCATCGTCGTCCACTCCGAGTCTCCGGGCACCGGGTCGTCGCGTGGCTGCCCCACCGTCGGCGGGCCGAACGAGTCGCTCGCCCCGAAGGCCGTGATCGATTGGTTGAACGGTCGCGCGCAGGGCTTCACCGAGGTCGAAGGCGGAACCGAAGTCGTCGCGTCGTGGTCGACGGGCAAGGTCGGCATGACGGGCACGTCGTACAACGGCACGTTGCCGCTCGCAGCGGCGACGACAGGCGTCGAAGGCCTCGAGGTGATCATCCCCGTCGCGCCGAACACGTCGTACTACCACTACTACCGCTCGAATGGGCTCGTGCGTCACCCCGGCGGCTACATGGGCGAGGACGTGGACGTCCTCTACGACTTCATCTACAGCGGCCCGCCCGAGCGGCGCGCGTGGTGCAACGAGAACGTGCGCGACCGAGAGATGGCGCTCGGCCAGGATCGCGCGAGCGGCGACTACAACGAATTCTGGCGCGGACGTGATTATTGGAACCAGTTGGGGAACGTGAAGGCAGCCGTTCTGCTCGCGCACGGGCTCAACGATTGGAACGTGATGCCCGCGCACAGCATTCGCGTGTACGAAGCGCTGAAGAAACAAGGTGTGCCGAGCGCGATCTACCTGCACCAGGGTGGTCACGGCGGCGATCCGCCGTTCACGACGATGAATCGCTGGTTCACGCGCTATCTGCACGGCGTTTTGAACGGCGTCGAAAAGGATCCGCGCGCCTATGTCGTGCGTGAGGACCAGAAGCGCGGTGAGCCGACGCCGTACGCCGACTATCCGAATCCCGATGCGCGTTCGGTCTCGTTGTTCCCCCACCGCGGCGGCGCGAAGGTCGGCGAACTGGGCCTCTCGGCGGAGAAGTCAGCGGGTCGGGAGCAGCTCGTCGACGACGCCGCGCAGACCGGCGCCGCACTGGCACGCGCTCTGGAATCCAAGCATCGATTGCTGTACGCGACGCCGGAGCTGAAGCAGCCCGTGCACGTCTCGGGCACGCCGAAGATCACGCTGCGAATCGCTTGCAGCAAGCCGGCCACGAATCTCTCCGTGTGGCTCGTCTCACTGCCGTGGGAAGATGGCGAGAAAGTGAAGACGAATTCGAATCTGATCACGCGCGGTTGGGCGGATCCCCAGAACGTCGCGTCGATCGAGCACGGCGAACCGCTCGTGCCGGGAAAGTACTACGACGTGAGCTTCGAGCTCGAGCCCGACGATCAGATCATCCCGGTCGGGGAGCGCATCGGACTCATGGTGTTCGCGAGCGATCACGACTTCACGCTGTGGCCGGCGCCCGGAACGGAGTTGACGGTCGATCTCGAAGGCTCGCTCCTCGAACTGCCCGTGGTCGGCGGCGCGGACGCGCTCGAGAAAGCGCTCGGAGAACGCGCACGCTGACTTGGTGCAGGGACCGAGAAGTTCGCAGCGACAGTCACCGCGTCGCGTCTGCACCTCGGTGTCAGCGCCACGAGTTCGGGTGACGAGGGCCCGGTCCGATCCGAGAAGCCGGCGGGGCGGGACGCTGAACTCGAACGCCAGCCGACGTGAAACTGACCCAGCGCCCTGCTGGCGCAATCCTCCCGTTCGAGCCAGGATCAGTACTCAGGCGTCCGATCCCGGCATGGATCCCGAGACGCCCCGGTCTTTCTGCATCCGACTCTCACCTCAGGCCCCCATGAATCATTTCTCGAACACCTTTCTCATCCTTGCGTGCATCGCGGCATCCGCCACGGCGCAGAAGCCTGAAGAACTGATCGTCAAAGGCAATGCGCCCGGTCACTACGGTCCGCCTCCGGGTACGAGCTTCATCCAATTGGTCGGCGGCTCGAACGACTGCGCCAACGCAGCGGCCAATGACGCGATCAGCGGCGTCGGCACCTTCGCCGTGAACACCGTCGGCGCCACGACGGGTGTCGCACCGCAGCCGGTCGGATTCTCCACGATCAAGAACGACGTTTGGATGTACTGGACGGCGCCGACGTCGGGCACAGCGCGGCTCGAGACGTGCGGCGGCGCCACCGTCGACACGAAGGCCGCCGCGTGGGGCGCGAACAACGGCACGCTGTGCCCGAGCGGCACGCAGCTCGCATACAACGACGATGCGTGCGGGTTGCAGACGCGCATCTCGTGGATGGTGACGGGGGGCACGAACTACTTCCTCCAACTCGGCGCGTACACGGAAGGCACGACGTACTCGGGCACGTTCACGCTGGCCGTGCTGCTGCCTCCGACGAACGACATCTGCGCGGCTCCGATCGCGCTCGTGAGCAATGGGCCGCACGCGTACGACACGACGCTCGCGTCGACGGGCATCGAAGGTCAATCCGAAGCGTTGTGCGGCGGGACCGGCATCGGCCGTGACGTGTGGTTCACGTGGACGGCGCCGACGACGAGTACATGGGCGGCTTCGACCTGCGGTGGAACGCTCGACACGAAGATCGCGATCTACCCCGTCGGGGGCTGCCCGATCGCGGGCACGGCGCTCGCCTGCAACGACGATTCGTGCGGCACCCAGGCGCAAGCCGCGTTCAGCGCGACGTCGGGCACGACGTACCTGATCCAGCTCGGTCAGGATCCGTCGAACACGGCCGTGGGTGGCACCGGCAACCTCAACTTCCTCGATGTGACTCCGCCCACGAACGACAACTGCTCGACACCGCTCGTCATCAGTGGTTCGGGCGTCCACAACTTCGACAATCGATCCGCGACGACGGGGACGGAAGGTCAAGCCGAGTCGCTGTGCCTCTTCTTCAGCTCCACTGCGATCTACAAGGACACGTGGTGGACCTGGACGCCGTCGCAGACCACCTCGGTCGAGGTCTCGACCTGCGGTCAGGTCTTGGGCGGCACGGACACGCGCATCGCGATCTACGACGGCGCGGGTTGCCCGACGGCCAGCGCGATCGCTTGCAACGACGACGCTGGTGCTTTGTGCTCGGCCTCGACGCTCAACACGATCGTGACCTTCAACGCGGTGTGCGGGCAGACCTACACGATCCAAGTGGGCAACTACTCGACGGCGGCGAGCCTCTACGGCACGTTCACGATCACCGAGTCGGCCGGCACGCAATGCGGTCCGCCGGCGACGCCGATCTGCTTCGGCGACGGCGCCGGCAACCCGTGCCCGTGTGGGAACACCGGCGCGATCGGCAACGGCTGCGCGAGCTCGGTGAACGCCAACGGCGGCAACCTTTCGTCGAGTGGTTCGGCCAGCATCGGCACGGACACGCTCACCCTTCTCGGCAGCAGCATGCCGAGCTCGAGCGCGCTCTACTTCCAGGGCACGTCGGTCCTCGGCGCCGGAGCAGGCGCCGCCTTCGGTGACGGTCTGCGTTGTGCGGGCGGCACCGTCATTCGTCTCGGCACGAAGACGAACGTCGCTGGCGTCAGCCAATATCCAGTCGGCGCCGACCAGAGCATCTCGGTGCGCGGGTTGAACTCGGCCGGTGCTTTCCGCGTCTACCAGGTCTGGTATCGCAACGCAGCCGCGTTCTGCACGGTGAGCACGTTCAACTTGACGAACGCCGTCAGCGTGACGTGGGCATTGTGATCGCGGGATGAGATCCGCCTGCGCGAAGACCGCGCGGCCGGGTCTCGCGAACAGCGCGGCGGTCGGACCCAGGTCCGGCCGCCGCGTGCTCGTCGGGCTTCGGGCCGTGCGAACGATCGGGTCGAGAGAGGTCGCAGCGAGCGACCATCACGAAAGCGATCTTGGACTGAGGGCGGGAGTCCGGCCGCGTACCGCTATGCTTGCGTCGTCGATCGGCCCGAACCCTGGCCGAGTTCGACTCCCCCGTTCCCTTCGCGCTTCCGGTTCCCTGCCCCCATGAACCGACTCCGAACGATCGTTGCTCCATTCGCGGTCCTCCTGCTCGCGAGCAGCTGCAGTTCCTTCACCGCCTTCCTCTACCAAGGCCGCCTCGAGCACGGCCCGCGCGAATCGAACGGTCAACAGACCGGCACATGGAAGTACTGGTTCGACGTCGATCACCTGAAGGTTCGCGCGATCGGAAACTTCGAAAGCGATCTACCGGTCGGACACTGGGAGTTCTTCCACGAGAACGGCACGAAGCGCTGGGACATTTCGTTTCGGGACGAGGCTTACGACGGTCCGAGCACGGCGTGGTGGCCGAACGGGAACCTGCGTTCGAAAGGCGCGTTCGACGCCGGTCTCGAGACGGGGCCGTGGATCTTCTGGAGCGAGTCGGGAGTGAAAAGTGCCGAAGGTTCCTTCGTCCGCGGAGCACGCGACGGCGAGTGGATCCATCACGCGGATAACGGAGCGGTGACGGCGACCTACGCGTTCGAGCGCGGCGCCCAGAGGGGCACCGAGCCATCGACTGCGATCGCGCGATCGGAAACGCCATCGGCCGTCGCCAACAGCAAGCTTCCGCCATCGGTTGCGGAGCCGAGCGCGATCGCACCGCCCAGCCCCCCCGTTGGAGTTGTCGCAGCGCCTATCACGAAGACGTCGACCGGCGAGGGCCAGGGCGATGCCGGTCTCGCGAATCGGCTCGAAGGCTATTCGATCGCGGAACTGACCGAGATCTACACGACCGGCCAAGCGCCCAAGCAAGCGGGTGGCGGAGGTATGGTGGGCGGTTACGCCGAAAGTGACCCGCGCAATCCGCCTTCGCAGCCGAAGCGCGATGATGTGAAATCCGACCCGTTCGAAGGTGTGCAATTGCCCTGGACGCGGCTGGTCCAGGCCGACGGAAAGTTGCTCGATCTGGCCTCGTACCGCGGGAAATCACGAGTGCTCCTGGTCATCCTGCGCGGGCTCAAGGGGCGAGTGTGCGAGTACTGCACGGCCCAGACCCAGGCGCTCCAAGCCAGCGCCGATCAGTTCCGAGCACTGAACTGCGAGATCGTGATCGTCTATCCCGGTCCCACCGAACGCCTGGAGCAATTCGTGGCAGCCGCGCGTGAGTACTACCAAGTGCACTACGGATCGCCGCAACCGGCGACTTCGTGCAAGCTCACTTGCGACGATGGGTTCCAACTCGTGGACAAACTCGAGCTGCGCGGTGATCTCGCTCGACCGGCCGTGTTCTTGATCGACGAGCAGTCGACGATCCGCTACTCGTGGATCTCGAAGGACAAGCAGGATCGCCCGTCCTGCAGCCGTCTCTTGGAAGCGCTCAAGGCCATGTGAGACCGCACTTCGTGAAGCGCTCGAGCCCCGCGAAAGGTACCGTCCCCGCTGTGACTCAACGCTCCCCCGCCGCGGACATCCTTCGCTGACGATGTCCGGCACTCGCACCACGAGCTCCGATTCGGATGATCCGGAGCGCGCCGGATCGACGCGTCCCTCGAACGAGGCGGAAACGAAGCAGCGCATCGACGGCGTCGAGCCCGAGCGCCGCCTCCCCGACATCCCGGGTGTCGTGCTCACGGGGGAGCTCGGCCGCG
>CAZKIY010000056.1:10344-18425 GCA_964552875.1 uncultured Planctomycetaceae bacterium
GAGCGCCGCCTCCCCGACATCCCGGGTGTCGTGCTCACGGGGGAGCTCGGCCGCGGCGGGATGGGCGTCGTCTACTGCGGCCGCCAGGTCAAACTGGGTCGCACAGTCGCCGTGAAGACGCTGGGTGTCGACTACCGAGGCGGCGCGATCGAGCGGCGCTTCCTCAACGAGGGCAAGAACCAAGCTCGCCTCGATCATCCGAACGTCGTCGTGTGTCACGACAGCGGCACGACGCGCGCGGGCGAGCCGTACCTCGTCCTCGAGTACGTCGGTGGTCCGAATCTACTCGAGTGGATCAAGGAGCACGAACAGCTCGAACTCGTCGATGCTCTGAACTTGGCGCTCGTCCTCTCACGTGCGTTGGAGCACGGACTGGAGAGAAATCTCGTCCACCGCGACGTCAAGCCCGAGAACGTGCTGCTCAAGCCAGACACGCACGCACGTTCGAAGGCTTTTCCGTTCGCGCCCAAGTTGGCGGACTTCGGTCTGTCGCGTAACGAGGATGTCGGAGCCAGCGGTCGACTCACACAGCAAGGTGAGGTTTGGGGTTCGCCCCAGACCATGGCCCCAGAGCAGTTCGACGGGTTCGCGGACGTCGATCACCGCGCGGACATCTACGCGCTCGGGTGCGTGCTCCATCACGTCCTGACGGGGAAATCGGCCTTTCGCGCCACGACGCTCGCGGAAATCAAGAAGCGGAAACGCGACGGCCCCGTGCCCGATCCGCGCGAGCTCGTACCAGATCTTCATGCGCAGACGGCGGATCTCGTCGTCGCGATGCTCGCGATCGAACCGGACAAGCGGCCACTCGGATATCCGGCACTCGAGGAGCGCATCACTCGGATCCTGGAGGAACTCCAGCCGCGGGCGAAAGTCGAAGAAGCGCGGCGCAAACGCTTCCTCGTGCGCGTCGTGCTGCCGCTGCTCGTACTCACCATCGCGGCCGTGACGTGGGCGATCGTGCGCGGTCGCCCGGTCAACGGTCCGCCGCCGAATGTCGCGCCGATCTTCACCGCGCTACGTGGACCACTGCGCGTCGACGCGGGCACCGTGAACGAGCTCGTCGCGGAAGCGTCTGATCCAGAGGGCGGAGCCGTGACTTTCGAGTGGAACTTCGACGGCCCCTTCTGGTGGAAAGCACCGGCGAGCGGAGCGTCACCGACGTCGCGAACCGTGCGGTGTCCCGAGCCGATGGACCCAGGCGACTACGAGATCGTGGCTCGCGTGAGGGCCGTCGATGCCGAAGGCCTGGCCTCGCCCGAGAAGGAGCTGCGACTCGCGGTGATCGCCGACGACAAGGGGCGACCGCTCAAGGCGCCCGTGCAACTCTCCGGCGAGGACGAAGCGCTGTTCGCGAAGCTGTGGAAGCTCAATGGCAAGGGCTTCGAACTCGACGATCTAGGCCGGATCTGGGCCCGATCCACCGGGAACGATGCGCGGATGACGACGGTGCTGCCGCGCGGAACCTTCGTTCTGTCGGGACGCATCACGGTTCAGCGCGGTGACGCGCAGCGGCGCGCGCAGCTCTTCTTGAAATTCGCGCGGTCCGACGGCCGGACCCGCAGCATCAAGATCTACCCGTCCGAACGCTCGAGCTACGTCGGCATCGATGCACTCGGCTTCGACACGGATCCGAGCGTGAGCATCGGAGAGGAGCAGCCGATCGATCTCGTCGTGACTTGGGACGGCGCGGTGCTCGGCGTGCAGGCGAAGACGGTCGTCGAGATTCCCAGTGATCCGTCCGCGGAGCCTCCCAGCACGCAGCCGAAGGTACGCATCGAGGATCTGTTCGAGGTCAAGGCCAATGACGGTCAGCGCCCGGAGACGCTGACCATCGAAGTGACGGGTGGAGACTTCTTCCTCGAGAATCTGCAGCTCGCGCCGTTCTCGCCGCGGTGACGGCTGCACGGCGGAGGCCGATCACGCGGTCCGACAGACGCACGGATCGCGGGGAGTCTTGCCGGCTTCGTGAGCTCGACGACGTTCGCTGGTCAGAGCCTGTTCTGAATCCACGGCTGTCGTGCCGTCAAGCGGCGCCACTCGCGCCGGGCAGAACGCACATTCGACTGCTTCAAGCGCTCTTGGAACGCGTGAAGACATCACACGCCCTCACGCCGCGAGGCCGCAAGCTTCAGAGTGCCCGTCGACTCGATTTCTTGAGGGGCTCTCAGGGCGTGAACACGAGCACCGCGTCGTTCGATTCGTCCGTCGGCAGGTTCGAAGCCTGCGACTCGAACAGGATCGGAATCCCGCCGAACAGTGGCCCGCCGTCGCCGGAGGCACCGGGTTGACGGAATCCGCCGGCGAGCACGCCGGTCGATGCTGCATCGGCGGTCTGGCCGTCGCGCGTGATGCTGATTCGTTCCGGACGAACACGTGAAGTGCCGAGCAGCGTGGCGAGATCGACTCGGAAGATGTCGCTGGCCTCGTTGTCGTCGAACGGCCGCACGACGTCGATGTTGTCCGCGAGCGATTCGAACAAGACGTAGCGGCCGTCCGGGGTGATGCGCACCCCGAGAGAATCGCCCGGTGACGCACCGCCTTGCGCGGTACCGAGGGTCAAGAGCGGAAGCCGTTTCTGATTCAGCAACGTCGTGCGGTTCGTAGCGCTCTCGTGCAAGTACGCCTGGAAGGTCGCATTCGGCGGCAGTCCGTTCACGAGGTTCGTCTTGGCGGACTCGAAGCCGACGAGCACGTCGTTCGTGTCGGCGTCGATGACGTGGATGCAGGCGTTCGAGGACGCGCCGCCCACGCCCTGCCCACCACCATTGCGCGTGCTGGCACGCGCGACGGTGCGCGCATCCGCGATCGAGGTCGCGCCGAGAAGAGCATAGAACACGTCGACGACCCCATTCGTGTCGCCCATGACGAGGTCGGTTGCCGACGACTCGAACACGATGCCGCGATTCGAGTTCGCGCTGATCGCCGGCGCCGACGAGTCTCCGTTCCCGGGTGACAATCCGGTCACGTCCGTCGAGACGAGCTGGGTCCGGCTCTGCGTGACTTCACCCACGAAGACATCGGTGAATCCGTTCTGATCGTCGTCGAAAACGCCGTTCCCGCTGGGATCGGCGATGTTCGTGTCCTCGGAAACGAACGCGATGCGGTTGCCGTCGGGCGAGATCGACGCGTCCGTCGCATGACCCGTCCCCTGGGCGCTCGTCTGGTTGCGAACGCTGACGCGACGGTTCTGACCGATGACGTAACGCAAATCGACGGAACCCGCGGTCGGGATCTCGCTCATCACGAAATCCTCGTCGACCCAGACCTCGACCGCGGAACGGAACACGTCCGAAACGCCGTTCGTGTCACCCGCCACGAGGTTCGTCGCAACCGAATCGAAGGCCACGAAAACGGTCCCTGCAGCCGCTGCACCAGGGTTGCCGATTTGGAAAGCAGGATTCGGCACGTACGTGATCGACGGTCGGCGCGAAGCCGCATTCGCGGCGACACCTCCTGCTCGAGTCTGTGAGACGAGGACGATGTCACGGCGGGAACCGAGGCTCACGCAATTGAAGGCCTCGACGGGGTCGCTCTTCGACATGTCGAATCCAGCAACCCAGTCCGCGACCGCCACGCTCCATTCGCTCTCGAAATCGATCGGCACGCGACCGAGCGGCGCAGGCGGCGTGAACGGCGCTTGGCTGCTCGTGATCGCCCAGAAGATGAACGGATCGCCGGCGAGGTGCGTGAAGACTTCCTTCGAATCTCCGCGGAAGCGATTCGCGATGCTCTGGCAGAGATCCGCCGGAGTTCGGTTGCGGAAGTCGAAGTTCGTGTCGCTCGGCATGACGGGGAACGGCGGTGATCGCCACGGGAGCCCGTCCAAGTCCGTGCTGAACCCCGTGACGGCAGGCGTGTGACAGCCGATGCAATTGATCTGCGTGCAGGTGCTCAGGTCCTGGACGGCGTGGTTCGGGTGCGAGCTGTTGACGTCGCAGGGGCCCGGATAGTTTTGTCCGTGACAGGTGAGGCAGCGCGGATGCTGGGTCACGTCGAAAATGCGCAAGTTGAAAGCGCCCGAAGTGTCCCCGGTCGCCGAAACGACTGCTGACAAGAAGACGTCCTCTGCACCGTTGTTGTCGTCCGGCGCGATCGACACGTTGCTGGCGTTGACCGAGAGGTCGATCGGATTGACAGAGGGCCCGGCGCCGTCCGCATCATCGGTCGCGGCGCTCGTCACGAACGCGACGAACATGACTTGGTGGTTCGACCCGTTGAAGTTCGGGATCTCGGCACCCGCCAGGGACAGACTCGTGATCGGTGCCGAAGGGTTGATCCCGAGAGCGAGACCGATGCCGGGTGCATCGTTCACTGCGGGTGCTCCTTGGCTGCCGATCGGTGTCGGAAGGCCGCCGTTGCATGCGCTGGAGGCGATCGCGAGGGCGATGGCCAGTTCGAGACGACAGAGTGTGTTCATGTGATTCCTCCGTTCGTTCTCAGTAGGTCCAGGTTGCGCCGATGCCGGCCCACACATTGTCCGCGTCGATCGGTAGATCGCTGTCCGTGAGCACCTCGAACCAGTCGCGGAAGGCCGAGTCGACGAGCGTCGAAGCACCCACGAAGAGCGACAGCGTGACGTTGGTGGCGATCGGATACGCCAGCCGCGCGTCGACCCCCAGGTCCGACAAACCGCTTTCGGCGATACCCATCGCCCACTCGGACTGATCCGCGCCCGAGTACCCGAGGTGGAGATCGAGATCGAGGGTCAGCTTCTCGTTGAACGCGAACGACCGCGCGAGCCCGCCGCGTAGGTAGAAGTCCTCCACCTCGTCGTAGTCGTAGTGGATCTCGAACCGAGGCGTGATGCCGACGAAGAGTTCGTTCCGTGACACCGTGACCGATACTTCATTCGTCGCGCCGCGCACTCCTTGCGCAGGTCCAAGGACGAATTCCGAGCCTTGGGTCAGCGTGTAGTTCGTGAGCGCGACGGTCGCGTCGAATTCGCCGAACGTGCGGCCGTAACGCCCGAAGAAGCGCACTTCGCTGAAGTCACCCGACGCGCCGTCCGGGTACCAGGCGTCGCCCGTGTCATCGCGAATGTTCACGTTCCCCCACGCACCGATCGAGAGACGGCCTCCGTCTTTCGTCGGCAGGGTGACGACGGACGACCCTTGCACGACACCCGTGTCGACCTCGGGGACGCCGCGGTGGTTGTATTGCGTCAGCGCCGCGAGATCGAAACGCGCGCGCGGCGAGGACTCGGGTGCGACGATGCAGCTCGGCAGGAGGAGCAGCGGAATGCACGCCGCGAAAGCACGAGTCTGGAACGAAGGATTCACGGTGACATACTCCAGAGAGGAGGAACTTGGAAGGTGTCGACATCGTTCGACGACGAGCCTCGGCACGAAGATGTGCTCTCGTCCTGGATCGATCGAGTTCGCAGTCGTCGAAGGCGTGCCAAAGTCCAGGCGTCGATCCGTGGCACGTGCGTCGGGACCGAGATCGTCGGATCTCGACTCGAGCGCTGCTCTGCGCGCGGCCGTTCAAGGGACGGGATGCACGAATCGAGACCAGCGGGAAGTCTCATCGACAACGAGCTCGAACGGCCCCGGGGGGGGGTCTGCGGAAACGAGCCGCTCCGTGGATCGGGGCGGACGGCCGAGAAGTGCCGTGACGCGAGTATCTGGACCTTCGCCGCAGTTCGCAAGGAGGTGAGCGCCTGCGATTGCGGGTAGAACCCTCTACTGCGGGTCGATCAGCACGAACCGCAGTGCCTGCACGCACGAACCCGGCAGGTTGCTCGTATCCGGATCGTCGACGATACGCAGCGCTCCATTAGGCGCCGCAGCGACGGAGAGAATCACCGTGAATGGGATTTCCGTGCCGCAGATCGGGAGCACGCAAGCGTTCGGACAGAAGTACTCGTAGCTCGTGATCTCGTAGACGAGCGTGCCCATCGAATTCAGTGCGGCGATGGAGGGCCCGGAATTGCCGGTGGTCGCGGCGTAGACGACTCCGAACCCGTCCACGGCGACGTCGAA
Source organism: uncultured Planctomycetaceae bacterium (assembly GCA_964552875.1). GTDB lineage: Bacteria > Planctomycetota > UBA1135 > UBA1135 > JAEUHZ01. Next base: position 16,329 of record CAZKIY010000056.1, read on the forward strand.
CACGGACTGGCCGCCGGTGTCGGCGTTGAAAGTCGGATCCAACACGGCGATCGGACCGCCGGCCGAGAAAGGATCGACCACGAGTCGGGAGATGCCCGACAGCCCGCCGCCGCCCGTCGAACTGCCGAAGATGAGTCGGCTCTGGGCGTCCAACACCACGGAGTCCGTGGAGAGCACGAGTTCGGGCGGTGTGACCAAGACCGGCGCCGGCGGCGATCCGAAGGCCGCGATGCGGAACAGGACGGGCTCGGACAGCCCGCCCACAGGATCGCCGATGTAGTAGATCGCGCCATCGCAGGCGACGCTGAGCGTCTGGAACTCGAACGTAGTGAACTGACCGAGCGACTGTTCTTGCGGCCCTGATCCGTCGGCGCCGAGTCTGCGAAGGACATAGTCGGGCGGAACGCCGTTCACGAAGTCGACCCAATATCCGTTGCCGGCGCAGTCCGCTGCCACATTGGGGATGATCGGAGTGAGCGTCTGAGTTCCGAGGAACCCGGTGAATTGCCCGCTGATCTCCCGCAGCAGCTGATTCGTGGCCAAGCTGTACTGGCGGACGAAGAAGTTCGCGGTCGGTCCCACGAGGTTCGATTCGGGAGCGAGGAAACTTCCCACGCCCGCGTAGGCGACGTAATAGAGGTTGCCGCCCGCCGCAGTCGCCGAAGCTTTGCTGCCGACGGGCAGATCGCCGCCGAAGTAGACGAAAGGTGGCGCTTGGCTCGAAAACGTCGCGCTCGAAACGCCGACAGCGCTGCCGCCGTACATCAAGGGGTCCGTCTGGCTCGAAGCTTGAATCGGATAGACGCCCGGCACGTTCTGCAAGCTGACGAGGGTGAGTCGATTCGGCTGCGAGGTGACATCGAACGCCGACAGGACCGAAGCCGACACGATCCAGTCGACCGGCTCGTTCGGCGCGCCGGGAATCTCCGCCGTGAGCACGATCGTCTGTCCCGCTTTGGCTTGGATGCTGCACGGATCCACGACGACGCCGCGTTGAACGCAGTCGCTTTCCGAGACGAAGCAGGCTGCCGTCGCGAACGGAATCGCGAGGAGGATCATCCGCCGTGCCATCACAGCCTCACCGATATCCCGAAGAGCACGTCGAACACGCTCTCGTCCCCACCCAGCGAGTCGTCGAGCGATGTGAACGAGACACGCGGCTCGATGTCGATCGAAACGCGTGGATCGATCCAGAATCGAACGCCGACGTGCGCACCCCACGAGAAAGCGATGTCGCTGTCGCCGCCCGATGGATCGGAGCGCAAGAAACCGATTTGTGGACCCGCGTAGAGCGTCATCTGCGGCGATGTCCACCAGTTGTAGTTGTAGAAGGCACCGGCATAGACATCGATCGAGTCGCCGCCCAACTCATTGCGAATGAAGCTGGGCGCCAGTTCGAAACCGACTTCGTGCTCGCGCTGCAGGAACCAACTCAACGAACCGCGTCCGGTGAAGCTCTCCGTCTCGTCGGCCGCGCCGGAGACGCCGTCGGCGTGCGCGTAGCGATAGTTGGCGGTGAACCCGAACAGGAGCTCACCTTCGCTCGCTCCATAGATGACTTCCTGCGCCATGGCGTTGGGCGCGGCCAAGCCGACGAACAGGACGATGAGCGTGCGGACAGAAGTCGATTTCATGGGGGGTCCGGGATCGAGGCGGCCGTGACCGTCGTGGGCGGCGCCTCCTCGATGGACTCGAACGCTACCAAATGACGTATGGCGGCCCCTACCGAGCGCCGCGAAGCTCGGACGGTTTCGACCGGCTCGAGACGGCGTCGTTCCGACGCGCAGCCCACCTCGGCCTCGCGTTCTTCGACCGGCTCGTCCACGATGAGGTCGAGGAACTTCTCCCTGTCCAAGCGCGCTTTCGTCGCCCTCGCGTCCTGTCTCACGCTGGCCGCACTCGTCGTGCTGGCCACGCGCATCGGCGCGACCCGAGTCGATCGCGCCGTAGGTCCCCTCGCGAGCGCCATCCCTGCCCCGCAGGTCTCGACGGAGGATGCGACCGAGCGCTCGGCGCGTACCCCGATCGCACCGCGCGGTCGCATCGACGGCACCATCGTCGACGTCCACGGCACGCCGATCGATCCCAGCGGAGGCT
>CAZKIY010000057.1:0-18225 GCA_964552875.1 uncultured Planctomycetaceae bacterium
CCGTGATGCACCTGTCGGTCGGTTTCTCCTTCTGAGAGCGTGTGAAGGAATCGAGTCCACGCGCTCTCAGATTCATGTGCGACGTTTCGCGTCGCGAGAGCGTGTGACTTCTTCACACGCTCGGAGCGCCGTCAACCAGCCGAACGCGCGCGCATCCAAGCGAGAACCCGTGCTGCGCGGGCATCCCAGGTGTGCTCGCCGGCGCGCGCGCGCAAGCTGGCCGACATGCTCGCGCGGAGTTCGGCGTCGCCGAGAACGCGCTCGATCCCGCGTGCGAGTGCCGCGGGATCGTCGGGCGCGACGAGCACGGCGTCGACGTCACGCCGCAGGATCGACGCGAGGCTCGGAACGTCGCTCGCGACCAGCGGCAACCCGGCGGCCATGCTCTCGAACACCTTGAGCGGCGACGTGTACTTCGAGCTGATCGCGGGCTGCGATCGATTCGGAACGACGCCGACGTCGCCGGCCGCGAGATACGTGGGGATCTTCTCCGGAGACTGGAACCCATCGATGCGCACGTTCTGCAAGCCGCCTGCCAGCGCTCGAATGCGCGCGACGTCGGCATCCAGTCCGCCAGCGACGACGAAGTACGCCGACGGCACGAGTCGCGCCGCCTCGATCAAGACGTCCACGCCTTTCCACGCGAGCAACCCGCCCGTGTACACGACGAGCGGCGCGTCGGCGGGGAGGCCGAGCGAGCGGCGCGCATCGGCGCGGCTGAGCCGGTCCGCAAAGCGCTCGGGCGCGAATCCGTCGTGCTCGACGACGATCCGGTCCGCGGCGATGCCGAGATCCAAGAGGTCCGCGCGTACACCCTCGGAGATCGCGATGATCCCGCGGACGCGAGTCGCGGCATCGAGCAGCCAGCGACGACGCGTCCGACCACCCGGCACGCGATGGATCTCGAGGAACGTCGTGGTCGAGCCGCCACGCACGAGGTGGCGCGCGCACTCGAGCTCGCGCGAGATCACGATCGCACTCGGGGATTCACGCAGGATGCGTCGCGCCGCGTTGCGCGCGAACGTCAACTCTTGCAGTCGTGCCGGAACGTACTGGAGGACGCGCGGCACGCGCTCGATCCAGTCGACGCACGCGACGCGCACGAGCTTCGGCCGCGCGTGCTCCCCGATGCCGTACCACGCGAAAGGATCCGCGTGGGACCCCAGATCGACGTGCGCGACCCGGTCCGCCACGAAGAGCGTCGTGGCGACGCCCGCACGTTGGAACGCCGCCGAGGTCTCCGCGACCTGCAGAGCTTGCGCGCGGCGCGAGGGAAAGCGCGTGTTCGCGACGACGACGAGCGTGGTGTCCCCCATCGCGCGGCGCGTCAGCGCTTCGGTTCGCTCGTCGGTTGATCGATGCCGATCCCGCCGTCGGTGTACCCGAGACCCTTGAGGCGCTGCTCGGCTTCGCGATCACGCGGTGAATACTCGATTCGAATCGCGGGCATCGACTGGAACCACACGCACAAGGCACCCGTGAGGCGCCGCGCTTCCTCGATGTTCTGAGCGAGGACGTTCTTCGTCTCTTCCGGATCGTTCACGAGGTCGAGGAGCACGGGGCCGATCCCGTGCGACGTCTCGCCCTTCTCCCATCCGTCGCTACAGATCAGTGCGAAGGGCACGAGCATCTTCCAGCGCCGATCCTGGATCGAGGCGAAGATCGCGTTCTCGGCGAAGCTGAACTCGCGCACGGAGGCGACTTCGCCACGAACGAGAGGCAAGAGGCTGGTGCCGTCGATGCGCGCATAAGCGTCGTTGCCCGCGGGCAGCTCGAGACCCATCAAATCGCACACGGTCGGGAACACGTCGATCTCGTCCACGATGGCGCTGACGCGTGTGCCGGCCGGAAGACCACGCGGCAACCTCATCACGAGCGGGATGCGGAGGTTGGTGTTGACCATGTGGTTGTGCTCCCACAGGCCCAGTTCCCCGAGGGATTCGCCGTGATCCGACGTGACGATGACCAGCGTGTCGTCCAGCGTGCCCTGCCGTTCGAGTTCGGCCAGGATCGCGCCGATCGCCGCGTCCGCCTGCGTCACGCCCGCGAAGTACAGGTCCTTGATCTGACGCACGTCCGCCGGTGACGGCTTCACGTCGCCGCGCTCGATCGCTTCACGGTGGTACGCGTAGAACGTGGTGAACGGGCCCTCGTAGTTCGGATCGACGTACAGATTCTTGAACTCAGGCGGCGGGTCGTAGGGCGTGTGTGTCGAGTAGAGATGCACCATCGCCGAGAAGCGCTTCTGCCCGTTCTTCTCGAACCACTCGCGCGACGTGCCGGCCACGTCGCCGCCGGTTTTCTGAGCGAGCTTCGCGCCGAGGAGGTGCAGCAGGAGGTCCGAACGGAAGACGCTCCACGCGCTCTCCGCGACGACGAGACCGTGACCCGCCATCTGCTCGTAGTAGAGGTCGAACCCCTGGATCAGGCCGGAACCGGTCGAGAGCGTGCCCGTGTGGAACGAAGCCGAGAGGAAGTCCGCGTCCTCGAGGTGACGACCATCGCGACGCGCCCCATTCTCGAGGTGCGCCGCGATCGTGACGTTCTCGACCATGCGCGTGCCCGCGGCCATCTTCACGAGCCCATGCCGGCGCGGATACTTGCCGGTGAGCATCGAACCGAAGCTGGTCCATGTGAACGGCGCCTGCACGAAGGCGTTCTCGAACACGACACCGTCGCGCGCGAGGGCGTCGATGTGCGGCGTCTTCACACGCGCATTCCCGTAGCAACCGAGCACGTCTTGACGCAGCGCATCGACCACGACGAGCAGCACGTTCGGGACGTCGCGCGTGCGCTCGTTCGGTACCCCGTGCGACGCGAGCGGATCGCGCTGCATCAGCAGGTAAATCGCTCCGCACCCGAGGAACATGCCGACCGGAACGAGGATCAAGACCCGTCCTTGGATGAATGCCGCCAACGGTCGTGCGACGAAGCGCGCACCGAGAGCTGCAACGACGAGGAGCCCGATCGACGCGAGGAGTCGCGGCGCCGACAACGAACTCTGCCCGTAGAACACGAATGGCCGCGTCCACCAATAAAGTTCTGCGAACAAGCCGACCGTGAGTCCCAGTGCGCAATAGGCCTGCAAGCGTGCCAACGCGCTCCAACGCCCGAGTGCGGGGTGGAAGACGAGCGCGAACGTGACGAGCACGGAGAAGGCTAGCGCCACGTACTCGAACGCAGCGGCCGCGAGGCAACCGAGGAGCGACGCCAGCGTGAGGTGCGCCGAGGTGTTGGCCGCAGCTACGACGCCGTCCAAGAGGCCGAACGCACTGCCCAGGACGACCGCCGCCTGGACGGCGAGTCCGAGGCTCTCCGGTAGTCGGACGAGCGGAGCCGCTGTCTTCATCAGGGGAAGCCTACCCGAGCCGCCAAGTGATCCGGCGACCGTCCCGGCGAACGTCGCTCGCCGCCGCCGGAACGCGGTAGTCGACGTGGCGCGCACCACCGTCCTCGACCAGGGATTCCTCGACGACCAGCCCTGCGCCATCCACCTCGAAGCGACGTTCGATGCGGCTCTGCGGCACCACGCCGCCGTCGCGGTGCGCCAAGCGTGACTCCACGACGATCGACGTGCCCTCGAGCCGGACTTCGGGCGCGAGATCGAACGAGCTCGACACGCGCGGCGCTCCGAATGCCAGGATGCCGCGGCGCACGACGCCCGGCGGGGTCGCGAGCGCCTGGGCCAGGCGTCCGCGGCGCGCCGCAACGCGCGCGAGCCACAGGGAGAAGCGCAGTTCGCCCCCACCGCCGCGCCAGCCGCGCGCGAGGGACGGTCCGCCGAACGACGCATTCCACTCGCCCTCTTGGGCACCGCCGAGGCGACAGCGCTCGAGGAGGTTTCGACCTTCGCGTTTGCCGTAGACCCGTACCAGTCCGGCGCCGTGCGGACTGCCGTGGTGCACGTTCACCGCGGGTCGCGCGCCGCGGATCCAAGCAATCGCGCGACCGTCTTCGAGTCGTCCGAGGTTCGCGTCGGGGAACCAACGCAGGGACACGTCGATCGAGTCGGGCCCGGGCTCATACGGTGTCGGAGCGCGCGCTGCAGCCTCGAGATCCGCGAGCGCGCGCGCGATCCACAGCGCATGACCGGCCCAGAACACGGGGCATTGGTAGCTCGGAACGCGACCCGCTCCCGGGAGATGACTCCGCGGTCGCCCGTCGGCCTCGAGGTGCGCCGCGAAAGCACGGAACGCGCGCAAGGCGGCGAGGCCCAGGGCAGGATCGCCGTACAACGTGCGACCGCGCGCGAACGCGAACACGTCGAACGGATTCGACGCGACCTCGTACTCGGCGCCCCAATACCAGGGCTTCGCCTCGACGAGCCCGCACTTCACGCCGTCGGGACCTTGGAGGACGCGCGCGAACTCGAGCGCGCGCCGGATCGGAACGGCGAACAGCGCGTCACGCGGATCGCGGCCGAGCTTCTCCAGCGCGTACAGCGTGAACGCCGGGATCCGCGACTGGTAGAAGCTCGAAACGTCCGCGGATCCGGCGTGTTCCGCGCCCCACTCGCGCGGGTGGTACGGGAAGCTCCCGTCGCCGTGCTGGATGCCCTCCAACGCGCCGATCGCTTCGATCGCCGCCTTCTCGAAGTCCGTGTCGGGATCGAGCGACGATGCCGCCGCGAGACCGGTGAGCCCCCACGCGCGTTGCGCGGGGATCCCCTTGTCGAGTACGGCGTAGCGCAAGTAGGTCCGCGCGTGCAGGCGGCTCGCTTCACGAAACCGGGCGCGTTCCGACGGGCGTAAGCGGCTTCCGAGGCCGACCACCACGTGTGCCAACGCGTCGCTCGCCGCTCCTCCGTCGATGACGGCGTTCGAGCAGTTGAACGGATCGTGACGCCCGGGACGGAACGTGAAGCACGGGCTCGTCCCTTCACGCACGAGGTTGTCGCACGCGCGCCGCGCGACGCCGAGCGCGAGGTCGACCAGGAACCGTTCGTCGCGCGCCGGATCCCGCGTCAGGAGTTCGCACGCGATCACCGCCGCGCCGACGTTCTTGCCCGTGTGCTCGACGCCGTGATCGGGACAGATCATGCGGCCGTCGGCGTCGCGCAACGACGCCATCCAACGCACGATGCGTCGCAATGGTTCGAGGAATTCCTCGCGGATCGGGAGCGATGTGCTCATCGGGAACGAGCAGGATCGGCTCTCGCGCGGTCCGACTCAAACTCCGATCGAGATCAAGCGCGCAGGAATCCGGTGAAGTGTTCCCACACCGGGAGCAGCGGCTCCTCCGGCCAACCTTCGGCACGCCGGTAACACTCGACGACGTAGAGTTCGACGACCGTGAGCGCCACGCAGGCCTTGACCCACCAAGCAGCCACTTCGCCGTGGTGCTTGCGGTAGAACGCGAGGCGATTGCGCTGGTACTCGGTCTCGTGATCCGGAGCCGGGGCACCTGCGGATCCGCCCGCGTAGACCACGCGCGCGGCCTCCAGGTAGGCGATGCGCCACCCGGCTTCCGCGAGTCGAGCACACAGGTCCGCTTCGTAGAACTCGGCGCCCATCGTCTCGTCGAATGCGCTCTCCTTGCGCAACGCCTTGCGCCGCATGAGGAGGCACGCGCCCGACGGACACTCGACGTCACCGTCGCGGTCGTAGTGGAAATCGCGAGCCAAATAGCGGTTGACCTCTCGGTTAGACGGCCAGGCACGCTCGAGCGGTGTTCCGTGGAGGATCGGCGTCCACAAGTTCGGGAGCCGCTTGTGCATCGAGAGCGTCGCTCCATCGAGATCGACGAGCCGCGGCGCCACCGCTCCGTACCGCAGGTTCGTCTCGAGGAAGGCGAGCATTTGCTTGATCGCGTTCCCGGTGACGATCGCGTCCGCGTGCAGGAACAGGACGTACGCACCGCGCGCCGCACGCATCCCGAGGTTCATCGTCGCGGCGAGACCTGTGCGCTGCGTGTTCTTCAACAGACGCACGTGATGGAACTCGTCAGCGACCATGCGTGCCGAACCGTCGCGGCTGGCGTCGTCGACGACCAGCACCTCGGACGACATCGGCAGGCACACCTTGAGGCTCTCGAGGCACGCCCGCAGATGGCTCTTCGTGTTGCACGAGCGCACGACGACGGAGATCGTGCTCACGACGACACCTCCATCTCCGCGACGAGCCGGTTGGCCAGTCGTTCGACTTCGTGGTCGCGCGCGACGATCGCCCGCAAGTCGGTGCCGAGACGCGTTCGTTCGTCGCGCGGCATGTCGAGCAGGCGCTCGATCCGCGAAGCCAACTCGCGCGCATCACCTTTCGTGAAAGCGAGAGCGTCGGCTCGGTGCCCCAAGTCCGCGACGAGCGGCGGAACCGCCTCGTTGCAGGACACGACCGGTCGGCGGCTCGCCATCGCCTCGAGCACGACTTTGTCGATGCTCCCCGTGAAGCTGGCATTCACGACCACGCTCGCGCGGTCGTACCAGCCACCGATGTCGCGGTAAGGAACTTCGCCCGCGAGCGTCACGCACTGTTCGATCCCGGAACGCGCGAGGGCTTCCCGCACGCGCTCCCCATATGCCTTGTCTGCCACCGTGAGACCTCCTCCTACGAGGTCGAGCCGGAGGTCCCGACCGCTCGCGTGGAGGAGCCTGATCGCCTCGATGACGGTCAATGGGTCCTTCGCTGGCGTGAGCCGTCCCACCGCGAGAATGCGCGGTGGATCGACCGGGTCCTCGTCCCGACGTCCGAAGTGATGCAGGTCGATGCCGTGACCCGTCACCACACGACGAGGTGTATCGAGTCGCAAGGACTCGTGGCTTGCGGTGAAGACCTTCGCTACGACGTTCGAAGCGCGTACGAGTCGCGCGTCGACCGCCGCGTGCGTGTACCACAAGTAAAGGCGAGCTCCGTGACGCCGCGCAGGGCCGTCCGCGAGCAGCGCGTAGCGCGGGACCATGTGGGCGAGGACGACGTCGAAGCCATCTTTTCCCAGCGCTTCGTTCAGGACGGACCGGTAGCGAAACCACCGCCGGATGCGGCCTTTCCGCCCGATTTCACGCCAATCGACGTTGGGCGGGAGGCCATTCGTGTTCCCGACCTCGAGCGCGACGACGCGCACGTGCTCGACACGTGTCGCGAAAGCCTCGACCCAACGCGACACGAATCCGAGCACGGCGTCGTCGGCGTCGAGCACCTGCGTGAGGAAGAGGAGCTTCACGAGGTGCTTCTCGCGGCGACGGCCTTCAATCCGTCGGCGTACGCCCGAATCGTGCGCACGCGCTCGCAGTGTTGCACGGAGAGTCGACCGGCTTCACCGAGTCGCACGCGCGCGTTCTCGTCGCGCAACGTCTCCTCGATCGCGGCGGCGAGCGACTCCACGTCGAAGCCGGCGAAACGCCCGTTCAGGCCGTCGGAGAGGAGCTCTCCCATGACGCCGACGCGAGTCGAGACGACGGGCGTGCCGCAGGCCATGGCCTCCACGGTGAAGCGCGGACCACCTTCACACGTGGAAGCACACACGACGACGCGACTCGTGCGGTAGATCACGGCGAGATCCGCGGCGGACTCGACCCAGTCGACGAAACGTGCGTCGATTCCGGCTTTCGCGGCACGCGCCCGTACGGCTGCTTGCAGTGGACCCTTGCCGACGAAGAGAACCGACAGTTTCGTCCCAGCGCGTCCGAGAAGCGCGATCGCGTCCACGATCCGGTCGAGGCCCTTGTTCGCGACCATCCGGCCCACGAAGCACACGTCGACTTCGTGCTCCGGCGCGGGCGCGATCGGACGAAACGTGTCGAAGTCGATGTACAGCGACGGCAGGACGAGGATCTTCTCTCTCGGGACGCCCCACCGAGCGAGGAGTTCCGGCATCTCGACGTGGTTCACGACGCGAAATGCAGCAGCTCGGGTGCGAGCCCAACGCACGTACGTGCGCGCCACGCGTTGGTCGAAACGCTCGCGCCAATCCGCAGCGATCGGATGACCGGGCACGTGATGGATCTCGGAGACGTACGGGACGCCCGTCGCCGCGGAGAGACGGGCACTGCCGATCCCGTTGTAGAACCAGCCGTAGTCGTGACTCGTGACGAGCGCGTGCTCGTGCTCGGCGATCAGCCGTGCACCTTCCTCGGCGATCCAAGCAGCCATCCGGGAACGTCCGACGGGCGCGGCATGCAGGTGGACATGGCCCTCGACGACGGCCACCGTCGCCGGCTTCGGAGGTCGCGGGCACAGCACGTCGATGCGCTCGAAATGCCGCGCGAATTCGTGGAGGAGTGTCGCGAACGGGCCGCGCTCGCCGATCGCGACCTGGCGATCGCCCGACACCATCAGGAGGCGCACGTGCGTTCCTCCACGACCCGCGTGTACACGTCCTCGAGTCGCTGCGCGAGGCTCGCGGCCGAGTTGCGTTTCTCCACGCGCAGCCGAGCGCGGACGTCGAGTCCTTGCAGCAGCGCCGGGTTCTCGAGGAATTGCGACAGGCCGAACGCGAGCTCGTCCACGCTGGATCCGATCCACCCGGTGCGCTCGTGCACGACGATCTCCGCACAACCTCCGACGTTCATCGCGATCGCGGGTTTCCCGGCCGCGGCAGCTTCGACGAGAGCCACGGGCGCACCCTCGGAACGCGACGTCAAGAGCACTGCGTCGAGGTCCGCCATGACGGCCGGCATGTCGTGAAGCACGCCGACCAAGTGCACGCGCGCGCGCAAGCTTGGTTCGAGAGCTCCGATGCGTCGCTCCAAGGAACCGCGCAGCAGGCCGTCGCCGACGAACACGAGCTCGAGCCGCGGATGACGCGCCGCGAGTACGCTCACGACGTCGATCGCCAACTCGGGCTGCTTGACGTCGGCCAAGCGCCCGACGACACCGACGAGAAAGGTGTCCGCGCGCGCTTCGACCAGAGAGCGCAGCGCGCCGTTTCGGCCGGAGATCGCGAGGAACGGCCCGAGGTCGATCCCCGGGGGCACGACCACGATGCGGCGTTCGTCGGCCACGATCCCGAGGCGCACGAGGTCGTCCGCCGTGGCGTGCGAGACGGCGAGCACGCGATCCGTGTCGCGCGCGAGGTGGGCCTCGATCACGCGTAGCCCCTTCGAGATCGGTTCGGGAAAATAGCCTTCGAGCACATGCCCATGGAACGTGTGCACGCGCGCGGCACGCGGCACCGCGGACACCGCCGCGCGACGCCCCAGAGCACCCGCTTTGCTGGCGTGGGTGTGGACGACGTCGGGATCGAACGCGCGGAGGCGCGTCTTCAACGCGGATAGTGCGCGCACGTCCCCCACGCCCGTGATGCCGCGTCCGAGGCCGGGGACGCGCTCGACGTGCAATCCGCGCGACATGAACGTGTCGAAGAGATCGCCCTCGCCTGCCAGCGGCGAACCCGCGTACAAGCGCACCTCGTGCCCGCGCGCGCGGAGCACGGTGTCGGCCGCGAGTGCTTGCCGCGCGGGTCCACCCAAGTTCAGGCGCGTCAGGACGCGGGCGATGCGCATGCGAGGGACGCGAACTCGTGGCGTTCGAGGACGTCGCGGACGATTCCGTCGAGATCCATGGTGGGCAGCTCGAATCCGAGGGACGCGAGACGGTGGAGATCGGGCACGCGCCAGCGGACGTCCTCGAAAGTCGAGTGGACGGCGCGACGCGGGTCCACGTGTTCGATCGTCCCACCACCGGCCGCGCGCGTGACGGCTTCGGCCAACTCGCGCACCGTAGCACGCGCTACGCCGCCGACGTTGAGCGGCCCGCCCGGAACGTCGTCGCAGAGCAGGAGTTCGGTGAGGACTCGCGCGACTTCGTCGACGTGGCCGAAGGTGCGCACTTGAGCGCCGTCGCCGTGCACCAAGAGCGGCAGTCCCGCGCGTGCGCGCTCGACGAAGTTCGGCAGCACCATCCCTTGCGACGATTCCTGTCCCGGGCCGACGACGTTGAAAAAACGTGCCAGGACCGGCGCACGTCCAGTCGGCCACGCGCGCGCGGCGGTCAGCGCGCGCTCGCCCGCGACCTTCGCGGCGGCATACGCCCAGCGCCCCGTCGACGAGATTCCTCGCAACGGATCGTCTTCCCGGAGCGGCCGATGCGCGGGCAGGTAGACCTCGCTGGAGGACGCGAACACGATGCGCGGCAACGCAGCATCGGGTTCGCCCTCGAGCGCTGCGAGCATCGCTGCGAGCGGCTCGGCGTTGCCGCGTCGCGCGGCTTCGGGATCGGCCAGCACACGCGCGACGCCGACGACGCCGGCGAGGAGCAGGATCGCGTCCGGTCGGCCGTACTGGTCGAACTCGCGTCTCCAAGCATCGCTCGCCGCGAGGTCCGCCAACCGGATTGCGGGTCCCGGCCGTCGGTCGAGCGCGAGGAAGTCGATCCCCTTCGCGTCGAGCAAGCGCACGACGGCCGAACCGATCAGGCCAGAACCCCCGGCGACGACGATGCGCCGGCGATCAGATGTCGTACTCACGGGCGCCATGGGGTCTCCGACGAAACGGCAACCCTAGTCTTCCGACGCGCCCTCGGAAAGCGCGGCACCCCTCGTCAGAGCGCGAAGAGGAGCAGGTGGTAGCCGAAGAGCAACGTGTACGCGACCGCCGCGGTCCACAGGCCGATGCGCGCCAAGTGGAAATTCTTGTGGATGCACAGGACGCACAGCGCCGTCCCGATCACCGTCGCTTTGAGCACGACGAAACCCGTCCGTCCCGTTTCCAACAACATCGCCGCGACCGGGTTGACCTCGGTTCCGCCGTTCTGGAGATGGACCAGCGTGAAGAAGCTGTCGCCCGCGTTCATCAGCGCGACCCACAAGAGCGCGAAGAGGACGCCCGAGTCGTACACGTCGACGAAACTGCCTTCGGCTTCCTCGTCACGGCGCGGCCCCTTCCGGCGTCCACCCCGGAAACTGAAGCGCGAGAAGCGCGGGGTCTTTCGGACTCGACGGTCGGGTCCTCGACGCTCGCCCGAGAGCGCGCTCTCATCGCCCGGCGCGCCGTCGTTTCGAGGAAGGGACTGCATGCTCATCCGGGTCGAACTCCGATCGACACGAACGCCCTCGGATCTGGAACTTCGTTCGGAGTCATTCAGCCCAAGACTTCCCGATAGACGGCGATCGTCTCGTCGAACATGCGTTCCAGGCCGAAGCGCGCGCGGACGCGTGCCGCACCGGCTTTCCCCAGGCGGGCGCGCAAACTGGGATCGCGCGCCAATCGCAGCATGCCCTCGGAGAGTGCCGCGTCGTCCGCGGGCGGGACGAGGAGCCCCGTCTCACCTTCGGCCACGACTTCGGGCACGGCCGACACGCGCGAGGCGAGCACGGGCATCTCCGTGGCCATCGCTTCGAGGAAGACGAGGCCGAGTCCCTCCCACAGGGAGCACATGACGAACACGTCCGACGCCGCAAGGATGCGCGGTACGTCGCGACGGATGCCGGCGAAGACGCAGGAGTTCCCAAGTGAGAGCTCACGCGCATGCGCTTCCGCTCGCTGTCGCCAATCCCCGAACGGGTCGTCGCCGACGAGCAAGAGCTTCACCGACGGATCCACGGCACGTGCGCGATCGAACGCGCGCAAGAGCACGTCGTGGGCCTTTTGAGCCGCGAAACGCGCGACGCACGTGAACACGGTGTCGTTTCGAGCGAAGCCGAACTCGGCGCGGACGCGTTGCTTCTCCTCGTCAGGGAGACGCGCGGCGGCTTCGAACGGCGCCGGATCGAGCCCGTAATACACGCGCCGGATGCGCGACTCGTCCACGCGACCGTGTTCGGCGACGAACCGGCCGACGTGGTCGGAGAGCACGATCACGCGCTTCGGCACGTTGCCCAGCACGCCGTGCACGCGCGACACGAGCGGTCGCTTCAGCACTTGCTCGTCGTTGTGCTTGCTCGAGACGAGCCGCGCCGATCGGAACGCGGCGATCGCAGCGACGGCGCCCAACGCATCGGCCTTCAAGAGGTGCGTATGGATCAAGTCGAACCCCCGCATCCTCCGGATGAGACCGAAAGGACTCGTGCGCGAGACCTCGATCGCCCCCGCACGCCGGAAATCGTCGGCCAGCGACCCCGCTCCCTTCAGCCACGCGACGTGCACGGCGTGGCCGCGCGCCGTTTGGCCGCGGACCTGGGACAAGAGATGCATCTCGGCGCCGCCGACGTCGAGCGTCGTGATCAGGTGCAGGATCTTCACGTAGCCTCACGGTAGACGGCCTCGAGGCCGCGGACCATCGCTTCGATCGTGTGACGCGCGACGAGTTGCTCGCGCGCGCGCCGACCTTGTTCGCGAGCTTCGGCGTCACTCCGGCCGAGCTGTGTGCAGAGCGCATCGGCCAGTTCGAGCACGCCGATCGCCGTAGCGATCTCGCCCGTCGCACCGCGTTGGACGAGGTCGATGGCGCCGTCCACCGGCGTCGCGACGACAGGTTTCGCGGCGGCCATGGCCTCGAGGACTGCGTACGGCATCCCCTCCCACCGCGAGGGCAGCACGAGGAAGTCGGCCGCGGCGAGGAGCGCGGGCACGTCCTCGCGGAAACCTAGGAAGCGCACGCGACGCGCGAGCCCGAGCCCGGCACAGATCCGCTTCAGCCGCACCTCGTCCTCACCGGACCCGGCGAACGCGACGGAGAGGCGCTCGAGGCCGGGCCGTGCGAGTGCCGCGAGCAGCAGGTCTTGACCTTTCGCCGCGTTGAGGAGACCGACGACGAGCGCGATGCGACCGCTCGTGTCTTCCGCGAGCTCGGAACGTGGCACCGCTCGCGCCGCGAGCCAAGGTGCGGGGTCGATCCCATTCGTGACGACGCGCACGCGACTCGCCTCGACGACACCGCAGGCGGCGATCGTGCGGCCCTCGGAGGGCGAGACCGCGATGACGCGCGTCGTATGCGCCGAGAGTCCGGTCTCGATCGCGCGAAAGAGCGCGCGCTTCGGTGCGCCGAACATCGCACCGAACAGGAACGCGAATGTGTGCGGCGTGTGGACGCGCCCACCACGATCCTCGAGCACGGATGCCAAGCGCCCCAACGCGCCGCCTTTGCTCGAATGCGTGTGGACGACGTCGGGTGATTCCGAGCGCACGATGCGGCGCAGCTCGGCGAGATGTCGTGCGTCCGTGAAAGGCCTGAGCTCGCGGACCATCGGCACACGGTGCACACGCACCCCGAGTCGCTCGAGCCGCACGAGGTCCGCTTCGAACGACGGCTGTCGCAAGGATGAGACCGCGAGCGCCACGTCGAGACCGAGCATGCGCTGTCCCGCCGCGGCATCGACGAGGTGACGGCGCGTGCCGCCGATCGTGCACTCCATGACGTGCAGGACGCGCACGCAGCGGCTCAATACGCGCCCGAACCCTTGACCACGGCGAAGCCGGTCAAGGCGATGATGACGACGTCGAGGAGCAGCGATTGGTGCTCGATGTAGTAGAGGTCGTAATCGAGGTTCTGGTGGATCGCCGCCGCGCGCGCGTAGCTGATCTGCCACAAACCCGTGATCCCCGGCTTGACGCGCAAGCGCTCGCGTTCGAGCGGACCGTACTGGTCCACGATGAATTTCATCTCGGGGCGCGGCCCGACGACGCTCATGTGCCCCGCGATGACGTTGAAGAACTGGGGCAGCTCGTCGAGGCTGTAACGCCGCAACCAACGACCGATGCGCGTGATCCGCGGGTCGTAGGACGAGCGTGGTGTCGGCGCGTCGCCCGACATGTGGTGGTGCATCGTGCGGAACTTGATCATCGGGAATGGCTTGCCATCCTTGCCGACGCGGGTCTGCACGAAGAAGACGGGACCGCGCGACTCGCGCAGGATCAGTATCGCAGTGACGAGCAGCACGGGTGCCGCGAGCAAGATGACGAGGGATCCGACCAGGAGGTCGAGCCCACGTCGCCCCACGGTCTGCACGATGCTGCGCCGTCGTTCGGGCCGCGTGATGAGCGGGATCGAATCGAGCG
This sequence comes from uncultured Planctomycetaceae bacterium, assembly GCA_964552875.1. Lineage (GTDB taxonomy): Bacteria > Planctomycetota > UBA1135 > UBA1135 > JAEUHZ01. The sequence continues at coordinate 13,868 of CAZKIY010000057.1, forward strand.
TCTCGATCCGCAGCTTGAACGCGAGCAGGTGGTAGAAGCGCGGGACGATCTTGTAGACGACCCCCAGCCGCTCGCACTCCTCGACGATTCTCATCACGGTCTCCTCCGGCGCCTCGGGCGTCGCGATGAAGACCTCGCTGATCTTGTGGATTCCGACGAGGCGTTCGAGGTCGTCGAACCCGCCCAGGATCCGCCCACGTTCGATGGACGGGTCACGCTGGTCGGGCTCGTCGTCGACGAAACCGACCAAGTTCAATCCGAGCGTCGGCACGAGCATGAACTTGCGCTGCAGCTTGCGACCCGTGTCCCCGGCTCCGTAGACGAGGACGTTGCGGTTCCCGATCCCGCGCCGGTGCAGCAGCTGGATGGTCTTGAACGAGACGAAGCGGCTCGCCGTGGTGAGGGCCAGCACGAGACCGAACGTCACGAGCAACGTGAGGCGCGAGATGTTGTTCGGGTTGATGTCGAGGTCGATGATCCGGTGCAGCGGCACCAGGACTTCGAACACGGGCCCCGCCGCCGTCTGCTGCGTGCTGTGCAAGTAGACGATCAACGTGAAGAGGACCAGGAACGCGACCGACGTCGCTTTCCAGATCGCCTGGAACTCCTCCATGTTGAGCAACGACTTCGTCGGCTTGTACAGGCCGAAGGCGTGGAACGAGACCAGGCACACGGCTGCGATCAACGCCGAGAGCTTCTGGTACAGCTCGTGCACTTGCAGGCCCAAGCCACCGAGCCGTTCGCCGACCATGTAGCCGAGCCAACACGCGAGGATCAGCACGAGCAGGTCGACGAACACCTGAACCGACAGGACGACCGGCTCGAAGTTCCGACGCAGGAGGGTTCCGAGGCTCACGCTGGACGCACCTTCCAGGTCCGTGAGGTCGACTCCGAGCTCACGTGAGGTGCGCATTCCGATCGTTCGAGGCGTTGCACGGTTTTCTGGAGGCCGATGCGGGGAGGCCGGTCCGTGTTGCCGGCCGCGATCCTAGCGAGGGCTGTTCCGCGAGGCCAAGGCGGGGAAGCCTTCACTCGCGATGAGGTTCGCCACGGTATCGGCCGCCAGGCCCGCGCAGGTTTCGAAGTGCGTGCGCAACTCACGCGCTGCGAAGAGCGAGGCCTGGTCCGTGACGGCGCGCGCCGAGGCCCACGGCACCCCTGCGCGCTCGGCCACGGCGGCCGCGGCCGCGGTCTCCATCTCGGCCACGCCAGGCCCGGGGAAGGCGCGTGCGAGGCGCAGGCGGCGCCAGGGCGAGAACACGGGACGATCGGCCGTGAGGAAGCGCGCCTCGACGCCCGGTGCCGCGCGGATCCATGCGGCGCGAAGTCCCGCGTCGGAAGAGTTTTCCCGACCGTCGCGCGTCGCCAAGTCCGTTTGGATCGCGCTCGTGGCGTGGACGAGCGTCCCGGGGACGAGTGCGCGGACGAGACTGCCGCAGGTTCCGACGACGAGGAGCGCGCGCGCGGGTCCGCCGGCGAGGAGGACCGCGGCGGCGTGCGCAGCACGGACCTTCCCGATGCCGCCGACGCAGGCCTGAACGCATACGCCACGGACATCGATCTCCAAGATCTCGAGGCCCTGGACGTGACGTCGCGCGCGCACGGCGCCACGCAGGGATCCGAGCTCGGCGTCGAGCGCGCACAGGACCAGGACGGCAGTCATCCCGTGAGCATGGCGTAGAGCGACCGTTCGCGCAGCATCGCGGGCTCGCCTCTGGTTTCGAGTGCGAGTCGCTGCACGGAGTTCTTGGCTCCCTGCCCGCGAGTTCGGCAGGCGCGCCCCGAGTGAACCGGCTCGCAGGCTTCTCGAAGCGCGTCGAGGCCTGTCGAAAAAGCTGCGAAGAACGGCACGAGCTCGCCTAACGTGGAGACGTCCCCCATGCGTCGGTCCGACTTCGTCTTCTTCCTCTCCGGCGCGGCGGCACTCGTCGAGGAGACCGTGTGGGCACGCTGGCTCGCGCGCATCCTCGGGAGCGACGCCGCGGGTGCCGCGATCGTCGTCGCGATCTTCCTCGGAGGCCTGGGGCTCGGCGCACTCCTCTTCGCGCGCGTCGCCGAGAGAACGAGCCGACCGTTGCGTCTGTACGTGATGCTCGAGATCGCGATCGCCGCGTGGGCCGCCGCGACGCCGTTCGTGCTCGGCAACGCGCCGCCCATCGAGAGTTTCCTCGGACGCGCCGCCTTCGCGACCGCGGTGCTCCTCCCACCGACGTTGGGATTCGGCGCGACGGTGCCGCTCATGGCGCGACTCGCCGTGCGCTCGCGTGCCGAGGCGACGAGCGAAACGAGCGCTTTCTATGGTGCAAACACGCTGGGCGCCGCGGCGGGAGCGTTGGCGGCACCGTTCCTCCTCCTGCCGACGTTGGGATTGCCGGGCACACTGTGGGCCGCGGCCGGGATCGAAGTCCTCGCGGCCGTGCTCGCGTTGGTGTTGCTCTCCGAGCCTCTGGGTGAGCCTCGAACCGCGACCCGATCCGAACCGTCGCAGCGCTTCGACCGCATCCTCGTCGCAGCCCTCCTCCTCGGGTTCGCGAGCCTCACGCTCGAGATCGCGCTGCTCAGATTGCTCGTCACGGTGACGGGTGCTTCCGTCTACGCGTTCGGGATCGTCCTGTTCGTCTTCCTCCTCGGCATCGGACTGGGCGCACGTCAACTCGCAGCGCGACGCACGCGCACGGGCATCCCCGAGAGCGCCCTCGAAGATCGCTCGCGACGCACGCACGATGCCCTCTTCTTGGCGAGCCTCGCGGCACCCCTACTCATCGTCGTCGGACTCCTCGCGCTGCGGCTACAACTCGGCGAGGCCGACTTGTTCGCCGGTCTCGCGAACCGCGCCGTGCAAGGCGGATCCGTCGTGCGATCGTGGTTCGCACACGCGCTGTTCGCCGGACTCGCGTTGCTGCCGCCCGCGATCGCATTCGGGGTGGCGCTGCCCGCGGCTGCGGGGTCGCTCGCGGCGCGTCGTCCTGATCACGAACGCGAACGCTGGATCGCGCGCATCTATGCCTGGAACACCGTCGGCGCGCTGACGGGAAGTCTCGTCGCGGCCTTCCTCTTGATCCCGGCGTTCGGTCCGCGCGGCGCGATCGTCGCAGCGCTCGTCACGCCTTTCGCGGCGGCACTCGTCGTGGACAGCCGTCGCAAGCACTACGTCGGCTTGGCCGCGCTCGGAACGCTCGTCGTGGCGACGCAGTCGATCCTCCCGGCGACCGAACGCGACATGCCGCGCGCGCGGCTCCTCGTGCACGATGCGCACACGACGGCCTCGGTGCACGACGCGCGCTCGAGCCGCGGCGAACCGATCCGTGCGTTGCGCGTGAACGGGAAGGCCGAGGCGTCGACGGCACCGGTCGATCGGCGTCTGCAGTACTTGCTCGGGCACGTCCCCGGGCTCTTGCACGGTCGCGTCGAGCGCGCGCTGGTCATCGGCCTCGGCACCGGGATGACGGCCGGATCGCTGCTCGACCTGCCGACGCTCACGTCGCTCGAAATCGCCGAGATTTCCCCGGCGGTCGCGCGTGCGGCGCGCGAGTTCGACGCCTGGAACGGATCGGTGCTGACCGACCCGCGCACGCGCCTCACGATCGCGGACGGACGTCACCGACTCGCCTTGGCCACAGAACGCTTCGATCTCGTGACCTCGGACCCTGTACACCCGTGGACGCGCGGTTCGAGCGATCTGTACACGCTCGAGCACTTCACTGCGATGGCCGCGCACCTCGCCGAGGGCGGCGTCGCGTCGCAGTGGTTGCCGCTCTACGAGTTGTCGACGGAGGACGTGCGCACCGTCGCCGCGACGTGGTGCGCGGCGTTTCCGCACGTGACGGCCTGGGTGACGGCCTACGACCTCGTGCTCGTCGGTTCGCGCGTGACGCTCGCTCACGAATCGGACTTCGCCGACGCGCCGCTGCCGCCACGCGTCTTGGAGCACCTCGCGCCGCTCGGAATCCGTTCCGCGCGGGAGATCGCAGCCCTTCGCGTCGCCAGCGACACACGCTTGCGTGCCTTCGCGGCCGGTGTCGAACCCATGCGCGATGCACGACCCGTCATCGAATTCCGCGCGCCGCGCTCAGCTCTTTCGGGCTACTGCGACGAGGTGCTCCGCTGGGCGGCCGAGCCGGCAGGCGTCGAGGAATTGCCCGCGGAACTGCGACCCGCGGCTCGCGCGCATCGCGCTGCGCTGGCACGTTTTCTTCAGGATTTGCCGGACGGATTCACAGCCGCCGCCGATCGCTTGGGGCTCGAACTGCAAAGTCTGTCGGACGCACGCTGACGCGTCCCGAGCGGGATCTGTATCCTGCTTCGCTCGAATGCCATGAAGATCGCAGTCACAGGAGCCACAGGATTCATCGGTCGGT
>CAZKIY010000058.1:0-13269 GCA_964552875.1 uncultured Planctomycetaceae bacterium
TCTACGACGGCGACCCGTTCGAGTACGTGACGCACTGCGTCGCGACGGTGATCGAGGGCGTCGTGGTGTTCGAGGGCCGGCGGTAGTCCGCCCGAGCCAGAGCGCCTGGCGCTCGCCGTCCGTCGGCGCCTTGGGCATCGGCCAGGTCGCACGATAGGGAGTGCTGCGGTTCCCCAGCTCTGCGGTCGAGCATCGAACGTGAGCACGGTGCCGTGCGAGGCACTTCGCCAGGGGGACGGTACTGATCGTGTTCTCGATTCCACACCAGCCAGAGATTGCGACGATTGTCTCCGCGTCGAGAACTGGGGAGTGGGCGTTGGAATCGAGTGACCGACCGAGGCTCACAGCGATCCCACGGGGATCTCGGTCGAGCGAGGTTCTCGGACAGCACCCCATCCACCGTTCTCCCTGACGACCGTCCTCGACCACGGCCGCGTGGAGAACTTGGATGCGCTGTCTCGAGTGACTGCTCGATCGTCCTTGGAACGCACCGAGTTTCGCGGAGCTCGTAGGGCTTCGGCGGAACGGATCCCGATTCGGTGATCGTGCCGCGTTCCAGTCACGACCTTTCTAGAGCAGGACTTTGCCCACCATGTCGACCTGTCGATCGCAGCTCACGCGCCACGCACCCGCAGGGAATCGCGGGCTCGGTCTGGCCGGCCCGAGGAACGCTGTCGCGGTGGATCGACGGCCCACCTACCGAGCGGCACGAGTTCCTCGATGCGCCGAGGTCGTGCTGAAGTCCCGCTTCTTCGTGGACTCGAACGCCGAGGGCTCCCGACATGCGTGCATTTGATCCAGCAGCCTATGGCCTCCTCGTTCTGATCGGGATCGCGATGGGCGTGTTCCTCGTCGAAGTCAAGATGAGAAGGCGAGCCGTCTGGCCGCGCGGTCTGACGATTCGGCTCCTCTGCGTCGCCATGCCCGCAGCGATTCTCGGCGCCAAGCTCGCGGGTTCACTCGACACGCAGCGGGTGCTCGGCGAACGACCTCGGGAACTCCTCACCAGTGCCGGGGATTGTGCATCCTGGGGCGGCATCGTCTCGGGCGGCTTGGTCATGCTCTGGATCCTTCGCAAGCGGAGGCTTCCGGTTCTCGAGTTCTGCGACGCCGCGGCTTCCGGCCTCCTGGTCGCGTACGCGATCGGTCGGCTCGCATGCCACGTGACAGCGGACGGCTGTCACGGTGTTCAGACGAGCCTCCCTTGGGCCGTGGACGTTCCGAGCTCTGGACCGGAGCCATCGCAAGGGGTTCACCCGACGGCCCTGTATGAAGCCTCGTTCGCTCTGCTTCTCTTGCCCATCGTCCTCGTGGGTGCCGACCGACTCCCTGAGAGGAGTCCAGGGACCATTTTCGGTCTCTATCTGATCCTGCACTGGGCATTTCGTTTCGGCGTCGAATTCCTCCGTGTGAATCCGAGACACGCCGGTTTGAGCGGTGCTCAGTGGGCCTCGATCGCGCTCGTACTTTGCGGGGCTGCTCTGCTCGTGTTCGCGAGACAGCGCTCCCGAGACAGCGCTCCTGAGACCGTGCTCCCCCCGACAGTGCACCGACACTCTCCGAGCATCCCGGAGAAGCTTTTCACGAATTGGAATCCACATCACTGCGGTGACTCGGGCTCCGGGTTTTGCCCCGGGTCTGCGCTCAACGAAACGGCTTCGGATTCGTCACATCCGAAGCGAAGAAGGGAAGCCTCATGTTCAGAATTGCCATGCAAAGCCTGGCCGTCTTGCTCGCGGCCGCGGCCATCATCCTGTGCTCCTGTGGCACATTCGTCCGGAGGTACGAGCAGGCCGGACTGAAGATCACGGGGGGCCGTCTCGGACGCAACGAGCTCGGCGTGAACTTCGGGGCCCTGCACGCCACGTCAAGCGGATCGGCGATCACGCGCGTGAAGGTCCAAGTCGGCGTGGATAAAAGCAATCCGCCCGATGACCAATTGACCGATCCGCCCGACCAGATCCTGCTCAACATCGACAACTCGAACGCTTCCAGCGAAGTCCTCATCGCGGGGGCGAATATCAGCACGAACTCGCCCCAGAACGTAATCGCTCACTTCGAGGTCTACCAAGGCAGCCAGACCATTCCTGTGTACAGTGAGACCTGGCATTCGGGCAACGCACCTTCGTTCCTTTGACCACCTCCACCGCCGATACCACCAGAAAGGTCATCCAAATCATGTTCACCAAGATCACCCTCTTCGCGTTAGTCAGCGTCCTCGCGATCGCCCTCGCGCTCGCTTCAGCCCCTTCGGCCCAGGCTCGTGCCCAAGCCCATATCGAGGTGAAGCCGCTGTCGGAGCTCGAACATCTCCGGATCGTGGAGACGTTCTTCGGCGGTGATGGCGCCACGGAGGAAAAGGCCTTCGACGAGCTGACGGCAGGGAGTTCGCCGATTGCGGGAGCACTGCAGTCCGGCCCGGTCATGCCTGGTGTGCAGCACTCGCCCCTTCTCAGAAGTTCGCACGTCTCGCACCTCGATCCCAGCTGGCGTCGGATCGATACGTTCGGCATCCGCGAGACGTGGGGGTACACCGACCCGCAGCATCCGAACTCCTCGTCCATCGCGATCGTCTTCGCCACCGCAGTCGTGCCGAGCGCGTATCAGCATTGCCTGCACCACTACGAGATCGTCACCCACGTCGAAGTGCGGATCGTCCCCGTGGGAGGCGTGACACCCGTGGTGGTTCGGTCGCAGCTGCAGCAGGGTCAGTCCGCCGTCTCCATCGTGCTACCGCCCAACTTGTGGCAGAATGCGCAGAGTGGACGCATCCTCGCTTGGACTTCGTCTGGGAATCCCCAGAACGACGCGGAAGCCGTGAGCGATCAAGAGTTCGGCCCATGAGGAAATCGGCCTACTCGCTGTCTTTCTTCGTCGTAGCCCTCGAGGGCTGCTCGAGTGCGGTCCGATACGAAGGCGACACTCACTCAGCCTTCGAAACGGCCGAGTTCAGGGTGCTCACCACAGACGCTTACCGGGTCGGGAATGACGTTTGTCTGGACCGCGTGGTCGTTCAGTCGATCGGTGATGCGCACATCGATCGCATCGAGTTCGTGGTCTTCGCAGACGCGAATGCCAACGGCGTCCCCGAAGAGGTCGAGCGCGTGTTCTCGAGCACCGGCCGACCGGTCGCTCCGTCGACCATCGAACTGCGCCATCTGTCCTTCGCTGCGGTACCACGCCTCATGGTTTGCATGAGCGTGTTCACCAGCTGGGGCAGCGTAGGTTCTCACTCGTGGTTGTTGACCCCGAACGCGCCCGCGAGCCCAGGCTGAACCGCCCCGGGCTCGGGGGAGTTGTCCGTCGACGAGCCATGCCGCTAACGGCTCGTCGACGGGGCCACTCTTGACTCGGATTGCCGCTATCGCCGCGGCGCACGGGCTCGACGACGATGCTGCGCTGCGCGCGATCACGATCGACGCCGCGCGGATCCTCGGTGTCGAATCACGTCTCGGGGGACATCGCGATCGGGAAGGACGGCAACCTCCCGCTCTACGACGGAGATCCGTTCGAGTACGTGACGCACCGCACGGCCACGGTGATCGTCGGTGCCCTCGTACGTCCCCGTCATCTGGAACGTGGAGATCGCGGCGGCCCTCGTGGTGTTCGAGGGCGGGTGACCGGGGTCGCTCGCGTCGGATCCGGCACGACGACGGCCGGCGGCGATCCGGGCTGTTGCGTGCTCGCGAGCGAAACGGCTTCGTCCGCCGGTCGGATGGCGATCCACGTCCACGTCGCGAGAACCGCGGCGAGCGCGCACAGAGCGATCTTGGTCTTGGCGGTCATCAGTGCGATTCCAAGGGTTTCCGGCCCATAACGCGGAGTGCCGAGCAACAGCGGCAAACCCGCGAGCATCGACGACCTGTCGCCGCGACGGTCCGTCCCGAGGCGCGCGCGCAGCTCGACGTGAGCGCGCTTCAGGTGCGTGCGGACCGTCTCGACCGGCATGCCGAGTCGCGTCGCGATCACGCGCTGCGGCAGGTCCTCGAAGTAACGCAGGATCACGACGGTCGAGCGCGGCGGCCCTAGCCGCAGGACGGCGGCGACGAGCTTGCTGCGGACTTCCTCGCGCTCGATCAGTGCCGATGCAGGCCCGTGCTCCTCGGAGCGCTCCGCAGCGCGCTCGTGACGCACGCGCCGGTCCTCGCCGCGGCGGAGGTTCGACGCAACGTGACGGACGACGGTCGCCATCCACCCGCGCGGCGAGCTCGAGTCCGGCCGCCGCTCGAGCGCCTCGACGTACGCCGTTTGCGCGACGTCATCCGCGCTCGCACCGTCCCGGACGAGCCGGCGCGCGAGTCCGCGGACGAAGCGGCCGTCGGCGAGCATGGTCTCGATCGATGTGGGCTCCATGCGGGCGGTCCGTCGGAATTGGAGCACCGGCCGCGAGGAAAGCGGTTCGGGCGAGCTCCTTTTCTCGCCAGCACTCGACAGCAAGTTCGCCAGGTCGAGTCAGGCGAGCTGCCCGAACAACGAGCGCGCCGGCACGACCATCGGCCTCTCGCGCGCGAAACAATTCGCATCGACGTTCGGCATCTCGATCTCGGCACGCTCCGATCGCTCGCGCCAGATCGCCTTTGGGTACGTGTCCGATGTGCATGGATAGCGGTCGTCGCGACGTCATCGCGGACGGATCCAAGCAGAGGAACGGGCGGTTCTGACCGGTCGTCCCGAGTCGTATAACGCTCGCGACCATTTTACGACCGGTCGTAAAACGGTCGAAACGATCGCAAAATGGGCCATTGTCTCGAAGTTACGAACGCGGTCTCCGTCACTCCCGTGCGTCGATCGGGGTCGAACGGTCCCATCCCCCCGCACCACGTCGCCGGCTAGGAGTAGTAGGATCGTCGCACGGATGGTCGCTTTCCGCTCCCACCTCGCGATCCTCGTCCTCGCGTTGACTGCGACGCACACGGCGCGCGCGTTGCAACCCGCGATCGCTTCGATCGAGAAGTCGAAGCCCGCGCAGCAAGCGGTGGCCGAGCGGATCGAGCGCATTCGCCGCGACCTCGCTGCAGTCGACATGCAGCAGCGCGCATGGGGCGCGTGGACGGCGTCGCTGCTCCAGTTGCACGAGCTCGCACCCGACATCCTCGCGGCACTGCGACGCGCGGCAACGGAACCGCACAGCGAGTCGTTGAAATTCCTGCTCCACGCGCTCCTCGACGCAGCGATCCGGCTCGATGCGCGGCCCACGTCCGAGGATCTTGCCGCGATCGAGCGTGTCGGGTACTTCCAATCGCAGTTGCTGCTCCTGGCGTCGCGCGATCCGTTCACGCACGCGAAGTACTTGGAAGACCTCCGTCCGATGACCGCGCGCGAAGCGCGGATCGCCACCGATAATCTGCTCGCGGTGGGCGCACCGACTCGCGCCGTCGTGCTGCTCCTCCTCGATGCGCGCGTGCACGTCCTCGTCCGCGTGCACGACGAAGGACTAGGAGTGGGCGGCGACGGGTTCACTGCCGGCGTCGCATGTGGGCGGCTGAAAGTGCCCGAGGGTTTTCCGCCGACGGTGTTTTACGAATTGGTGCCCGCCCCGGTGAAGAACGCGCAGATGCTCGCCGAAGGCTCACAACCGATCGTCGCGCGCCGGATCGTCCACTTGGTGCGCACGATCAGATTCAGCAGCGGCATCGAGCGTCACGATGCGAGCCAGCACGCGCTCGACCTCCTGCGTTGGATCGCGGAGGATCGCGCCGCGGAGAGCCCCCTCGCGGCGGAGGTCGTGATCGATCACACGTGGACGAATGCCGCGTAATACGTGTCCAAGGTCAGCGATCAGATCGGCACTCGCCGCGACGCATGGCGCAACCTCGTCGATGCACTCGTCGCACGCGAAGTGCTGCCCAAGGAGCGCGTCCCGGCCGTGGCTCCGATCGACATCGAGATCGAGATCGACGACCAACGCGCGGACAAGAGCATCCAGCTTCCCGAACTCCCGCGGTGATTCGGGGCCGATCGCCGGTCACGTCCCGCGAATGCTCGTGAAGCGGCATCGCGCGTAGCGCGGCGTCCGAGCCTCTGCGTCAGTTCCCCGAGAACGACTGCGACATCGCTTGTCGGAGCAGCACCAACTCCATGAGCGCGGTCGGGTCGCCGCAAGCGCCTTGAGTCTCCGTCGGATCGCCCGGCAGCGTGCCGCCGACGAGCCGATAGATCTCCTCGCTGGGCAGAGGCGAACACAGCTGCGCCGTCGCGCAACCGGGATCCACCCCGAGCACGCGCCTCAGGTACTTGAACCCGTTGGCCGCGATGATCGCGCGCTGGTAATTCACAGCACCCGTCGGCGGCACGGGAGTCCAAGTTTGCGAGGCTCGCTGGTAGAACATCCCGTTTCGCGAGGCGAGTTCGGTGTAGACGAACTCACGTCCACCGCCGAACACGGGGCCAGCCGGACGTCGGAGCCACGGGGCGAAACTTCGACTGTCCAGTTCGGACGCCGGGATCAGCGCTGAGGTGTCGGCATGCGCGAGGTCGGTGACGGTGCGCCACAAGTCGACGAGTGAAACGAGCGTGTTGCACGTTCCGCCGACCGCGACTCCCGAGCCGGCTGCGATGAGCGGGACATGGATGCCGAGTTCGTAGATGTTCGGCTTCGCGTGATTGGGGGGATATGGCGCCGTACCCGGAGTGATCAGCGAGGCGTTCCGCGTCGACTGATAGATCTGATCTGGAGTTCCGTTGTCGCCGACGATGAAGACGACCGTGTCGTTCAAGATCTCGGGCTGATCCGGCGACTTGAAGACCAGCTTCCCGATCAGAACATCCACGGCTTCCAGCATGGCCTTGTAGATGAGTCGGGCGTTCCGACTGTCGAGCTCTTGATTCGTGCCGACGTGGCACGAGCGCACGCCGGCCTCGATCTGCCCTTCCGTCCCGAGCTGCGCATTCTCGAGTTCACTCCACGTTTGCGGTGAAACGTAGGACTGCGGCGGCACTTGGAACGGACGGTGAGGCGGATTGAAGGACACGTAGGCGAAGAACGGCCGCGGATCGACGCCCAAGCGCACTTGATCGATCCACGTGCGAGCTTCGACCATCGTGACTTCACCGTCCCACTGCCCATGTATGTCGCTCGACACCGCGGTGCAACTTCCGCCGACGCGACGTGCATCGTGATGTCGCCATTCGTAGTGATGCTTGCCCCCACCTTCGTTGTTGAAGAGGTGGCCTTGGAAGATGTCGAATCCCTGCTCGACCACCTCGCACGGATCGTTCGCGCGATTCGAGAGATGCCATTTGCCGAATGCGCCGCATGTGTAGGCTGCGGGCAAGGGATAGGTGCCGCCGGTGAGCGCCTCCGCCAATGTGATCTCCGAGGGCGGCAACGAATAGCCCTGAGAACTCAGTGGTGAAACGGCTTGCGACTCGGGCAACTGGCAGTCGGGATCGGAAGACGGGCAACAATCGTTGGCTCCGTGGAAGACGAAGCCCGGAGGACAGGGGCCGGTCTCTTCCGCGAGATTCAGCATGCCCGTGCGATAGCCGTGGCGGCCCGTCATGAGCATCGCGCGGCTCGGGCTGCACAGCGGCGCGGAATAGGCGCGCTCGAACAACACTCCGCGGGCGCGCGGTTGGTCGATCACTGGCGTCCGCGCGCGCGACTCTCCCCACGCGAGCGTTCCGCCGTACACGTCGAGTTGGTCGATGCCCACGTCGTCGAGCACGACGACGATCACGTTCGGGGGCCGAAGCGAGGCGCGATGCGAGACGGGCGCGGAAACCTGCTGGCACACGGCCAGCGCGGAGAGGTAGAGCATCTTGGTCTTCGTCGAAGCTGCGGGGGGAAGCGCTGTCAGCCGTTGGCCGCTCGGGAAAAGCGACTTGACGACTCTCTCCCAGGTTCCCAATTCAGTCAAACCGCGGGACGGCCACCCGGCCCACGCCGCTCGGCCGACCGCGTTGGCGGCCCCATTTGGGCAGAAGGACCTTCGGGAACAAGATCTCTGAGTCGCCTCACCACGACGCGCGCAGGAGTTCCTCGGGCCGCGTCCGTGCGTACCGCAGCACCACTTCGCGTCCGTAGCGGCCTTTCGTCGCCACCGTGATCGCGTCGCGCACGCGCCGTGCGAGCGCGTTCTCGAGCTGGCCGAAGAACCCGAACGCACGGGAGTCGCGGGTGATGTTCGTGACGCGCGGACGACGGAGGCGGACGTAACGATCGAGCGCGTCCTCGACCGGCTGCGTCTCGCTGAGACACCGCGCGAGAACGTACGCGTCCTCGATCGCGGAGCATCCGCCTTGCCCGAGGTTCGGCGTCATCGCGTGAGCCGCGTCGCCGAGCAACGCGACTCGCCCGTGAACCCACGTCGGCAGGTCGACGAGTTCGCGCACGTCATCGTGCAAGATCGCGGTCGGATCGGTGGCACGAATCACGTCCTCGATCGGCGCGTGCCAGCCGCGGAAGGTGTGCAGGGCGCGCGCTCGACGCTCGTCTGGCGAGAGCACTTCGCCTTCCGGCGCGTTCCATGCCGCGAACCAATAGAGGCGACCGTCCACCAACGGGATCAGGCCGAAACGTACGCCTTTTCCCCAGCTTTCGCTCGTTTGCGTGACGCCCGCGGGGCACGCGACGACAGCACGCAACCCCGAATAGCCGACGAACTCCGGCCGCGCGCCGGGGAAGATCCGCGCGCGCACCGCCGACCTCCAACCATCGGCGCCGATCAAGACGTCGCCCTCGGCCGTCGCTCCATTCGTGAACGTCGCGCGCACGCGATCTCGGACTTGTCGGACGTCCGCCAGTTCGTGTCCCAGACGCACGGGCCCCTCGAAACCCGCGCGCAACGCGTCGATCAAGCTCGCGCGGTGCAGCATCAACACCGGCGCGCCGCCGGCTTCCTCGATGACGCTCATCGACATGTCGATCAGCGTCTTCCCGCTGGACGTCATCAGGCGTCCGTCGCCTTGCGCGTGCCCCAGAGCCCGCACGCGCGCGCCGACGCCGATCGCGTCGAGAACGTCGAGAGCATTGGGCCAGAGCGAGATGCCCGCGCCGACTTCACGGATCGCGGGCGCGCGCTCGAACAGCTCGACGTCGCTACCGGCCTGCCGCAGCGCGATTCCGGCCGAAAGGCCGCCGATTCCGCCGCCTATGACCAGAGCCTTCACGGGTAGAGCGCTTCACGCCGTTGCGCACGACCGCACGCCGATCCGGGACCAAGTGCGGGCGACTCCTCCATGGAGGCCGCTCAGAGCGTGTGAAGAACTCACACGCTCTCGCGACGCGAAGCGGCGCCACATGAATCTGAGCGCCCGTAGACTCGATTTCTTCACGGGCTCTCAGCCCACGCGCTCGCCGCGCACGTCGATCGAGCGCGGTGCGGCCGGGGCCGGACCTCCCCCACCCGGACCCGCGCTCGGTCCCGCGGGCGGCCGACGGCCGAAACGCGCTCGCTTGCGGAAGCCCACGATCCCGAGGTCCATGAGCAGCGCGAGGACGTAGAGCGCCAGGTACCACCCGCCGAGGTCGCCGTGGTTCTGGTTGATCGCAACCGCGTACGCGAGCGTCGTCCAGGGCAGGAACAGGAAGCCGAGGAACGGCCAGAAGTTCGTCTCGTACGCGCGACCGAGGTAGTCGCTGAAGAGGAACAGCAGCGCGACGACGAGGCGCGGCGCGGTGAGGGCGAGGCATCCGAGTAGGCAGGGCACGAGGCGTGAGAGTCTCGCGCCCGCGATCGAGGTCGGCAAGCAGCGCGAGATCTCTGGTTCCGTGACGCGTGAATCGGACGCCGCGGTTGGGCAGACTCCGGTGCACAACCGGACTGCTCGAACCATGCGCCACATCACCACACTTGCCCTCGCGGGCACGCTCGCCTTCCTCGCCGCCTGCTCGTCCACGCAGCCCGATTACTCGAAAGAGTTGCCCGAGGGCTCGCCGGCCCTGCTGCCTCTCGGCCCCGACGAGAAACGACCCGATTTCCACGCCGATTTCGCGCGCAAGGGCGAGATCCTGCCCGCGCTCGACCAGTCGATCGCGTGGACGAAGAAGAAGACGTCGCCGAGGTGGTTCCCGGTCGAAGGCGTGTCGAGCGCGCGCGCGCTGGCGAGCCTCGAGCGCTTCCGAGAGTTGCTCACGACCACCAAATCGGCCGAGGAATTCGACTCCAAGCTGGGTGAGGAGTTCACCGTCTACAAGAGCGCCGGCTGGAACGGCCAGGGCGGCGGCGTCCTCTTCACCGCCTACTGCACGCCGATCCTGCGCGGTTCGCCCATCGCGACGCCCGAGTTCCGCCATCCGCTCTACGCCTTGCCGCCCGACCTCGTGAAGGGGCCCGAAGGCGAAATCCTCGGCCAAAAGGTCGGCAACGCGACGCAGCCCTATCCCGTTCGTCGCGTGATCGAAGCGACGGGGATGCTGAAGAAGAAGAACCTCGAGCTCGCGTGGCTCGCCGATCCCGTCGACGCGTACATCGCGCACGTGAACGGCTCCGCGTTCATTCGTCTGCCCGACGGCGAGATGCTGCGACTCGGTTACGCCGGCAAGAACGGGCGCGAGTACGCATCGCTCGGCAAGGCCCTCATCGACGCGAAGGAACTGAAGAAGGACGGCGTGAACCTGGCGTCGATCCGTGCGTGGGCCAAGGCGAATCCGGCGAAGGTCCAGGAGTTCCTCGACAAGAACGACAGCTACGTGTTCTTCCAGGGAATCGCGGGCAATCCGCACGGTTCGCTCAACGTCCCGGTCACGGGCTATCGCTCGGTCGCGACGGACAAGCGTTTGTTCCCGCGCGGCGCCCTGACGTGGGCCCATGGTCGCGTCGGCACCGAGTACGGCGCCGAGCTCGACCGCTTCCTCTTCGATCAGGACACGGGCGGAGCGATTCGCACCGCCGGTCGCGCGGACGTCTACGTCGGCGTCGGTGACGAAGCCGAGAAGATCGCGGGCGCGACGCGACAAGAAGGTCAGCTCTACTACCTGTTCTTGAAAGAAGGCTCCGAGCCCAAGCCGTGACGAGCGGGGTCGTGCTCGCCGTGTGCGTCGGGCCGGGCGGAATCCCGAAGTTCCCGGTCGAATCCGCGGTCGTCGAAGAGCTCGGGCTCGTCGGCGACCGTCATCGTTTCACGCGACACGGCGGCCTGAATCGAGCTGTGTGCCTGTTCTCGATCGAGGATTACCGCACGCTGCGCGCCGATGGTGTCGCGTGCGAAGCGCCCGGTTCGTTCGGCGAGAACGTGCTCACCGAAGGGATCGACTACGCGGACTTGCGTCCCGGCGACGAGCTCGCGATCGGCGACGAAGTCGTGATCGCAATCCACGACGTGCGCGAGCCGTGCGGCACGTTGAAGAAGGCCGACAAGCGCTTCCCGGACTTGATGCTCGGGCGCAGCGGGTTCGTGTGCCGCGTCGTTCGTGGGGGAAGCCTCCGGCCTGGACTGAGGCTCGCGCGCATCTGACTGCGCTTGGCCTTTTCCGACGATCGCGAATAGCCTTGAAGTCATGAGCTGGCGCACTTTGCACGCGTGCTTGATCTCGGAAGCAGCACTCGTCTGTGGCTTCTTGGACAACGACCGGATCGACACACGACTCACCGACGCAACGGGCGTGGAGATCCCGCGGCAGAACCTGACTTCCGCTGTCGCTCCGGTGGTCATCGACGTGAGCGACGCCGATCTGGGCGCGGCGACCGAGATCCTCGCGGATGCTCTACCGGCGAAGAAACAGCCCACCTTCGAGGAGTCCCTCGAACGACTGGGCTCGAGCATCCGCGCTTGTGCCATGTCGCCGTTCGCTCCGTGGGGCGTCGTTCTCGCGCCGTCCTATCTGTCACGCGTTGCGCGGTCCGCGGACAGGCCACGCGAGCATGCGTGGAACCTGGCGGGCATCGTGATTTGCGGGATGTACACTGCGATTTATGTCGCCCTCGCCGTCATGTCCGCGAAGTCCTGACGCACAGTTCCGGTCCTGACGGCGCGCCGACCGACTAGACTGTTCCGCGCGTGCCTCACGACTCCGACTCGACGCTCGACCGCTCCAACCTCGTCTACCACGAGGCGCAGGATCGCATGGCGCTCCTGCCGAACTACTACGGCTGGATCGCGGCGCGTTTCGCCGATCACTTGCCGCGCGGGACGATCCTCGAGCTAGGTTGCGGCGCGGGATTCGTGCTGCGTCACTACGTCGACACGGTCGAGCGCGTCGTCGCCGTCGACGTGAACGATGCGTTGCTCGAGCGTCTCGGGCGCGAGTATCCGCGATCCAAAGTCGAGCCGCGCAACGTCGATCTGCGCGGTGATTGGCACGAGATCGCGGACGTGGAAGCCGACGCAGTGATCGCGCTCGACGTCCTCGAGCATTTCCAGGACGACGCGGCGTTCGTCCGCAACGTGAAGGCGCGTTTGAAGCCCGGTGGTCGCGCGATCGTCAAGGTGCCGGCGCAAAGCGCGCTGTACGGGCCGATGGATCAAGCGTCGGGTCACTACCGCCGCTACGACGACGCGCCGTTGCGTCTACTGTTCGAGCGCGAGGGTTTCACGACGCTGTCGGTGCGCCCCATGAACCCGGCCGGCGCGTGGGGTTACAAGAAGAAGCGCGTGGAGAACACGAACTACTCGAAGAGCATTTCGCCGGGGAAATTGAAGCTCATCAACGCGCTGATGCCCGCGCTGGCGATGCTCGATCACGTGCCCGGACTCAAAGGCTTGTCGTTGGTCGGCGTCTTCGAGCGTCACTGAAACTTCGACGATCAGGGGTCGACCCTCGGCGATCTCGACCACGAGCGTCAGCGGTTCGGTGAGCGCAGTCGCGACATGCGGATGCGCATCGTCAAGCACCGCGGGCGTGCCCTGCGCACCCGGAAAGAAATGCTCGGGAGGGTGCCCTCAGCCGGAGGATCGAAGTCGCGAGGGGGTCATGGCTTCGATGGTCACCGCGCCAAGGCGGCAACCGGCACGGAATCCCGTTGGAGGCTCGCGCTCCGAGCCACATCGCGCCGATGAAACTCGGCCGGAGCCGAGACTCCGTAACCCTGCGGGTCCCGAGGACGCCATGTCGATCCCCCTGAACGATCAGCCCAAGCCGAATCCTTCCGATACGCCGCGCGCGCGCAGCCTGAGCGGCGGACGCGATTCTCGCCGCCAGTACCGCGTGCACAAACAGGCCGGCACGCAGCTCGAGGCGACGATCCTCACCGCGGACGGTCGCAGGGCAGTCGGCGAGTGCGCGGACCTCTCCGTGGGCGGCGCCGGCGTCACCTTGCCGCAGACGAAGAACCTGGACATCGCGGAAGGGACGAAAGTCCGCCTTCTGGTCCAACACCGATCCCGCGC
>CAZKIY010000058.1:13369-17795 GCA_964552875.1 uncultured Planctomycetaceae bacterium
TGGACATCGCGGAAGGGACGAAAGTCCGCCTTCTGGTCCAACACCGATCCCGCGCTAGCGGCGTCGAAGCCGCGGCCGAGATCGTGTCGGTCTCGCACATCGGAACGACCGTGCGCTACGGCCTGCGGTTCGAGAGCATCGCCGAGGTCGTGCAGCAGGTGGACTCGTTCTACGCGCGGTGGTTCAACCGGCGCCGTAGCCAGCGCGTCATGCCCGACTTCACGTCGAAGGTCACGAGCTCGGTGCGCTGGAGCGACGGCGAGCTGTCGGCGCGCGTCCACGACATCTCGATGGGCGGCGTCGGAATCCTGGCCACCCTCGAGCAGGTCGCAGCTCTCAAGGACAAGGGGCGCGTCGAACTCTCGCTGACGTTGCCCGGCACGCCACTGCCGATCGTGTGCCGCGCGCGCGTCGTCGGCATGAGGGCGTTCACGAAGAACGTGTTGGTCGGCCTCGAATTCGAGCCCAACGGCGGCATCGAGCGCTACGCGGCCGGCCTCCAGCGCTACATCGACGAGCGTCAGAAGAACATCGCCAAGTTCAACGAGGCGATTGCCCAGCAGCCGAAACGCGCGAGCTGAGCCGATCGAGGTCGCGAAAAGCACCTCGACGTACGCATGCGGAGGCCGGGAGAGATCCCGGCCTCCGCGTCTTTCATCACAGCATCAGGCCCAGATCGGAACTCGCAAAGTTCGCGACGTTCGGGAAAACCTGCGCGATCTGCGGTTCGGTGAGCCCGTACCAACGAGCCAACGTCGCCGAGTACTGATCGACCGAGGTCGTCGGCAGGATGCGTCCCCCGCCGACGTCGTCGACGCCGCCCATCTGGAAGCTCGGCATCGTCCCGTAGAGATCTCCGCCGCGGACGCCGCCGCCGAGCACGAGGTGATGGCTCCCCCAACCGTGGTCCGAACCGTCGCCGTTGCTCGTCAGAGTGCGGCCGAAGTCGGACCCGGTGAACGCCGTGACCGAGTCGGAGATGCCCAGCTCGACCATCGCGGCTTGGAACGCGGCCAGGCACTGACTGATGTCGGAGTAGAGGCCCGGCTGATCCTGTTCCTGATCGTCGTGCGTGTCGAAACCACCGCGCGAGACGAAGAACACTTGGCGTGACGCGCTGACGCTCGACCGGATCGAGATCATCCGCGCGACCATGCGGAGTTGCCTCCCGAGGCCCGTGTTCGGAAAGACGGTGGTGAGGGTCGGCGCAGAGGACAACGCACTCGTCACGACTCCCTGCACGTCGATCGCCTGTTGCTGGATGCCGGCGAACTGACGCACGAGCCGGTTCGATTGTGGTGCGGCCAGCAACGCCTCGAACGCGGCCGTGCGGTCCTGATTCCAATTCTGGAACAGCCCGCTGAGCTGGATCGCGCCGTTGACGCCGAGGTTGTAGGGCAGCGTGTCGTGCCCGACTTGGAACGTGTTCGCTCCGGAGAGCGACAAGTTCATCGCGAGCTGCGAACCCACGTTGAGGCTGCCGGCGACGTCGGCGACGCGACCGCCCCAACCGACGTTCTCGGCGGAGCCCGAGACGCCCGTCTGCCATTGGAACTGCTGATCCGAATGGGAGAAGAGCTGCGGTGGAACCGCGGCAACTCCGGCTTGGTATTGCGCCTTCGTGAGCGGCCCGATCAACGTGCCCACGTTGCGCACGATCGCCAAGGAGCCCGCGTCGAAGAGCGAGCGCAGCTCCGTGCAGGACGGGTGGATTCCGTACGTGATCCCGTCGTTGGTTGTCGGCGTGATCGGCAGCAGATCCTCGGCCGGAACAGCGAGGTTCTGGCGCGCCGCCAAGTACTCCGCATACCGCGCGTTGCTGGTCGGAACGAGCATGTTGAACGAGTCGTTCCCGCCGTACAGGAAGACGCACACCAACGCGCGATAACCACCCGCGCCTTGAGCTCCGAAGCTCGAGACCATCGCGAGATCCCGCATGGCGTACAGACCCGCTGCCCCGGCTCCGACCTTCAAGAGCCCCCGCCGCGACACGTTGTGTGAATCACCCATCGAACACGTCCCTCTCTTCGAACCACTCATCGCTGCACCGCTCCTTCCGGCGACGTGACGATCAGATAGATCGCTTCCGTGACCCGGTCGTATCCCCCGTCCGACATCGACACGTGCGTCACGCGATCGACGACCACGTCTTTCATCCACGCCGACATCCCGCCGGCCATGAGCAACAGGTCGAGGTGATCGACCAACGCCACCGGATCCGCCGCGAGCCCGCGCTCGTACGCCGTCCGGATGTAGACGTCGTCACCATCGAGACCCGAGTTCGAGTCGTTGAGCCACAACACGAGGTCGTGGAGCCGATTCGTTCCCGAGGTGATCAACGTGTGCGTCGTGATCTGGAACTCGGGCCCAAAGAGCCCGTTGTCGAGCATCTCGCCCGGCGGCCGGTAGAACGGCGAGTAGAAGTTGAACACCGAAGGCGAGCGCAACGGCGCTTGGCCCCACGAACCCTCGGGCCAGCCGTCTTGGTACGTCCCGATGGCACTACCGGCGGCGAATGCGCGCCACAGAGCGGTCTGCCGCAGGAGCGGCTCCTTGAGCTTGCCGAAGTTCACGGGATCGTCCGCGTGACCGTTACGTGCCTCTTCGTCGAGCAAAATCGCCTTCGCGACCTCGAAGAGATCTCCGCGCTCGCCCGTGCCGTCGTCGGCGAAGACGGCGGCGACTCGGCCGACGTACTCGGAGCTCGGGTTGCTCGTCACCAGTCGCTGGATGAGCATGCGACCGATGAAAGGCCCGACGTTCTGGTGCTGGAACAAGTTGTCGAGTGATGCGGTGAGGTCCTCCGCGGGCGTCTGATTCGCCGGCAAGAGAACTCCACCGAGCAACGTCTTCGCATCCGTGTCGTGGTACGCGAGCCACGGTTCCATCGGTCGGTAGTTCGAGTCGGGCCAGTGCCAACTGTCCGCATCGGCATAGTTCCAGCCGGTGAAAACGCGCGCGAAGTTCTCGATCGTGTCCTGGTCGTACGTCGGAATCGGATCACCGTCTCCATCCAGCGCGCGCGATCCGTCAGGGTTCAATTCATGGAGCCCGATCGTGAAGAGTTGCATCACTTCACGCGCGTAGTTCTCGTCGGGCCGAATGTTGTGCAGTGGATCGGCCTTCTCGTTGCCGAGCATGCTCAGGTACCGCCCCATGACCGGACTCAAGGTCACGTCCTCGAGAAGGTCACGATAGTTCCCGAGCGCGTTCTGAACGAGCACGTCGTAGTACTCGGCCATGCCGATCGGATCGTTGCCGAGCGCGCCGGCCACGTCGGACACGACGAAGATCTGCGAGAGCGCCCACGCCAGCCGCTGACGCAGTTGGTCGTGTCCCGCGACTGCGTTTCGCCACCAAGCGTAGACGCGGTGCTGTTGGTAGACATCGGCGCCGGCTGCGTCTTGCGCCTCCAGACCCGGCCGTTCCAACGAGCTCGGCAGGATCTTCTGCCACTGGATCCACCCCGTGAAACCATTCGCGTTCAAGAGATCGATGTCGGAACTGCGCGTCCCGAACGTCGCTTGCGTGAGGAATCGTGCAGCGTCTTCGTCGCTCTCCGGCACGTCGCTCGTCGCCGTGATCGGTGGCAATGGAACTTCGTCCACGCTGCTGCCGCCGCCCCCGCATCCTCCGAGCCCCATCGCCGTCACGACGGCGAACCATTGACAGTCCTTCCACCCAGGCAGCGCATTGGTGCGCGCTTCCGAGTGGATCGTCTTGCGATCCATGAATCGTCCCCCTTCTCCCTGCCGCGCGACCCTGCCGTCCGCGAGCAATGAGACTTTCGGCCGCCGATCGTTCGGATCCGAAGTGGAGTCCCGAGAGACTCGAGAGGAGTGCAGTGTCCAGAGAGTCCGCGCAGGGCCAGTCCGTGAGCCGGCCTTCACGAGCCGGGTGCTCGCGCGCCGAGGCCCTAATGGCCGGATCGCATCAACGCGATCTTCCACGCCCAGCCGCCGAGCCCGAGCACCCCGAGCGCGAGCATCCACCACATCGGTCGACTCGCGTGGAGCATCTGGCCCAGATCGCGGCGCCGCGCGTGCTGGACGAGCGCGAAGATCGCCGTGATCGGCACGAGCACCGCGACGAGCGTTCCGAACGGTTGGTTCGCGAACGACTCGGCGAAACGGCCGTGGGCGGCGAGCGAAACCGACGTCGTCACGCCGCAGCCGGGACAGGGAATGTCGGTCCAAGCGAGGAACTGGCACGGGGCCATGCCTAGCTTCTCGTGCGTGCCGAAACCGCGCGGATCGGGTTCGATCAGGAGGCCGAGGACGAGCACCGCGGCCGCGGCTGCGAGCACGAGCGCGAGGAGAGTCCAGTGTTCGGCGGATCGCCGTTCCGGGGATCGTGCGGGGACGACCGGTGCGCTCGATTCGGTCGGAAGGGCCACGACCTGACCATCATTGCGTTCTGGGCCGCT
>CAZKIY010000059.1:0-6808 GCA_964552875.1 uncultured Planctomycetaceae bacterium
TCGGAATCGCGCGAATGGGTTCCAAAGGGGGCTCTCTCGCGGCGTGGCGGGGAACTGGGCGCCTATACTGGTCGCGCTCCGATCCCGATTCCACCCGCTGGTCCGAAGTCCGATGACGATTCAGCTCTGCATCACGCTCGCGACGACCCTGATCGCCATCGCCGCGCGTGAAGCGCCGACCCAGAACGGGCCCAATCCTCCGAGAAACCTGCGCGTCGAGCTGCGCGCTGATCCTATCGCGATCGACGAGGAGCGCCCGCGATTCTCGTTCGAACTCGACGACTCGCGACGTGGGGCGGCGCAGTCCGCCTACCAAGTCCTCGTCGCGACGAGCCCGCCGACTCTGAAGGATGGAAAGGGCGATCAGTGGGACAGCGGGAAAATCCAAACCTCGGACGTGAACGGCATCGAGTACGCGGGCAAACCGCTGGTCGCGGACCGAACCTACTCGTGGGCGGTTCGCTCGTGGGATGAAGTGGGGCGACCGTCGGAGTGGTCGGCGCCGTCGACCTTCACCACGGCGCCGCGCGGTGACGGCGCTTGGCGCGCGGCCTGGATCCGCGCGGGTCGCGCGCCCGGCGCCGGATCGATCGGCCACAAGAGCGAGATCGCGCAAGCCGAGGACGCGTGGCCGTGGATCGAGTTCGACTTCGGCGGGAACGTGATCTGCGACCGCGTTCGCTTGCATCCCGCGCGCCCCGACGGCGATGCGACGAAGCCGGGCGCGCTCTTTCCACTGCGTGTCAAGGTCTACACGGACGAGCACGGCAAGTTCGAGAGCAAGGCGCTGCGCATCGGCGAGTACAGCTGGCAGGACATCCCGAATGCCGGCGCGGAACCGCTCGAAATCGAGTTTTCGCGCTACACGTTGCGCTACTTGCGCATCGTGGCGACGAAGATCCCGAAGGACGGCGAGCGCGGCTACGCGATGGCGCTCGGCGAGGTCCAAGTGCTCGACGGGACGACGGACATCACTTCGCGCGGCAAGATCCGCGTCAGTGGAACTTCGGGAGAGCCGGGTTGGGCGCCCGAAGCGTTGGCCGACGGCGCGCTCGTGCCGGCGCAGGCGACCGACGGAGCGATCGACTCGCTGCCGCGATTGCGAACGTCGTTCGTCGTCGGTCAGCCGATCGCGCGCGCGATCGTGCACGCTTCCGCGCTCGGCGTGTACGAGATGACGATCAACGGGAAGCCCGTCGGTGACGCGCGACTCGCGCCGGGTTGGACGGACTACGCGAAACGCGTCGCGTACCAAACCTACGATGCCACGAACCTCTTCGCGCAGGGCGAGAACGTGATCGGCGTGCAGCTCTCACCGGGCTGGTACGCAGGTCGACTCGGGCTCGCGTCGGAGCTCGGTGGAGGCCGCAAATCGGCATTTTACGGCGCAGAACCCGCGTTTTTCCTCCAAGGCGAGATCCTACTCGCGAACGGCCAACACGTGTCCGTCCAGACGGACGAGAACTGGCGTTGGAATCGCGGTGGCCCGTTGCTCACCGCGGATCTCTTCGACGGCGAGACGCGCGACGAGCGCAACGTGACGCCGGGTTGGGATGAGCCGCTGTTCCAAGGGGCCGACTGGCGGCCCGTCGATCCGGCCCCCGAACTGAAGCCGGCTCTCTTCGCCGAGCGCGCCGCGCCGATTCGTGCCTACGACGCGCGACCGGCCTTGTCCGTGCGCAAGACGGCTCCGGGCGTGCACGTCTACGACTTCGGTCAGAACCAGAGCGGCGTCCTACGCATTCGAATCGCAGGAGCAGCCGGCACGATGCTCACGATCCGGCACGGCGAAGTCCTCGACGCGGACGGCAAGCTCTACACGGCGAATCTGCGTTCGGCGGCTCAAACCGATGTTTTCACGTTGGGGACCGGAGTCCAGACGCTCGAGCCGCGATTCACCGTGCACGGTTTCCGCTACGCCGAGGTCAGCGGCATCGATCAGGCTCTCGAGCTGAGCTCGATCGAAGCCGTCGCGATCGGCAACGATCTCGCCGATGCGGGCTCGTTCACGTGCTCCGATGACACGCTGAATCGCGTGTGGGCCGCGGCGACTGCGTCCGTGAGGTCGAACTTCGTCGGTGTCCCGACGAATTGCCCGCAGCGCGACGAACGACTGGGCCGGCTCGGCGACGTGCAAGTCGTGACGCCGTTCGTCCTGCACCGCTTCGATGCGGGGAACTTCTTGTGGTCGTGGATGGCGGAGGTCCGCGGAGCACAGACGAAGGATGGTCGCTTCCCCGATTTCGCGCCCTATCCGTACGGGGCGGCGGAACAGTTCGCGGGCACTCCCGGCTGGGGCGACGCGGGCGTTCTCGTTCCTTGGGAGTTGTGGTTGCGCACGCACGACATGCGCAATCTGCGTTCGAGCGCGAGCAGCGCGCTGCGTTGGATCGAGTTCATCGCCGCGAAAAACCCCGACTTCGTGTGGCGCAATGCGCGCGGGAACGACTACGGCGATTGGCTCGATGCTGCGACTGTGCTGGAAAGCGAGAAACCGAAGGAGGGCAGCGAACTCGGCCAGGATCTCTTCGCGACGGCCTTCTTCGCGCGCTCGGCGCGCATCGCCGCGAGAATGGCGTTCGCAATCGGCGACACGGAGTCGCACGGCAAGGCGCTCGCGATCGCCGACCGCGCGCGCGACGCCTTCGCGAAGACGTTCCGGAAGGGCGCGCGCCTCGAGGGCGACTCGCAGTCGGCGTATGCGCTGGCTCTCGACTTCGAGCTCTACGACACGCCGGATCAGGCCCAGGATTGGGCCGATCGACTCGCGGCTCGAATCCGCGAGCAAGGCCAGCTCACGTGCGGGATCCAGACCGCGCACCGCGCGTTGATCGCGTTGTCGCGCAACGGTCACCACGATCTGGCACTCGATCTCGCGCGCCGGAAGACCCTGCCTTCGTGGGGATTCATGGTCGAGAACGGCGGCACGACGATGTGGGAGCGTTGGGACGGTTTCGTCCCCGGCCGCGGGTTCCAGGATCCGAGCATGAACTCGTTCAACCACTTCGCGTTCGGCGCGATCGGTGAGTGGATGGTGCGCGCGATCGCCGGCATCGAGCTCGTCGACGACCATGCCGATTCGGGTTCGGTCGTGATGCTCAGCGGCCCGAACGGTGCCTCGCGTCCGAGCTCGGAGGGGCCGGCTGCGTGGTCGCACATCCGACTCGCGCCGTGCGTCACGGGTCGGCTCACCTCGGCGAGCGCCGAGCACCACGCGATCACGGGACTCGTGAAGTCCGCGTGGAAGCTCTCCGACGCGGAACTCGAATATTCCTGCACGATTCCGCCCGGTTCGAGCGCCACGCTCGACCTGCCGGCGAAGGACGTCGCGTCGATCGCGCTGGACGGGAAGCCCTTGTCGGAGTCGAAGGACCTGAAGCCGCGAGCCGGAACTCCGGGATCCGTGCGCATCGAACTCGTGTCCGGAACCTACGCGTTCCGCTCCGCGATTCGCTGAACCATGCGCGCGCGAACTTTCTGGATCGCACTGCCCCTCGCGATCGTCCTCGCGTTGTGCCTCGGTCCCGGACTCGCGCGCGACGACGTGTCTCCGCACGTGGACCCCGCGGTCGACGCGCAGGAGCCCCGCCTCGACGTGCCGAGTCCGGCGGAACTCGGTGAGCCCGAATCGACGACCTCCGAATGCGAACCCGCGCACGACCCGGGTCCGGACGGCGATCGATGAGCTCCGCATCCGGCGGCCAAGCGAAAGTCCTCACCACGCGCTGGTCCGTCGTGCTCGACGCGGCTGGTGCGCAGTCTCCGCGCCGAGCTGCGGCGCTCGAGGACCTCGCACGCTGATACTGGTATCCGCTCTACGCCTTCGCGCGGCGCTCCGGTCTCGGCAGCCATGAGGCCGCCGACCTCGTGCAAGACCACTTCGCGCGCATCTTGGAGCGCGGCGATCTCCTGGCCGTGGATCCGACGCGTGGGCGATTCCGCAACTGGCTGATGACCGGACTTCGGAACAGGCTCGCGGATGGACGCGAGCACGATCGCGCCCTGAAACGCGGCGGAAACGCCATCCACGTGCCGATCGAACCGCGAACCGCCGAAGCGCGGTTGGCGTTGGATCCAGCGGATCCGCGATCTCCGGAGCGCTTGTTCGAACGCGAATGGGCTCTCGCCGTGATCGAGCGCGCGACCGCACGCTTGCGCGACGAGCAGGATCATGCGCGAAGGCTCGCTCTTTTCGTCGCGCTGCTGCCCTCGCTCGCAGCGCTAACGAAACTCCTTCCGCTTTGACGTAGCCGCTCACCGCGCATCGGCCTCCAATCACCCCACCGAGGGCAGACACTCCGATGCCGGCTCCGTGGACGCTCACGACTTCGGTGGGCTCAGCTCGCCTCGAAGGGCCGGTGCTCGTCGCGCGGCAGATCCGCGGGTTTCATGAGCACCTCGCAGTCCCCCGCGCGACGTCGCAGGATCGCGAGGAGACTGATCCCGTCACGGTACGGCGCCGGAGTTCCTTCGCGCAACGCGCGCACGAGCGCGCCGGCCTCGCGCTCGAACGTCCAGCGCAACACCGCGTTCACGGGCGCGATCGGCACAGCGAGATCGGCCCCGCTTCCGTGCACGGATTCCTTGCCTCCACGCAATCGACGCGCAACGCGCACGAGCGGCGCGAGCAGCGCGTTGCACGGCGTCACGATGCGCGCGTCGAGCGGCATGTCGCGCCACACGCGGACGAGTCGCGATTCCGTGTAGCGACGCCAATGGTGGCTGGCCACGTCGTGCCCGCCCCACAGTTCGGGATCCGCGGGCACGGTGACGAGGATGTGCGCGTCGGGGCGCAGTTCCGCGGCGATCGAACTCACGAGGTGGAAATCGTCCTCGACGTGCTCGAGGACATCCATGAGCAGAACGAGATCTGCCGCGCGCACTGCATCACGAACGGGCACGAGATCCGTGGCGAGGTCGAATCGCGCCTTGGGGAACTTCGCACGGGCGATCCGAATCGCCGCTTCGGAGGCGTCGAATCCGCGCACGTCGTGCGCATCGGCGAGCGAGCCGGCGTTTCCACCCGTGCTGCACCCGATGTCGACGATGCGCAGACGTCGATCACCGGCGATCTCGTCTACCAGCGCGCGCAGGATCCGTCTTCGCGCGGCGAACCACCAGTGGCGATCCTCGATGGAGCCGTTGTGTTCCTGGATCTCGTCGCGCACGGGGGGAGAGAGCGTGCGATCCGATCCTCATCTGCGCCAGAGGGAGCAGGCGTGCGCTATCCTCGGGCCATGTCGTTCGCCGTTCTCGCTGCGACCGGATTGGCGTTCTTCGCCGGCGCACAGAAATCGAAAATCGCGGCGACGTGCCCGTGGTGCAAGAACGATCCCGCGCTGATGACCGCGGCCGGCGTCGTCACGCACGGGCCGATGCCGATCGGCACGGCGACGAGCGTGGAGTTCGCGGCGGCGTTGCCTGCGTCGCAGTGGATCTTCCTCGAGACTGCGCACATTCGCTGGGCGTCGTCCCTCGGCGAGCAGAAGGTCGATCTCGATCAGCGCGAGCGCGTCGATGCCGAGCTCGCGCGCTTGCGCGCAGTGCTGCCGTCCGTCCCCCAGGAAGTGAAGAAGCTCGATCCGTGGTTGCGCCTCCACTTGCTCGCGATGCGGGGTGAGGACCTGTACTCGCGATTCCAAGCGATCCTGCGCGTCACGGACGCCGATTTCCCGGCCGAACGAAAGGCCGAAGGTCCGTTCATGGGGGCGGGACGCTTTCTCGGCGAGAAGGACAAGTTCGAGGTCACGCTGCACGCCAATCGAACGACGCACTTCCTCTTCACGAAGGAGTTCAGCGGCGCGCAGGTCACGAATGCTCTGCGTTGGCACTTCCCCGGGTTGCACAAGATGCACGCGTCGTTGCCGTGTGAGGACCCGGACTTGAAACAGGATCAGTGGTTGTTCCCGCACATCGCGCACAACTTGAGTCACCTGTTCTTCTGTGCGTACAAGCACTTCTCCTACGATCCGCCGATGTGGCTCGACGAAGGGTTGGCGCTCGTCCTCGAGAAGGAGATCGAGCCGCGCTCGACGACGAACGAGGGCGAAGAGGGCAGCTTCCGCGACGCGACGTATCCCGACGACTGGTCGGATGCGACGCGCAAGATGCTGGCGCGCGGCCGATCGAAGACGATGGCGCAACTCCTGTACGAGAAGGAAGTCGGCCAACTCGATCGCGACGGACTGTTCACCGTGTGGTCCATGGTGAAGTTCCTGCTCGAAACGAATCCCGAGGGCTTGGCGAAACTGCTCGGCGGCGTGAAGGGGCAACTCGACGAACAGGGGTCGCCGAGCGGCAAGGATCTGCCCGGGCTGCAGCGCAAACTTCTCAAAGACGTGTTCGGATGGACGCCGCAGTCGTTCGACGAACTGTGGCGCGGGTGGGCGAGTCAACCGCCGCCCGCAGGCAAGTGACGGCGCTCCGATGAGCGCGTCGAACAGGCACGTAGCGCTGCTGCGCGGCATCAACGTCGGCGGCAAGAACGTGCTCCCGATGAAGGACCTCGCGCGTCTGTTCGTCGAGTCCGGCTGCAGCGAAGTGCGCACGTACATCCAGAGCGGCAACGTCGTGTACTCGGCCGGCGCGACCATCGCGCGCAAGGTGCCGACACTCCTAGCTGCGGTGATCGAGCGCGATTTCGGATTCGCGGTCCCGGTCCAGACTCGATCCGCCGCGGAGTTGCGGGCAGTGGTCGCCGGGAACTCGCTGCTCGCCGATCACGAGGAGTCGGCTCTCGCCGTGATGTTCCTGGCGCAGGCGCCGACCGCGAA
Source organism: uncultured Planctomycetaceae bacterium (assembly GCA_964552875.1). Taxonomy (GTDB): domain Bacteria; phylum Planctomycetota; class UBA1135; order UBA1135; genus JAEUHZ01. The sequence goes on from CAZKIY010000059.1 coordinate 6,774, forward strand.
GCAGATCGCCGCGCTCGACCCGGATCGATCGCCGG
>CAZKIY010000059.1:6908-17789 GCA_964552875.1 uncultured Planctomycetaceae bacterium
GCGCAGGCGCCGACCGCGAAGCAGATCGCCGCGCTCGACCCGGATCGATCGCCGGGCGACACGTTCGTCGTGCGCGGTCGCGAGATCTATCTCGCGTGCCCGAACGGTTTCGCGCGCACGAAGCTCACGAACACGTGGTTCGACACGCGGCTCGGCACGATCGGCACCGCGCGGAACTGGCGGACGACGACCAAACTGCTCGAACTCGTGGGCGGCTGACTCGCCGCGATCGTCACCAGGCGATCGCGACTCCGTTCGTCAGGTTGAAGGCGCCCGGCGTGCAGAAGGGAACTGCATCGCGGTACCAACCTTGGTAGCGGAGAGTCGTGCCGGTGGCTGCGCTGCCCAGTCTGGAAATCGTGAGGCCTGCCGGCGGGAACGAGCCCGATCCGGCCGACGCCGAACGGATGCCGAGTCGACGCGTCGTTCCACCCACGCACTGCAGTCCGTCACCGAAGCTAGCGGTGACTTGGCTCGTACCCTGCAAGAGGATGACGGTCGTCGTCGCCGGCAGATTCGAAGTCGTGAGCACCAGTGTGTCGGCACCGACTTCCGCGAAGCCCGACGCGCGCAGTTCGCCACCCAGGCCGGAGGAGTTCGGACAGCCTTGCTGCGCGCCGAGGACCGAAGGGCCGCAGATGCAGGGGAGACTGCTCCCGTCGCCGAAGCAGTAGAGAGTGATGGGCGCGGAGTAGTCGTAGCTCACGTCGACCTCGCAGCCCGCAGCCCCCGCGAGTAGCGTGATCAGCGGACCCGGACCGATGGCGGTGCTGGTATTCGACGAAGCGATCTGCAGCGAGATGGTCTCGTCGGGGAAAGTGGCGGTGAAAAGGGCCAAATCCGCCGGCGAATTCAGTGTGTTCCCGGCCGAGGACTCGGCCGAGATCCCGGTGTGGCTGGCGCCCGAAGTCCCTCCGAAATCGATGGCCCCGTCGAACGCCGCGAGGGGATCGAGGCAGGGGAAATAGGTCTCGACGGTGAGGGCCGTGCTCGCGTCGGGTCGTGCGATCGACGTCACGCAAGCGAGTTCGGAATTCACGAGCGTCGCGATCGGCGACGGATTCTCGACGCGCGCCTCACCGGTCAGGGTGGTTCGTGCACGAATGCGCACGGCGCGCAACGGACCGAGGGCGGGATCGTGCTTGGCGAACGAGCGTGACTGATTCCAATTCAAGGTCTGGGACGAGACGCCGTTCGTCTGCGTGATCTCGCGGTAGCCGTAGCAAACGGTGACGTCGACCGCGGCTTGCAGGCTGAGCGCAACAGCCAACGGCCCCGAACTCCCCGTCTCGAAACTCGCGCCCAGCGCGGCGAGATCGAGGACGACGGTCTGACTGCTGCCTGTGGCCGTGAACAGGGCCAGATCCGCTGCGCTCTGGAGCCGGACATGTGTCTCGCGCTCCACCTGAAGACCGGTCAGCAACTGGCCGGATGTCCCCGCGAAGTCGACCGTGCCATCGAAGGCACCGAGGTGCAGCGTTGAGCGCAAAGTCGGCCGGACGGAAACGATCCAAGACGAATCCGGTCGCGCCACGTACTGAACCGAAGCAAAGTAGGCTTCGATTGCTTCCGAATAGACCGCCAAATTTTCTAAGCCCAGATGGCCGCTGATCACACCTTTCATGCTGACCGTGACCGACTGCAACGCGCCGAGTGTCGGATCGTGCTTCGGCACGGCGAAGGTTCCACTCCAGTTCGTGGTGGCCGTGGGGTAAGTGGACGTGTGGCACACCTCACCCGCGTGCGAGGCGACGGCGAGCATCGTCAGCGCGAACAGAGTCTTCATGGTGGATCTCGTGGGAAGTCGGACCGGCGAACACCCCGAGGATACGGGGATGCCTCGAAAGAGGGTTGTGGCGAGCGGACAGGCCTCGATTCCAGGAGAGCGCTGAACCCCCGAGCCGAACGCCTCGTTCCCGATCACCGCAAACATTCGCGACGACTCCGTCGTCTTCGTCACGCGCATCGCCCACGCCTGATCGAGCTCGCCGGCGTCTGACGCGCCGCGATCATCACCAGGCGATCGCGAGCCCGTTCGTCAGGTTGAAAGCAGCGGGTGTGCAGAAGGCGACCGCGTTGCGATACCACGCTTGGTAATGAAGGGTCGTTCCGCCGCTGGCGCCACCAAGTGTCGAGATCGTGCTACCCGCTGCGGGGAACGAGGCCGAGCCGGCCGATGCTGTCCGACTGCCGAGCCGAGTCGTCACTCCGCCTACGCAGCGCAGACCGTCGCCGAAGGGGGTGACGATCGCGTTCGTGCCCTGGAAGAGGAGCAGCGTGGTGGTGGCCGGCACGTTCGATGCCGTGATCACCAACGTGTCGGCACCGATCTCGGCCGTGCCCGACCCGCGCAGCTCGCCACCGACTCCGAGCGAGCTCGGACAGCCCTGTTGGGTCCCGGGGATCGAATTGCTGCACGGGCAATTCAGGCTCGAGCCGTCTCCGAAGCAGTACGGGATGATTCGCGCGGAGTAGTCGTAGCAGACCTCGACCTCGACGCCGGCGAAGGTCTGGATGAGGACCGTGTAGTTTCCAGCCCCTCCCGCGACGCTTGTGGCGCCGAACGCGCTCACGCCGAGTGCGATGGTCTCACCCTGAGTCGCTGCGGTGAATAGAGCGAGATCGAGAGGAGTGGTCAGCACGGTTGGTGCTGACGTTTCGACCTGGATTCCGATGTGGCTCACGCCCGACGGTCCGGCGAAGTCGAGAACACCATCGTACGGGCTGACTGGATCGATGAAGTTCGTTCCGGTCACGTGAGCGAGAGCCTGGGTCGCGTCCGGACGAAGGACGCGAGTCGTGACCGCGAAGTACGCGCTCATCTGTGCGGCGAACGGTTCGTTGCTCTCGACCCCAAACGCGCCGGTCAAGGTGGTCCGCGCGCGAATGCGCACGGCTCGCAAGGGACCGAGGAGCGGATCGTGCTTCGCGAACGTCCGGGCCTGCTGCCAATTCGTCGGCTGTGAAGGAATGGACGCCGATTGGCAGACTTCGCGATAGCCGTAGCAGACGGTGACCTCGATCGCGCCGCTCGTGTTGAGCTGCACGACCAAAGCGCCCGGGCCCGTGGCCGTGCTCGTGCCCAGGGCGTTGACGCCGAGACCGATGACCGCACCGACCTGGGTCGCCGTGAAGAGCGCGAGGTCTGCCGCACCCGTCAGGCTGACGTGCGACTGGCGTTCAGCGGTCAGATTCGTGAGCGCGATCCCCGACGGCCCGGCGAAGTCGATCTGACCGTCGAAGCCGCCGAAAGGCACTTCGGATTGGATGTCGGGTTGGACCGAGTGGATCAACGAAGCATCGGGCCGGCTGACCGAGCCCAAGAACGCCAGCTTGGTCGTATAGGTCGCCGGGAGCAGAGAGGGATTCTCGGCCAGGACCGCTCCGGCGAGACTGCACCTAACGGTCACGGTCACCGACTGCAGAGCACCCCGCGTCGGATCGTGCTTCGGCACGACGAACGTCTGTGACCAGTTCGTGAGGCTCGAGGGATAGCTGGCGGAATGGCACTGCTCCCCGGCTCGGCCAGCGACGGAGAGGAGAGCGAGCGCGAAGAGGATCTTCATGTTGGAGAACCAAGGGAAGGCAGGCGCGTGGACGAACGCGATATTACCCGGTGCTGCGGAAAGACCAGAGGCCGATGCGGACAGAGGAACGAGGCATCGATCCCCTTCATGCTCCCGCCGCCCCCTGGAAGTCGCCCCGATGACGAACCCGCCCCGCGACGACGCGGTCCTCCTCGCTACCCGCATCGCTCATCTGTTCCTGGTGATCGCGGTCATTCCGTCGTTCTACGTCTTGACCTTCCACCCCGACGAAACGAGTACGCGTTTCGCGTGGCCCCTCGTGCCGACGATGTCGGCGATGTGTTTCGGATCGCTGTATTTCGCGTTGATCTACAGCTTTCTGCGCGTCACTTTCGCCAAACGTTGGCATGAAGTCGCTCAGGTGCTCTGGGCGACGCTCCCCGTACTCGTCGCGCTCTGCGGCGTGGCGATCGTCCACTGGGGCAAGTTCGCGCACGGTACGGTGCGCTTCTCCATCTGGGCGCTCGCGTACTTGGTCTTTCCTCCGCTCGTGGCCCTGTTCCTCGTCGTGAATGGGCGCCGAGATCCGCGGACGCCGAGCGACACCGACGTGCTGATGCCGACGTGCTGATGCCGACGTTCGTGCGTCGCATCGCCTTCGTGTTCGGCGTCCTCGTCGGAGCGGTCGCGCTGGCGCTGATCTTCGCCCCTGAATTCATGGCGAGCGTTTGGCCGTGGCCGATCAAGCCGCTGTCGTCGCGCGCTCTCGGCCGTCTGTTCCTCGCCGCGGCCACAGTTCAGTTCGCCGCGGCCGTGGAGCGGCGCTGGAGCGCGATGCGCATCGCGGTGCAGTCGGCGATCCTGTGGCTTTCGATGCTCCTCGTTTCCACGGTGCTCGCGTTCGACCAGTTCGACACGTCACGTCCCGGCACGTGGATGTTCCTGGCGTTCCTCGTCATCGAGTGGTCGCTCGCTGTCGGGTCGTACACGGGGCTCGAATCGAAGCGCAAGCGCGCGGAAAGCGTGCTCGGGAGCGTTCGCTGATCCATCGCGAGCGCGTGGCGGTCCGTTAGGATCTGCGGCCCCGTGGACGTCCTGTTCCTCAGCCCCGAAACGTCCGTCTACGCGCTGCGGTTCATCGACGCGCTGCGGCGCAGCGGGGCCCGCGTGCACGGCATCGGGCATTCCACGCGGGAACAACTGTCACCCGAACTCGCGCGCGCACTCGAGTCGTACGCGAGAGCGCGCAGCGTCCTCGAGGGATCCGATTTGGCTCGGATCGCGCGCGAAATCGCGCCGAAGTCGGGCTTCGCGCGCGTCGAGACGATCGACGAGCCGGCTGTCGTCTCGGCGGCGCACGTGCGGTCGGTGCTCGGCTTGCCCGGCACCACGGTCGAAGCGGCGATCCTGTCGCGCGACAAGGCGGCGATGAAGGCGCGACTCCGCTCGCGCGACATCCCGTGTGCCGCTTCGGAACGCGTCGAGGACGACGCGACCGCACGAACGTTCGCGGAGCGCGAGGGGTACCCCGTCGTGCTCAAGCCCGTCGACGGTTTCGGGACGCTCGAGACGTTCCGTTGCGAGAACTCGATCGAGCTCGAGCGCGCGCTCCTGCGCTCGAAGCCGTCGAAGGATCGCCCGGGAATCGTCGAGGAGTTCATCGAGGGCCACGAGGGCTTCCTCGACGCCGTCGTCGTCGATGGTCGGGTCGTGCACGACTTCGTGGGGCACTACTACCCGAGCTGCCTCGAGGCGCTGCAAGACCGCGCTATCCGACCGAAGATCGCTTGCACGAACCGCATGGACTCGAGCGGCTACGTCGAGTTGCGCGCGGTGAACCAACGCGTGATCGAAGCGCTCGGAATTCGCGATGGCGCGACGCACATGGAGTGGTTCTTCGGGCCGAAGGGCCTGAAGGTGTCCGAGATCGGCGCGCGTCCAGCGGGCGAGCGCATCTGGGACTTGCACGCGGCCGGGAACGAGTTCGATCTCTACGGCGCGTGGGCCGACTCCGTGCTCCACGGACGCGCTTCGGGTACTCCGACGCGCAAGTTCGCGACGGGCTCGGTGCAGATCCGGCCGCCGAAGGACGGTGTTTTCGCGGGACACGACGGGGTCGAGCGCGTGAAGCGCGAACTCGGTGACGCGCTGCTCGAATGCGAGGTACCGCCGCCCGGCGCCAAGACGTTGCCGTTGACCGCCGGTTGGCACGCGAACACGTGGTTTCGCGTGCGCGACGAGGACTACGACCGGATGCAGCGCACGCTCGAGTTCGTGGCGCGCACCGTCGTGCCGCGCGTGCGCTGAGCTACCAAGTCCGAAGTTCATCGCGCGGCGCGATCGCTCCGCTCGCGGGCGTGAGCCCGCGCTGAGACCCCGCGGAGAAGTCGAGCACACGGGCTCTCGCACACTCGTGGCGCCGCTCCGCGCCGGCCTCGAGACCTTGGTGTCTTCGCGGTCGCGGAGGATGCGCGCGGCGAGAGTTTCGACTTCGAACGAGCGCCGTGCGATCCCCTCACCAGCCAACCCTCGCGATCACGATGCCCAGAAGACCTTGACTGCGTTCGTCAGGTTGAACCCATCCGGCGTGCAGAACGCGGCGAGGTTGCGGTACCAAGCCTGATAGAAGCGCGTCGCGCCGCCGACCGGGATCTGGCCGCGTACGTGGACGAGTTGTTCGACGCCTGTCGGATACTGCGCCGTTCCCGCGACCGTCGGCTTCGTGCCGAGCCGGATCACGGAACCCACGACACAGCGCGATCCGTCGCCGAACGCGAAGATCTCCGACGGATTGCTGTTGCCCTGGAAGAAGAGGCACGTCGTGGTCGGCGGCAAGCCGAGGACGTCCAACACGAACGTATCCGCGGAAACGCGCGGAACTCCGCTCGTCCGGAGCAGTCCGCCCCCGGTACCGAACGAGTTGTTGCAGCCGCGGCCGGCAGAGCCGACGTTGCCGCACGGGCACGGCAGCTCACTCGGCCCGTTCGAGCACACGTTCGCGCCGAAAGTGCGATTCAAGACGACGACGGTGTCCGCGCCCGATCCCGGGCCGGTGCACACGAAGAGCCGCGCGCCCGTCGCGTCGAAGTCCATTCCGCCGAGGATCGTGCCGCCGCTGATCAGGAACGGAGTCAGGTCGATCGACGACACGACGTTGCCCTTCGAGAGATTGATCTCGTGCATGAAGTCGCCCACCTCCGTGAGCACGTAGCACGCTCCCGTGTGCGGATCGAACGTGATGTCGACCATCTGCGACGTGATTGCGGGATCGATCGGGACGGTCTGCAGTATCGCGCCATCCGCGACGGCGAGGCGGCGCAGCTCGCTGCCCGCGTTGAAGATCGACCCGCTCACGACTCACAGTTGACCGCTGTTGTCGAAGTCCGCGCCCACGGCGCCGTGCGAAGATCCGTAGTCCGCGATCAACGTGCCGGCCGCGTTCAAGCGCCCGCCTTCGCTCTCGCTTATGGGGCTGAAGATGAAGTGATTCGAGCCGAGCGTGGGCGATCCCAGCCAATGCATCGGGCCCTTGGTCGAGTCCCGGAATCGCCGCAGGATCGATTCCGCCGATCAGCGCACCCGTTGCCGGGTCGATCGAGTGCAACTGTCCGTTCGTGAAACCGTCGGCGGCCCACAGGCGGTTCGCACTGGCCTGGAACGACAGATCGCCGCACGCGCCGATGTCGAGCGTCGAGATGTCGAGGTTCGTCGCTGGCGAGAGCACGAGCACATCGGCTCGGGCCGACGTCGCCGCGGCGCAGGCCGTGAAGAGGAAGAGGAGGGAGATCGAGGAACTCATTGGTGTCGTCGGACGTCGCTGGGTCGACCGATCCCCCGCAGCGTGGAGAGTCGACGGGGAGATGCGGGTAGGCAGGAACCACCGCGCGCCATCCGCACGGGGCCGATTGGGTCTGTCCGCCCTCCCCCGAGATCTTTCCGCGGGCTTCGAAATCACGTCGACTCGCCTGATCCAAGGCCGTACGAACGCGATTTCGAGGCGTCAGCCGTCCCTCTGCCCGCTTGCACCGATCGAGTCCGCTCCCGCTGCCCCGCGCTCGGAACGTCGCGTCAAGATGTCTTCGAGCAGCACTTGGAGAGCACCTGCGATCGGCAACGCGAGCAAGGCACCGAGAACTCCCGCGAGTCCGGTCCCGACGAGCAGCGCGAGCACGATGAGCAGCGGGTTCATCTTGAGCGTGCGGGTCTGCACCACGGGCTGCAGCAGATGGTTCTCGATCTGCTGGTAGACGAGGTAGACGCCGGTGCACACGAGAGCCGCGGTCGAACCGCTCGTCGCGAAGGTGATGCCGACGATGATGACGGCTGCGATCGTCGTCCCGAGGAGCGGCACGACGCCGAGGATCATCATCAAGAACCCGAGGGGCACGAAGTAGGGCACGCCGAGGATCGCGAGCGTCGTCCCGATGACCAATCCGCCGATGGCCGCGATGATCGTGGTGCCCGCGACGTAACCGCTGACGACTTTCGACATGCGGATGGCCAATTCCTTCGCGCGCGCGCGCCGCTGCAGAGGGAACCAGCGGAGCGAGGAATCGAAGACCTGCTCTCCGAACAGCAGAGTGAAGATGGCGAGCACGACGATCGTTATGGCACCCGCGATCGCGTGGACGACGCCTCCGGCAACGGCGAGCGCCGGCTGCGCGACACTGCTGGCCTGATCACCGACGGACGTGCGCGCTTTCTCGAGGATCTGGAAGTTCTCGTCGGCCCAACGGATCGGGGGCAGTTCACGTGCGCGCTCGAGCAACTCCGGACCGCGCGCGGAGAGCTCGCGAGCCTGCGCGCTCAACATTGGAACGAAGGCTGCGATCAACCCGACGAACAAGACGAGGCCGAGGAAAAACACCGCGAAGACGGCCCATCCGCGCTTCCACCGGTGACGCGTCAGCCAGAAGACCGCGGGCTCGAACGTCAATGCCAGGAAGACTCCGAGCACGACCCACGCGATCATCGTGCGCAGCTTCCACGTCGCGAGCACGAGCAGCGCCAGCGCAAGAACTTGGACGAGGACGAGCCAGGTGTTTCGGATTGTGATGCGCGAGGCGGGCTGGGAAGGGTTCATGGGCGAATGGGAGCCTCGGGTCCTACGGCCCCTGGCAACTCCCGGTCCGCGCGCAATGCGCCGCGACCGCTCTCGCGTCGTGCCACGACACCAGGGATCGATCTTTTTCGCCCGGCACGCCGTGAGCTCGGACAGTGCGGACTCGCCGATCGTTCCTCGAACACGAACAGGCCACTCGCATCTCGGCTATCGCGCTACCGTGAGGCCCGCGCCGTGACCTGGCAGGGTTTCACGCGCGCGAGAAAAGGCAGGCTCATGCAGATCTCCACAGTGTTCCTTCGTTTCGTCCTCCTGGCCGCGAGCGGATCGGCCTTCGCGCAGGGCGCTCAACCGACTTCTCATCGGATCGCGCTCGTCCCGTTCGACCTCGACAACCCGCCCGGGTTCGCCGCACCGTTCGTCCCCGAGCCTCCGCCGGGCGCGGCGACGCGCTTCGTCTCGCCCGCCGGCAGCGACGCGAATCCCGGCACGCTGGCGGCTCCATGGCGCGAGATCCGCTGGGCTGCAACGCACGTGCAGGCAGGCGACATCGTCGACATCGCCGACGGCCTGTACGCGTCGCCGATCACGATCTCGGCCGACGGCAGTGCGGCGCTCCCGATCGTCTTCCGCGCGACGGGCAACGCGGCGATCGTCTCCGGCCTGGGCACGAACGCCGTCGACCGCGACGCCGTGTTCGTCACGTTCGCAGCTCACGTGAAGATCCACGGGCTGAAGATCCAGAACGCGTTCCGCTCCGGCGTGCGCGTCGACCAGTCCGACCACGTCACGATCCAGGGCTGCGTCTGCTCGAACGGCGGCACGTGGGGCATCTTCACCGACTTCAGCGACGATCTATCGCTGCTCGGGAACGAGTGCTACGGCTCGGTGCGCGAGCACGGGATCTACCACTCGAACTCCGGCGATCGCGCGCTGATCCGCGGCAACTACTGCCACGACAACTTCTCCTCCGGGATCCAGATCAACGCGGATCCGGCTGCAGGAGGCGACGGAATCAGCTCGAACTGCGTCGTCGAGCGCAATTTCCTGCTGCGCAACGGACTCGGCACCGGGATGGGCGGAGGCGGCGCGGCGATCAACTTGGCGTCAGTGCGCGACTCCGTGATCAGAAACAACGTGCTGATCGCGAACCGCGCGACGGGTATCGCCCTCTGGGACGACGGACAAGGAACGCAGTGGGGCTCGCGCGGCAACCTGATCGCGCACAACACCGTGCGTCACGACGCGGGACAGGGACGATTCGCTTTCCTGATCTGGAATGGGAGCACGGGCAACGTGCTCAAGGACAACCTGCTCGTGGGTGGAGCGCGCGGAGCGATCTCGTTCACGTCGGATTCGTTGAGCGGGTTCGTCAGCGACTACAACGTGCTGTTCAGCCAGGGTGGCTGGCCGATCGTGCAGAACGACGTCACGAGTCAGAGCTACACGCTGGCTCAGTGGCAAGCGACCGGGCGCGACGTGCATTCGTTCGCGCAGAACCCGATGTACACGAATGCCGCGGGTGGGGACTGGTCGCTCACCTCCGCTTCCGTCGGACGTGACACCGGAGTCGACGTCGGTGTCACGTCCGACTACCAGGGCGGCGTGCGTCCGCGCGGAGCGGGTTTCGACATGGGTGCATACGAGCGCTGAGTTCGCTACTGGCCCGCTGGGGTTCGAGGTCAGGTGGGCAGCGAGGTCCCCTGCGCGCGCGCCGATCGTCCGCGCGCTCCCGCGACGCAACGTGTTCGCCCACCCGAGCGCAGCCGCGTCGTGTCATCAGCACGAGTCGAGCTGCACGCCCGTCGATGGCGCGACCGTCCGCGCTTCGCGCCTGATGAAGGTGTCAGTTGATGAAGGTGTCAGTTGAATCTGTCCGGCTCATGCTCGCTCACCCCACGGTCCCGTCGCGGGAAAGGCGCGTGTCGGAGCTCGCCGCCAAGCGCCGGTCGTCTTCCGCAGGTGCAGGCGCGCGGGGAACCGTCGAGGAATGAGGCTGACACATTCAACTGACACCATCATCAACCCGCGCCGTTGCGCTCAGCGCTTGCTCTCCGTGGAATGATCCTGCCCTCGGACTCCCCCGAGGTGATCATGAGTTCGACGCCTTCCTCGGATCGATCGACGCTCGACGCCGTGCTCGCTCGCCTCGCGCGTTTCGCGCCGGCCGATGCGCGGCACGCGATTGGACGCGAAGTCGATCGGGGCGGAATGGGTTCGATCCTCGAGGCCGAGGACCTGGCCCTGCGGCGTCGCGTCGCGATGAAGGTCTTGCGCAGCGATCGCCGCGCG
>CAZKIY010000060.1:0-17758 GCA_964552875.1 uncultured Planctomycetaceae bacterium
CGACTCGGCCGCGCTCCTGCTTCTTCATCGGCAGCCGCATCGTCCCAACGTCGGTGCCGAGCGCTTCCGCGATCTCACCGCGCTGACCCGGGTTCGACTTCACGTGCGCGAGCAGCGTCCCACTCATCTCGTCGAGCGAACCGGGGTCGCGCTGGCCGCCTTTCGCCGCGCGACGGACATGTGCCGGCCTGGGCCGGGCGGCGCGGACCGCGGCGAGGAGCTGAAGCTTCGCCACCGACCGCCTGCTCGACCCGCTCGACCTGCTCCAGCGCAGTCCGGCGGATCATCTGTTCGAGTCGGCCTCGAGTCCGTGATGCCTTTCCGGACTCGGAGGAGTCGCGCCGCTTCGCCGCTGACGCGTGAACGGGTGAATTCTTTCCCGGCCTTCGAAGGCCACTCGAGCGTCCCCAGTCCGCTGCCCTCACTTCGACTTCGCGAGCCAGCGCAGGAACTGACCCTCGAGGCAGTTCTTGTCCACGTCGGCGTTCGAGAGCGGCGCGCCTTCGTAGACCTCTTGGAAAACGGCCTCGAAGTCGGAGGAGAGGTTCGGATCCGCGAGCTTGCGCAACAGCGTCGCGAAGCGCTCGTGCGAGACCTTCTCGTTGCCCGCGGCCGCGGTCTGCATCCAGAAGATGAAGCCGCTCTTGTAGGCACGCAGGAATTCGCCCCAGTCGCCCAAGAACTCCGCGGGCGGCGCCTTCGTGGCGATGGCGGCCGATCCGAGGAACGGCGCGCGGACGACGTGCTTCGCTCCGCCCGCGTCGTTGCGCACGGAGAAACACGCGGCCTTGTTCTTGTCGTTGCGTGCTTCACCCCCGCCCTCCTCCTGAGCCAATCGCAGCGTCGGCAAGAAGTGATCGGCGCCGTGGTTCTCGCGCCAGCGCGTGTCGGCCGAGGACTTGCCCAAGGACCCGCCCTGAGACGCTCCGCCCGGAATGAAGATCTCGCGCGCCGCTGTGAATTTGGAGCGCGTGTCACCGTCCACGCGTGTGTTCACGACGCCGTACGTGTCGACGACGAGGTTCATCGAGAGCCCGCTCACGAATGCACCCGGCACGCGGTCGCGATAGTGGTCCAGGAACAGACCGTTCACGGCGAGCTGCGTGACCTGCTGCTGCATGACGTCCGGATCGCGCTCGTTCATCCACGTGCCCGACGTGTAGTCGCCAGCCGGCCGACCATTGGTCGCGTACTGGAGCGTGACGACCTGCATGTCCTGCACGAAACCTTGCGTCCAGTCCGGGACGTTGTCGACCCACAGCGCGGAGCGCAGGTCGGGCAGCGCCCAGCCGGCGAAGTAGATGAACTCCGTGAAGTCCTGCCGCGTGGGCGCGAAGAGTACTTGGACCGCCGAAGGTTGTTCGCGACCCGGGCCGACCGGAGTCAAGCGTCGCAAGGCGTCGGTGAAACGCTGGCGTGCTTCAGCAGCGGTCGGTTGCTCCGCGACGATCGTCGCGATGTCCTCGCCGCCTTTGCCCTTCGCGAGCAACTGCGTGTTCCACCCTTGAGTCCACTTCAGGACGACTGCGAGATCGGCGCGCACGGCCTTCTGATCCGAGGCCTTGAGCTGCACCCAGTCGAGCCACGTCTCCTGGCAGCGGACGAGCGCGGTCGCGCAGTCCTTGAACTCTTTCGAGCGGCTCGGCAACTGCGCGATCGGCCAACGCACGAGGAACGCGCCGAGATCGACGTGCACGTACTGTTTGGCGAAGACGGCCTCGAGCGTGACCTCCTCGGGCCGCGACGTGTCGATGCCCCACCGCACCGCGAGATCCTTCGCGATGCGCTGGTGATCGAGCTTCGAATCCCCCGCGGCCAGCAGCGTAGGCGCGAGCAGCGTCGCCAAGAGACATGTCGGGAGAATGTGCACGGGCTTCACGTCCTGTGGATCGAGTTCGCGGGCGGGATCGGAGCCCGAGGATGGGCAGGCCCACGGCGGGAGATCGTGACGCACTCGTCGCCTCGGCGGAAGTCGGCAGGAAGTGCGTACCGAACCGAAACACCGGAGTGACCGACGCGCGGATGCGAATCGATGACTCTAGCGCGGGTCGCGCACCGCGTGGTCGACGACCGCCCCGCTGGTCGCGCGCTTCCACAAATCCTGTGCGAGGCCGAGGTCGCGCGCGCGTCGCCCAGCGTCGGTCTCCGCGAGCCGCGGACAGCGCGCGAGCGCCACATCCCAGGCCTTTTCGGCGGCGGGACTGCCCATGCGCGACAAGGCGACGGCGACGTAGGCGTGGACGTCCGCGCGCTCGTACCGAGCTTGCGCGGCGAGCGTGAGCGGATCGAGTGCCGCGATCGCCGACTCGCGTGACGAGTCCGCGGCGAGCGCGGCGACTCCCGCGCGCAGGTCGTCGAAAAAGCTCATTTCCTCGTTGAATTCGCGCACTTCGCGATCGTTCGGTGCGAGCCCGCGAGCCCGCGCAAGTTGCTCGCGCGCTTCGTCCGCGGCACGCGCGGAGATCCCTTGCACGCCGCGCATGTACGCTTCGGACTCGGCGTTCGCCCGCCGCGCAGCGCGCAGCGCGACGAGGCCGCGTGCGAGATCCGTCTCCTCGACGAGCCATCCCGACCGCTTGGACACATTGCGGGCCCGCGGCAAGTTGTCGCGCAGGTCGAGAAGCAAGATCGGTCCAGAGCGTCGCGGTCGATACGCGATCCACGGATGAGCATCGCCGAGGACCTTGGTCGGCTTCGTGTCGCTGTCGTCCGGAAGAGCATCACCGGGCCAGGTCGACTGACAGCGTGCCGCGATCGATCTCGCGTCGGCGAGGCCGAGTCCCGCCAGTTCTTCGCGCAAGGGCGGGTCGGCGAACCCCGCCAAGCGAGCCGTATCGAGCGCTAGCGGACCCTCGGAGCCGATGAGGACGACCTGGGTTCCCGAGACGAAGAGGAGACCGCTCGGAAACGAGAGCGTGAACTGCGTGACCACCGTCGCGAACGTTCGATGGTGGAGCGCGTGCGGTGGTACCCACTGACACGCGATGCCGCCGGGTTTCAGCGACCGCTTCACGTCGGCATAAGCCTCATGCGTGTAGAGATGCACGCCGAACGGCGAGTCGGGCAGCAACGGCTCCATCGTCACGACGTCGTACGTTGCCGGCGAATCGCGCAAGGTCTTGCGACCGTCGCCGAGTCGAAGGACGACGCGCCCCTTTCCATCGTTCGCATCGAGGAGACCGGGCAAGCCTTCGCTGAGGGCGCCGCGGTTGTGCTCGGCGAAGAGCGGCGCGGCTTCGACGACGGCGCGCGAGATCTCGAGCACGTCGATGCGCTTCACCTCCGGGTGCAACGAGACCGCGCCGACCGTCGTGCCCGTGCCCAACGCGAGAACCGCCACTCGCTCGGGATTCGGGTGGAGCAGCAACGGCAGATGCCCGAGCACGCGCATGTAGCGGTAGTCGCGGCCCGTTCCCGCCGCGCGGAATCCGTCCGTCATCAACGTGCGCTCGCCGAGCAGTCCGTCGTCCACCACGGTGACGGCGAAGTCGCGATCCTCGAGGAACGAGAGGATCTGGAACGCGGGGTTCGCCAGCGCGGGCGTGCGCAACGCGGGCGGCTCGGCACGCGCGAGCACGAACGCCGCTGCGAGCGCGCACGCCGCGGCGAACGGTGCGGCGAAACGCGCGCGGTTGCCGAGGAACACAGCTGCGATCGCGCCGAGCCCGGCCGTGAAACCGACGCTCGCGGCGAGCCCGATCGTCGGCGTGAGCACGAACTGCACGAGCGGGATCCCGATCCACGCGCCCCACGATTCGTGCAGGTACAGCCGCCCGAGTCGCGCGCCGCTCTCGCCCGGACTCGCGCGGTGGACGAGCGGCACGAGTGCCCCGAACGGTGCGAGTGCCGGGACGCAGAGCACCAACGCGCGCAGCCACATGGCCTCGCTCGCGAAGTGCGGCAGCGCGAGATGCACGGCGAGGATCCACGTCGAACTCACGGCGCACAGCGCGAGTCCGATCGCGATGCCGCGCGCTCCACGCGGGAGGATCGGCGGCAGGATCAGAGCTCCGAGCGCGAGCGCCGCGATCGACGCGGCGAGAACGGCCGACAACGCGTCCTGCATCCCGCCGAACCACAGCGATCCGAGCCGCACGAGCGACCACTCGACGCCGCCCATCCACGCGGTGCCGAGTCCGATCACGAGTGCACCTGCGAGCGCGCCGATGTGCGCGCCCGATTTCGAAGCCTCGCGGTCGACCCGCGCCTCGGAACGCGCGCTCTCGCCGTCGAAGACTCCGGACGGACCGACGACCCCGAAGAGGACCGCGATCACCGCGCACAGCCAGGCCACGACCGAAGCCGCGATGTATCCCGATTCACGAACGACGGCGTCGGCGATGCCGAATGCGCCGAACCAGGCTCCGGCCAAGTTCGAAGCGATCAGGAAGCCGACGGCGCGGCTCGTCAGTCCGCGCGCGAGGATCGGGAGGAAGAGCCCCTGCGAGAACGCGACGGCCGCGATGCCGAGGACCGACGCCTGTGGACCGCCATAGATCGTCGCCCACGTCGCAGCCGGCGCGACGGGCAGCAACGCGAGGCCCAGTGTTCGACGCCGCTGGTTCGCGACCGACGGACGACCCGCGAACCACGCACCGAGCGACCAGAACGACAGGAACGTGGCCAACGCCAGAGCGGGTCCCGTTCCCGCGCCGAACGCGAGCGACGCGCTCGCCGCGAGGATCGCTTGGATGCCGAGCCCCGCGGCCCCGGCGAGGAACGCGCTCGAACCCGCGCAGCTCCACGCGGCGACGCGTCGGAACCAGATCGAACGCGCGTCGTCCGGCGCGGCGGCGCTCGTAGCCGACATCGGGCGCGTCGTCAGCGCCGGCTCGCGTCGCCCTCGGCGAGCGCGGCCCAGGCCTCTTCGGACGACCGCGCGGCGATCAGGCGCTCCCGGTCGGCGTCGCGGCCCAACACTCGCGCGATGTCGGCCAGCGTGCGGATGTGCAGCAGTTTTTGCGCCCGCGGGATCACGAGCAGCACGACGATGCGAGTCGGCCGACCGTCGATGCTGTCGAAGGCCAATGTCGCGCCCTCGGGCACGATTCCCATCGCGGCGCGCACGCCGTCGACGCCTTCGACCGCGGCGTGCGGGATCGCGATCCCGTGCTCCATCCCGGTCGACATCGATTTCTCGCGCGCTTGCACGGCTTCGACGACCGCCGCTTCCTGGCCGGCTTCGAGGCGACCGCGGCGTACCAGGTGTCCCACGAGTTCGCGGATCGCGATCCACTTGTCGGCGGGCGCGAAGGACACGATCACATCTTCGGCCGCGAAGAGCTCATGGAGACGCATGGGCGCCGGAGGATAGCGACGTCGCTCCAGAAAAGTCGGAAACGATTGCCGACTCCGTCGCTCCGGGGAAGAACGCGAGTGCGTCGGCGTCCGACGGACGCTCCGAGGATCCCCGCTCGACCTTGGACCGGCCCCGCGCGTTCGTTAGGCTCCGCGCCTCGCGAGCGCGTTCCGGTCCCCAAAGCTTCGGCCCAGAACGACTTAGGACTCCCCGGTTCGGACTCGAGACGACCTGCCACCCGACATGACAGCCGCCCTCATCGCCGCGCTCACGTTTCTGCCCTTCGCCACGCCCATGAGCGCAGCTCAGAGACCTGGGCAGGCTCAAGCTCCCGCAGGGCAGGCTCAGGCTCCCGCAGGGCAGGCTCAGGCTCCCGTAGGGCAGGCTCCCGGCGCGCAAGGCCAGTCCAATGCGGCGAACACGCCGGGCAAAGTGCCGCCGATCCAGGACAACGGGGCGTTCTACGAGCTGTACTTCGAGGAGACGACGGAAGGCGACGCCGGGCTCACGCTCGAGCAGTTCGTGAAGCTGTGCCAGGAAGCCACGGGCATCAACTTCACCTACACGGACGCGACCGCGGGTCAGCTCAAGGCGGCGAAGCTCAAGATGTTCGGCCCCAAGACGATCCCGAAGAGCGACTTCTACTCGTTCTTCCAGATCATGATGATCATCAACGAGTTCGTCTGCACGAAGATCGGCCCCGATCACTTGGCCGTCGTGCTGATCCAGAGCTCGGCCCCGAACAATCGTGGCGGCGGTGCAACGCTCAAGAAGGACGCGGTCTACGTCACGCCCGAGGACCTCGATCGCTACGCCGATCAACCGGCCGTCCTGATCCACACGGTCGTCGATCTCCCGCACGTCGACGCGCGTCAGCTCTCGACGTCGCTGCGACAGATGTTCCCGGATCAGCAGACGCAGTCGATCCTGCCGGTGTCGGGTACGAGCCTCATCTTGACCGGCTTCGGCAGCGACGTCGCGGCCATGGTCCGCATGCTGAAGTTCGTGGACAAGGCCGCGGCGGACCAAGCGATCATCCTGCCCGAGTTCGAGATGATCCCGCTCGAGTTCGCATCGGCCGAAGAGGTCGCGGACACGCTGACGGACTTGCTCGATGCATCGCGTCGCGCGGCTCAATCGCGTGGAGCGCAAGTCGCGCAGCAACAGGGCGCGACGGGTCAGCTCCAGACAGGTCAGACCGAGTCGAAGATCATGGTCGACGCGCGGACGAACTCCCTGCTCCTCATGGCGATGCCGGACGACATGCCGCGCATCAAGGAACTCGTCGCACGACTCGACGTCGACATCGTGCAGGGCGAGCGCACTTACCACATCTACAACCTCGAGAACGTCGACGCGGAAGAGCTCTCCGAGACGCTCGACAGCTTCATCCGCGATGCGTCGCGCGTCACCCCGGGTGGTGCACAGCGCGCGGGCGGACAGGGCGGACAAGCCGCGGGCGGCGGAACCTCGAGCAGCCAGCGCAACGAGATCGTCGTCGTCGCCGACAAGGCCACGAACTCGCTCTTGATCGCGGCGAATCGCACGCGCTACGAGGAAGTGCTCGACCTCATCCGGCGCCTCGACCAGCGGCAGGATCAAGTGCTCATCGAGACTGCGCTCATCGAACTCACGGGCCAGGACAGTTTCCGCTTGGCGGTGGAATTGGGTCTGGCGGAGATCGCCGCGTCGGGCAACGGTGGCTTCGGCGTGTCGTCGTTCGGACTCTCGACGTTCGAGGACAACAACGGCGACGGCGTGCCGGACGTGCGCCTACCGAACCTCTTCGGCGGAGCCGCGCCGGACGGCATCACGGCGGGCATCATCCGCGGCGACGACTTCTCGCTGCCCGTCCTCATCAACGCCTTGTCGACGCGCCGCGACACGAACGTCCTGAACGTTCCGTCCGTGCTCGTGAACAACAACAAGAGCGCCAAGGTCATCTCGAAGGACGAACAGCCCACGACGACGATCACGGCGACCGGTGGAGTCGGCGGTCAGACGCAGGAGAACTTCAACGAGTACGTCGAGGCCGGCATCACACTCGAGATCTCCCCCACGATCAGCGCCAGCCGCTACTTGCGCCTCAACATCAGCCTCGAGGTCTCGACGTTCATCGGCGCGGTCAACGGCGCGATCCCGCCGCCGAAGGTGACGCGCACGATCAACACGCAGGTCAACGTGCCCGACGGCGACACGATGGTCGTCGGCGGCATCATCACGGACAACTTGGGCAAGACGAAGAGCTCGGTCCCCTGGCTCGGCGACATCCCGATCCTCGGCTACCTGTTCAGCGACTCCAGCGAGTCCCAGAACAAGACGACGCTCTACTTCTTCGTGACCCCGCACATCATGCGCGACCGCGACTTCGCGGACCTCGCGGAGTACTCGTTCAAGCGGAAGCTGGAGGCGGCCGACACGATCGGTGCCGATCGGATCCGCGTCATCGACCCGACGTTCGGGCGCGAGAAGGAAGGCGTCGACATGCGCGGATTCGAAGTCCCGCTCTACCGCGGACCGCAACGCGGCGAAGTCCAGAACCAGGACGTCGGGCTCGACGCGAAGAAGCTGAACGAGATGCTGCGCGAGGGCGAGGGCCAGAGCGGTACCCAGCAGGACAAGCCGTGATCCAAGCGAAGGATTCCGGGACCGCGAAGGACAAAGGACGAGCCGACAGCCTCGGCGAGATGCTCGTCGACGCGGGCCTCACGCGCGAGCGCCTCGAGGAATGCCGGCGTATCGCCGGGACGACCGGCGAGTCGTTGGATCGCGTGCTCCTCACGAAGGACTACCTCGACGAGGTCACGCTGCTCCAGATCTACGCGAAGCACCTCGGTTACGAGTTCCGCAAGTCCCTCGAAGGCACCCCGGTCCCCGCGGCTTTCGTCGCGAAGGTGCCGGTGCACTTCGCGCGTAACTACAACCTCGTCGCTCTCGAGGCGGGGTCCGACGGCGTCTTCAAGGTCGCGACGTGCTCGCCCCTGTCGCCGCACCCGATGGACGATCTCGCCGGCATGCTCGGCGCCGAGATCGATCCGGTGCTCGCGCCGCGAATCGAGATCACGACGCTGCTCGGTCGCGCGTACCGCCACAAGGCCGATGGCGTCGACGAGGCGCTCGCGGACGTCAACGAGGACGGCAACATCGCCGGCCTCGCGGACCAGATCGACGAGAACGAGGACGTGCTCGACGTCGCCAACAAGGCGCCGATCATCAAGCTCGTCAACACGATCCTCTTCCAGGCGCTGAAGCTGCGCGCCTCGGACGTGCACTTCCACCCGTACGGCGATCGGATGCAGGTGCGTTTCCGCATCGACGGCATCCTCTACGACATGGATCCGATCCCGCGCAAAGCGCAGGACGCGATCATCAGCCGCATCAAGGTCATGGGCAAGATGGACATCGCCGAGCGGCGATTGCCCCAGGACGGTCGAGCGACCATCAAGATCGGCGACGGTGAGGTCGACGTCCGCATCAGCTCGGTTCCGACGACGTACGGCGAGCGCATCGTCATGCGCTTGCTCGACAAGTCGTCCAAGGTGTTCCGCCTCGAGGAGATCGGCCTCGCGTCGAAGAACCTCGAGATGATCTACGAGTACCTCGACTACTCGCACGGGATCATCCTCGTCACGGGCCCGACGGGTTCGGGCAAGACGACGACGCTCTACGCCGCGATGGCCAAGGTCGACACGACGCAGAAGAACGTGCTGACGATCGAAGACCCCGTCGAGTACTCGCTCCCGGGCATCAGCCAAGTGCAGGTCAACGTCAAGAAGGGCCTGACGTTCGCGACCGGACTGCGCTCGTTCTTGCGTCAGGACCCGGACGTGATGATGGTCGGTGAGATCCGCGACCTCGAGACGGCCGAGGTCGCGATCCGCGCGGCGCTCACCGGACACCTGGTGTTCTCGACCGTGCACACGAACGATGCCGCGTCGACCGTGACGCGGATGGTCGATCAAGGCGTGGAACCGTATCTCGTGGCGAGCTCCATCGTGCTCGTCATCGCGCAACGACTCGTGCGCACGATCTGCAAGCACTGCCACACGTATGGGCCGGTGACGCCGGAGTGGGGCGCGAAGCTGAAGAAGATCGGCCTCACGGCCGAGCAGATGGGCAACCGCGTCGCCTTCGGCAAGGGCTGCGACGAGTGCTTCAACTCCGGGTATTCGGGACGAACGGCGATCTACGAGTTCCTGCCGGTCGACGAAGTCCTGCGCACGCAGATCATGGAAGGTGTCACGGCGACCCAGATGAAGAAGGGCGCGGCGGAGCGCGGCATGATCTCTCTGCGCGAGGACGGCCGTCAGAAAGTCTTGGGCGGGGTGACCACGGCGGACGAAGTGCTGCGCGTGACGCAGCTCGACATCGACTGAACGTCCGCGCCCCATGCCCATCTTCGAATACAAGGCCTATGCATCCGGGGGACGGGTCCAGGCCGGCGTCATCGACGCGGATACGACGCGCGAGGCGCGCAATCGTCTGCGCCGCGAGAACTTGCTCGTCAGCGAGATCCACGAGCTGCGCGGAGGTCGACGCACGAAGACCGGCAAGGCGGGCGCCAAGGGCCGGAAGCTCGGCGTCATCGATCGCATCCGGCGTCAGCGTCAAGCACGCGCGACGCCCAGCATGCGGGATCTCGAGATCCTCACGAGCATCACGCGCCAACTGGGCACGCTGCTCAGCTCGGGGATTCCGCTGGCCGAGACGCTCAAGGCGATCATCGAGCAGGCCGAGCGCCGCGACGTCGAGACGATGTTCCGCGAGATCCGCGAACGCATCAATTCCGGTGGTTCACTCGCGGACGCTCTCGAGGAACACCCGCGATTCTTCGGGGAGCTCTACGTGAACATGGTCCGCGCCGGCGAGGCGACGGGCAACGTGGACGTCGTGCTGCGACGTCTCGCCGACTACTTGCAGGCGCAGCGCGCGCTACGCCGCAAGATCGTCTCGGCGATGACCTACCCGGCGATGATGGTCGCGATCGGGCTCATCGTCGTCAGCATCCTCATGGCCGTCGTCGTCCCGAAGATCACGGGCATGTTGACGGACCAGGGCAAGACGCTCCCGGCGCCGACGCAGATCCTGATTTTCGTAAGCGACCTCTTCAAGGACTGGTGGTGGGCCGGCGCGCTGTTCATCGCCGCGTGCTCGTTCGCGATCGAGCGCATCTACAAGACAGACAAGGGCCGGATGTTCATCGACAAGAACATGCTGCGCCTGCCGATCATCGGCGACCTGCTGCGCAAGCAAGCGGTCGCGCGCTTCACGCGCACGTTGTCGACGCTCCTGCAGAGCGGCGTGCCGGCCGTGCAGAGCCTCGAAATCACGCGTACCGTCGTCGGGAACCGTGTCCTGGCGGACGCCACCGAACACATCCGCGTGAAGATCCTCGAAGGCACGGACATCTCGACGCCCCTCAAGGCGACGGGCGTTTTCCCGCCTGTCGTCAGCTATATGGTCGCGATCGGCGAGCAGTCCGGCGAGCTCGAACAGATGCTCGACCGCGTCGCCATCTCCTACGACGAGGAGATCGACATCGCGACGGAACGGATGACCAGCGTCATCGAACCGATCATGATCGTCGTCCTGGCCCTGGTCGTGGGCTACATCGTCATCTCGATCGTCCTGCCGATCCTCCAGATCGGGCAGGTCGGGTGAGGTCCGAGGGACCATCCCACAGGCCTCCTGAAGCCGCCGGATTCGGCTCCCTCGAGCCACTCCGTTATCCTCGACGGGGAAGAACGAGCCCCACGCTCCGTCGAAGTCACCACGCCGGGAGAACCGGCCCAAGCCACAACGCCGGGAGCCCCGGACACTCGAACCCATGAAGAACCTTCGTGCCCTCCCCCGCCGCCGCGCGGGCTTCACGCTGGCCGAGATGATGGTCGTGATCGTCATCCTGGGCCTCCTCGCGACGCTCGTCGTGCGCAACGTGATGAAGAACCTCGGCACCGCCATGGGCGGCAAGGTGCAGGCCGACATCACGACGATCACGGCCGCGCTGACCGAGTTCGCGATCAACAACTCCGGTCGCTATCCGGACAGCTTGGAACCCCTGATCACGCAGGACGTGAACGGCCACACGTACCTGAACATGACCGTCCTCCCGCGCGACCCGTGGAAGAACGAGTACCAGTACGAAGCACCGGGCCCGGGTCAGCCTCAGCCGCGCGTCTATACGCTGGGCAAGGACATGCAGCCCGGCGGCGAAGGCGACAACCGCGACATCGACAACCTGATGATCGCGAACGGTGAGACGGGCGGCGACAGCGGGGGCGGCCGATAGTCGACGATGAAGCGCGTGCTCACCATGAGACAAGGCACCCGTGCAATGGTGCGCAAGCCCGGAGCACGCGCCGGTTTCAGCCTCATCGAGTTGCTCGCGGTCATCATGGTGCTCGCACTGATCGCAACCCTCGTCACCATCAACTGGCGGGCGATCCTGCCGAAGACGCAGCTCCATTCCGCGGTGCGCGAACTCTCGGCAGTCCTCCAAGGCACACGCTCGGACGCGATCTCGCGCAACGCGACGTACGAGGTCCAGTACGACCTCGATGAGCACCGCTACCGCGTCGTGACGCCGTTCCGAGCGGCGACCGAGCAATACGTGGGTGGGCTCGCCGCGACGAACGAGGAACGACAAGCGCTGCCGTGGCACAAATTGCCGGACACGGTTCGCTTCCGTTCGATCGCGGTCGGCACCGACAGCTTCGAGAAGGCGATGGTCATCGTGCGATTCGATGCCGTGGGTAGCGCTTCGGGCCACGTGATCGTGCTCGATCAGCCCGCGGACCAGAACACGTACACCATCGAAGTGCAGGGACTTCTGGGCCTGATCAACTACCACGCAGGCTTGTTCGAGCGCGTCGCGCCGAGGGAAGACGACTTCCAATGAAGCGAAGAGCCTCGAAGTCTGGTTTCACGCTGGCCGAAGTCGCCGTGACCGTCGTCATCGTGGGCATCGCGCTGGTCCTCGTACTCCAGGGACTGAACACGTCGAAGATCACCGCCGCGCACACGCGCAATCAGAAGCTCGGGCGCGATTTGGGCCTCTTCACGCTCGCGCAGATCGAAAGCGGACTTCTGCGCGATGATCTCGAGACGGGAATCAGCGGGAATTACGCCGAGGAAGGTTGGCCGGACTTCACCTGGGAAGTCGCCGTCGGAGACGACGCGTTGACCACGCAGAGCGACGATGGACGTCACGACTCGTGGGCGCCGACTGCCGCCGAGGATGACGCGAAGAAGGACGAGGAGGAGGAAGACGCCGAGGAACCGTTCGAGAAGGTCCGCGTCCGCGTGATGTTCCCGAAGATTCGCGAGTTCACGAATGAACTCACGCTCGAGCGCTGGATCCCGTGGACCCAGGTTTACGGAGAGGCCGAGGGCGAGAACGCGTCGAAGAACGCCAAGGCGTCCAAGGGCGCGGAGTCGGGCGGAGCGACGGGCAGTTCGGGCGCAGCGAGCGGCGCCACATCGGGCGGCACGAAGGGATCCACGAAACCATGAAGCCCTTCGTCAGACTCGAGGCTCGGGGCGCGCCGACGAACAGGAGAGCCGGCTTCACGCTGATCGAAGTCCTGCTCACGCTCATGATCATGGGCGGGATCATGGTCACGATCGCGCAGATCCTCACAGCCGCGCGTACCTCGCGCGACACGATCCACAACATCCAGGAGACCCAACTCGCCGGTCCGGCGATCCTGGACTTGGTCGAGCGCGACATCCGCGCGATCTCCGTCTATGACCGCACACGCCTCCTCCACCTGCGCGTGAAGAACCGCGTGATCGCCGGTCTCGATGGCGACAGCATCGACTTCGTCGCGAACCAAAAGAGCCGCGTGCCCGTCGTGATCGACGAACGATTCGCGCGCAGCGCCGCGAGCGAAATCGGCTACCGCCTGCGCATTCGACCGAACGACGATCAGTTCCTCGAGATCTGGCGCCGCGAACAGTTCGGCGTGGACGAGGACCCGTTCGAAGGTGGCGAGTACCAGTACCTGCACGAGCGCGTGAAGGCGTTCGACGTGCAGTGCTTCACCGAGGACGGACCGGATTCGGAACCCGTCGAGGACTGGGGCACGGAACGCTCCGAGGAGAACATCGGCCTGCCGACGCGCGTCGAGGTCACGCTGGTCCTCGAGCTCGCGCCGCGGCTCGTGAACGAGCAGATCTCGTTCCTCCCCGATGACCGCCGCACGTTGACGTACAAACGGATCATCCGGCTCCCCGAGTCGTTGCGGTACGACGAGGAATCGATCCCCGTGCCGATGATCCCGAAACCGACCGCCGCCGCCGGTACAACGAATCCCGACGGGACCCCGAAGACCGAGGTGGGCGGCGGGGCCAACGGTGGCGGCAACAGCAACCGCAACAGTAGCGGCGAGCGCGACATCACCGGAGGGAACGGCGCCGGCGCCGGCGGCTCCGGCACGGGTGGCGGCGGGGCCGGCGGCATGCAAGGCGGCGGCATCCCCGGCGGCTGACGTGCGCTCGGCTCGTGCGAGTCAATCAGATGCTCTCGGCCGGCGCAGCGACGCTGCGCGCTCCTCGGAGCCCGTGAAGGAATCGAGCCTGCGAGCTTTCTGAACGCGCGAGCCAGCTATCGGCCGGTCGCGCCGCCGATCCGCTCGCGCCCGTCCATGTACGGCCACAAGGCCTTCGGCAAGCGCACGCTGCCGTCCGATTCCTGGTGGTTCTCGATCAGCGCGATGAGCATGCGCACGCTCGCCGCGACCGTGTTGTTCAGCGTGTGGCACACCCGCACCGTGCCCTGGCCGTCTCGATAGCGGATGTCCAGGCGCCGAGCTTGGTACTCGTGGAATCGACTCGCGCTGTGCGTCTCGCCGTAGTTCTTGCGCGACGGCATCCACGTCTCGATGTCGAACTTCTGGATCTGCGGTGCGCCGAGATCGCCGCCACAGACGTTCACGATGCGGTACGGCAGTTCGAGAGCCTGCAGGACTTCCTCGGCGTTCTTCACGATGTCGTGGTGGTGCGCGAGGCTCACCGCTGCATCGGCGACGTCGATCACGACCTGCTCGACCTTTTGGAACTGGTGCACGCGATAGAGACCGCGCGTGTCCTTGCCATACGTGCCCGCTTCGCGCCGATAGCACGACGACAACGCGACGTATTTCCTCGGCAGAGACTTCAGATCGAGGATCTCGTCCTGGTGATACGCCGTCACCGGGACTTCCGCCGTGCCGACCAGCACGAGATCGTCGCGATCGTCGCAGCGATACGCCTGATCCTCGCCGCCGGGGAAGTAGCCGGTGCCCACCATGACCTCGCGCCGAACGAGCGTCGGCACGGACATCGGCAGGAAGCCCTTCTTGACCATGCGGTCGAGCGCGTAGCGCATCACCGCGCCTTCGAGCAAGGACAGGTCGCCCTTCAAGAAGTAGTTCCGTGACCCGGCGATGCGCGCTCCGCGCTCGACGTCGATCCAATCGTTCTGTTCGCCGAGCGCGATGTGATCCTTGGGCTCGAAGTCGAACTTCCGCGGGATGCCCCACTTCTTGATCTCGACGTTCTCGCTGTCGTCCTTGCCCTCGGGGACTTCGGCGGCGGGCACGTTGGGCACGCGCAACAGCAACTCGCGCAGTCGCGCCTGGAGCGCCGTGAGTTCCTTCTCGCGTTCCTGGAGTGCCGCCTTCTCGGTCTTCTGTTCCTCGGCGAGCTTCGGACGATCGGCCGCGGGCGCTTCGCCGATCCGCTTGCTGGCCGTCTTCTGACGGTTGCGCATGTCGTCGATCGCGACACCGGCCTCGCGGACCTCTTTGTCGAGTACCAGGATCGCGTCGAGGTCGAGCGGTATGCGCTTCTTCGCCGCGCCGGCCTTCACGGCCTCGGGTTCCGCGCGGATGTACTTGATGTCGAGCAAACTCACTCCTTCCAGGACGATTCGATCTTGCCGAACAACTTGTTCTTCTCGTCGACGAGTTGCAGTTCGACGCCGTCAGCGCCCTTCGTTTCCATCTCGAGGTCGAGCGGGAACCAGACGTCGAGCCAACCCTGGTTCCCGCGCTTGTACAGGTTCTCTTGGTCGGCGATCACGGGCATCTTCAGCGCGCCCGTGCCCTTCTTCGTGCCCTTCTTGCGCCACGAGACCTCGGGACGCGGAACGCAACCCCACGCGCGCTCGTAGCGTTCGCCACCCACGCCGGTGACGACCACGCTCGCGCCGACGACGCGGACCTTGCCCTCACTCGCGTTGGCGGTCCAGTCGAACGAGTACGGCGCGCCCAGCGTGACGACGGTCGTGGCGCCCGGCTTCACGTCGTAATTGCCCCCCGCGCGTCCGGGCAACATCACGGCCTTGATGAGTTGACGCTTCTTGCCCTTGCGCACTTCGCCGTAGAAGAGCGTGTACCGTCCCGCAGGCACCGCCACGCCCTTCGTTCCGCCCTCGACGAGGTCGAAGTAGCAGTCCTTCAGCTCGTTCGATCCGCGCACGACGGCGTACGACGGCATCACGCCCTTGGCCTCGAGCTTCAGGATGCCTGTATCGATCTTCGCCGGCGTCGCGAGCAGTTGGTTGCCCTTCGATCCGCCGTCGAGCTTCCACCACGCTCCGCCGATCTCTTGGTAACGACTCCACGGCCGCGCGCGCTTCGACGAACCGATCACGATCGAGTCCATCTCGGGCTGGAACGAGCCGTTCGCGAGACCGCCGTAGCCGAACGTCAGCACTTCGCTGCCGTAGACACCGTCCATCGAGTCGTCGATGACGCGCACGGGTGTCGTCCCGATCGTGCCGATCACGCTCGCCGCGGAAAGCGTGTAGATCGGGAACGCAGTGTCCGTCGGATTGAAGTTGACCTCGATCCCTTGGAACGTGTCCTTGTCGATCCCCGACACGGCGAAAAAGGCCCACGGACGCGCCGTGTCGCCTTTCCCGATCTGCACGCGGAAGGGCGTCATCGCGCCGGTCAACGCGATCTTCTGGTCGGTCGCTCCGTCACCCTTACCGTCGCCGTCGACGTCGAAGCGCAAGTCCGAGGAACCGATGCGGTGCAACACCGGGCTGTCGTTCCCAAGGTTCGTGAACGTGCCCGAGGAGCCTTTCGCGCCGAGCTGGATGGGGTTCCACAGCGCGTAGATCTCGTCCGACTGATAGCACGGTCGCGCGAAGGCATCGGGTGCGGCGATCGGCTCGAACGTGAGTGCGACCGTCACGGGATTCCCCGCGTCGCTGGGCGGATTCACGGGACCGGACGGCACTTCGCCGCCACCTTTTTCCCCGCCACCTTTGTCGGGGCCGTCCTTCCCCGTGCCGGGCGCGCCGGCCGGGTCGCCTTCCTTGTCGTGCCCCTTCTTCGCCAGGTCCGCGACGCGTTTCTCGGCCAGGAGCGCACGGTCGTCACGCAGCTCGACCTTCGCGCGGAACTCGAGCCCGCGCGTCCAGAACTTCCACGCCTTGTGCGGCTCCGCGTCCGTCCCACGCAGCGGCTCGTCGAAGCACTCGGCCAACGCGAAGTAGGCTTCCGAAGTCGAGTAGAAGTCGCCCTCCGAATCGAACGCGCCCGCGAGGAGGTCGAGTTCGTCGGTCGTCTGCACGAACACGAGCCCGTCCTTCGTCTCGCGATTGCCCTGCAAGTCGTTGAACGCTTGGGTCAAACGCTTCCGCAAGTCGGCGCGCGTGCGGCGCTTGTCGGCGTCGAGGCCCTTCAAGTGCTCCTCGATCTTCGCGGGGAACGCGGTCTTCTGCGTGGAGTTCCAGGCTTCGACGAGCGCGTCGCGCAACGGCTTCTCGTTCGGATCGTCGCGATCGACGAGGATCTCGGCCAGGCGCAAGATCCAGGCCGCAGCCTGCGTGGTGTCGTTCTTCACGAGCGACTCGACGTCGGCCTTCTTCCCCGTGGCGATCGCCTTCTTGAGCTTCTCTTTGAAGGCGACGTCGTGGAGATCGAACGCGCGCGGCGTCGGTGCGACGGGAAGGGCGAAAGCCCGGGCCGTCGACGCGGCGGCGACCGAGACGAGGAGGACGAGCGCGATTTGTTGGGCGGTTCGCATGGTCCTTCGGGCCGCGCGCCTCGATCGCGACCGACTCGGAGAGCGGCTCGCGGAACTGCGCGGGCCGCGAAGTCTAACGGTGCACGCGGAAGCGATCCAAGGGCGTCGGATCCCGGCCGAGGGGGCGAGCGCACGCCATTGACGATTTCAGCGGCCCAGCACCCGGTCGAGTTCGGCTTGGATCGCTCGCACGCGGCCCGGCGAGCGTTCGCGCGCGAGAGCGAGCGCGCGCTCGAAGCTCGGGATCGCTCGTGCATGCCGACCGAGGGCCACGTCGGCCTGGCCCAGGCCCACCCAGCCTTCGATGTCGCGCGGTCGGAGTTCCACAGTCCGCGCGAACGCCGCCAGCGCCTCGTCCGCGCGCTGCTGCCGCAGGAGCACGTTGCCGAGCGTCGCCCACATCGTCGGATCGAAGGGAGCCAGTTCCACCGCGCGGCG
>CAZKIY010000061.1:0-9038 GCA_964552875.1 uncultured Planctomycetaceae bacterium
ATTTCGATCAAGCGTCCGACTTGATGCGCATGGCGTAGAACGACCGCCACACGAAGAACGCCGAGATCACGAAGCACGCGAGTGAGATCCCGTGGACGAGTTGCGGCTGGTCCTTCAACTGCACGGCGAGTTCGACGGCCAGGAGGCCGAAGAGCGTCGTGAACTTGATGACCGGGTTCAGCGCGACCGAGCTCGTGTCCTTGAACGGGTCGCCGACCGTGTCGCCGACGATGGCTGCCGCGTGGAGCGGAGTGCCCTTCGCCTTCAACTCGACCTCGACGACCTTCTTCGCGTTGTCCCACGCGCCGCCGGCGTTCGCCATGAAGAGGGCTTGGAACAGGCCGAAGATCGCGATGCCGATCAGGTAGCCGATGAAGAAGAACGGGTCCGCGAACGCGAACGCGAGCGTCGAGAAGAAGATCGTCAGGAAGATGTTGAACATCCCCTTCTGCGCGTACTGCGTGCAGATCGCGACGACCTTCTTGCTGTCCTCGATCGAGGCTCTCTTCGCGTGCGCGTCGAGCTTGATGTTCTTCTTGATGAACTCGACCGCGCGGTACGCGCCCGTGGACACGGCCTGCGTCGAAGCACCCGTGAACCAGTAGATGACCGCGCCGCCGACGATGAGCCCGAGCAGGAACGCCGGGTTCAGGAGCGACAGGCGCGCCTCGAAGTTCTCCTGGTAGGCCGGGTTCGCCTTCAGGGCCATGATCGTGGCGAAGATCATGGTCGTGGCGCCGACGACGGCCGTGCCGATGAGCACGGGCTTCGCGGTCGCCTTGAAGGTGTTGCCCGCGCCGTCGTTCTCCTCGAGGAAGTGCTTGCACTTCTCGAAGTCCGGCGTGAACCCGAAGTCCTTCTGGATCTCGGCCTTCACGTTCGGGACTTCTTCGATGAGCGACAGCTCGTAGACCGACTGCGCGTTGTCCGTCACCGGACCGTACGAGTCGACCGCGATCGTGACCGGGCCCATCCCGAGGAAGCCGAACGCGACGAGACCGAAGGCGAAGATCGCCTCGTATCCCATCAGCGACGCGATGTTGCCGTTGCCGGCGCCCAGCGTGCTGAACCACCAGGCCGCGGCCATGAGCGCCGCAATGACGATGCCGAGCCAGTACGCGCTGAAGTTGCCCGCGGTGAGGCCGGCGAGGACGTTCAAGCTCGCGCCGCCTTCCTTGCTGGCTTCGACGCACTCGCGCACGTGGCCGGACTTCGTCGAGGTGAAGATCTTCACCATCTCCGGGATGATCGCGCCGGCGAGCGTGCCGCACGTGATGATCGCGGAGAGCTTCCACCACAGCGTTCCGTCGCCGAGATCCCCGATGAGGAGGTGCGACGCGAGGAACGTGACGCCGACCGAAACGATCGACGTGAGCCAAACGAGCGACGTCAGCGGCGCCTCGAAGTCGAAGTGCGTCGAGTTGCCGTAACGCGCCTTGGCGAACGCTTCGTTGATCCAGTACGAGACCGCCGAGGCGACGATCATCAGGACGCGCATGGCGAACAGCCACACGATCAGTTGGACCTTGATCGCGTCGCTCGGGACGGCCAGCAGGATGAAGCTGATCAGCGCGACGCCCGTGACGCCGTACGTCTCGAACCCGTCCGCGGTCGGGCCGACCGAGTCGCCGGCGTTGTCACCGGTGCAGTCCGCGATGACGCCCGGGTTACGCGCGTCGTCTTCCTTGATGTTGAAGACGATCTTCATGAGGTCGGACCCGATGTCCGCGATCTTCGTGAAGATGCCGCCCGCGATGCGCAAGGCACTCGCCCCCAACGACTCGCCGATGGCGAAGCCGAGGAAGCACTTG
Organism: uncultured Planctomycetaceae bacterium; assembly: GCA_964552875.1. Lineage (GTDB taxonomy): Bacteria > Planctomycetota > UBA1135 > UBA1135 > JAEUHZ01. Next base: position 1,812 of record CAZKIY010000061.1, read on the forward strand.
AACGCCATATCGCCCGGCACGTAGAGCAGGACGAGCAGCATGAGGAGCAGCTCGACCGAGATCAGCAACATGCCGATGCTCATGCCGGCCTTGAGCGGGATCGCGTAGACCGGGAACGGCTTGCCCGCGAGTCCTGCGAACGCCGTGCGCGAGTTCGCGAACGTGTTCACGCGGATGCCGAACGCCGCGACAGCGACGCTGCCCGCGATGCCGATCACGCTGAACGCGAGGATCGTGAGGATCTCCGTCGCGGGCTTGTGCAGGACCAGGCCGAAGTAGGCCACGATCACCGCGCCGATGAAGACCTGAAGGATCGCGATGAACTTGATCTGCGTCCCGAGGTAGGTCTTGCAGGTCGCGTAGATCAGCTCGGAGATCTCGAGCATCGACCGGTGGACCGGCATCTTCTTGAGCTGCGCGTAGCTCACGAGGCCGAACGCGATGCCGAGGAGGCACACGACGAGGCCGTAGGTGAGCAGCGTGTGCCCGTCGATGCCCATGAACTGGGCTTGAGACAGGTCCGGCAGCGGCAGGTCGAACTCGCTCTTATGGACCCCCTGAGCAGGGGCCGTGAGCACGGGGGTGGTGACGGCCGAAAGGGCCGCGAAGAGGGGGGTCAGCATCGGTCCAAAGGCCTCCGTACAGGGCAGAAACGAGGGCGAAGGTTGTATGCGGGCCGGGGGGGCCTGCGCAAGCCGCGCGACCCCACAGGAGGACGGTGGCGTCCGTCGAGGTTGACGGCGGTGTCAGTTGAATCCATCCACGCCGCCGCGGCGTGGATGGATTCAACTGACACCGCCGTCAACTGGATCCGGTTGGCTGGCGTGTTTTGGTTCGCGCGCGGGGTCCCCACGGGCGGTTGTGGTGCCCGGTTGCGCCCAGGACCTCCGAGAGGGACGGACAGCCAACTGGGTCAGTCTCCGGGGAGGCTGTGGCTCGGAAACGCCGGTCCCTCGGCGCGTGCAGGCTCTCGATCCTCGTGCGGGGTCACCCCTGGAACCGAAGCCGCCCGAGCCTGGGCTCGGGCAGCATTCGATTGGGCACCGCGCGTCGGGCTCGGTTCGCGCGCGCCTGCGGGTTTCAGCGGCCCTTGCCGCCGCGCAGCACCTTGATGCGGAGCTTGGTGATCTTGAACTCGGATCCTTCGACCAACGCGGCCCCGAACGCGCCGACGCGTTGCTTGCGCCAGCCGATGCCGTCCACGACGTCCGGTTCGCGCTCGAGGTTCGCGCTGTACTCGTGCGTGCGCTTGCTGCCGATGTACGTCGCGGTGATCGAGTACGTCTGGCCCGGCTTGTAGCCATCGCTGCCGGACAGGTCGATGTGGATCTCGTCGGGAGCGGCCTGCACTTGCTTGCCCAGGCGCCAGTAGAGCTTCGTGTGCCCGCGCACCGGCGTGAACTCGACTTCCATGACGAAGTCGCGCCAGTTCTCCAGGTCGCCGACGGAGAAGATGCCCTCGCGCTTCGAGCCCGGATCGGGACCGACCATCACGATCTGGCCGTTCTCCTGACGGAAACCTTTGAACCCGTCGTTGGCGCCCTTGATCTCAGGGCTCGCGAGGATGTCGGTCCAGGGCGTCTTCTCGATGATTTCGGGGGTGAATGCCGCGGTCGAGATCTTGTCCGACTCCGTGATCACTTCCTGGTAGAGCGGCTCGACCCACGAGATCGCGTCCTGGTTGCGCTTCGTGTAGGCCTCGTCCATGAGCGTGCGCAGCTCGTCCTCGGCCTTGGCGTAGGCGGTGAGCGCGGCGCGTGCCTCGCCCTTCGCCGCGACGACCTTGGCCTCGTCGAAGAGGCGCCTCGCCACGGCGCGGTTCAGGTCGATCTTCGCGCGCGCGACCCGCGTTTCGAAGTCGGTGCCGATCGACGCCGCGCGGCTCTCGTACTCGGCGAGTCGGCGGCGCAATTGAGCCAATTCCTCGGGCTTCTTGTTCGCGGCGTCCTTGACCGCTGCTTCGAGGCTCGCGAGCCCGCTGACGAGCTCGTTGGTCTCCGTTTGGGTCTTGATGTAGCTCGTGGCGGAAGCGACGCGGCTCTGGACCTTCTGCGTGACGCCGGCGACGTACGTGTCCTTCCACCCCCTGTCGAGGCCGCCGTTCGGGAGCCTCACGGTGGTCTTGGTCTCCTCGGCGCGCGCGATGATCTTGTTCGCGGCATCGATGCTGTTGATCTGCATGGCCGTGAATTCGGCCATGAGATCGTTCATCGTCTTCTCGTAGGTCTTCACCGCATTCTCGCGGTCCGAAACGGTCTTCCGCGAGTAGAGGAAGGCTCCGCCCGCGATGACGATCATCACACCGGCCACGATCCAGCCGTACAGGATCCATTTGTCCTGACGCTTGCGCAGGAGCTCGACCTCGCGCGCGACGTCGGCGCTCATCGTCTTCGCATCACGACGCGCGCCCTTCGGTGCCGCATCGGCCGCGGGCCTCGCCGCCGCTGCCGCGCCGGTGCGCGAAGACACGGTCGGTCGCGGCGTCACCGTTCGTTCCGGAGCCGGCGGCGGAACCGCCGCAGCCCTCGGAGCCGCGGGCCGCGCCGCGGGCATCGGTGTCGCGCTCGGTCGAGACGGCGGCGGCGTGGATGCACCCGCTGCCGGCGCGGATCCGGGCTGCGCCTCACCTTCGGCGCGACGCTGTGCCAAGAGGCGCTCCTTCATGGACAAGGGGCGCTCGCCGGCGTTTTCGTTCTTCTCCGTGGCCATCGTCGTTCAGGGTTTCGGGGGGGAGGGAGGAGCGGGGGGGAGGCCCTTCTCCCGGAGTTTCTGCTCGAACATCACGCGGATGCTCGAAGGAGCGGCGGGTCGTCGCTTGCCGCGTCGGCGGCTCTGGACCCATGAGATTAGCAGTCGCCCGCCGAAGATCACAAAGGCGAGAACCGCCAGGATCCACATCGGGTGTTCGTTCAAGAACGTGCGGGTCGGCGTCACGCTCTCGTCCAGGAGGCGCACGTTGCGCACGAAGATCCAGGGGAGCGTCCAGGTGACCTCGAGAGTCTGGCGCTTCGAGTTCACGACGTCGCTGACGTAGGTGCCGTGCCGGTAGAAGACGCCCTCGATCTCGATCGGGCGCCAATAGAGGTCCTTCAGGGAGAGCTCGGGGAACGGCCGGTCGAGGAACTCCAGGATGATCCGGTCGCCGAACTCCTCGCCCGAGCCGAGCTGCGCGCGCCAGGCGTCCTTGCGACCGCTGACTGGCCGGGCCAGGCGCATGGGCTCGATGTCGCCCAGGATCCCGGCCGTCCGCACGAACTCACCGCGCCAAGCATCGGGATCGGCGAGAGCTGCGGCCGGCTCGAATTGGTGCTTCACGCGTGTGGTGAAGTTCGCGGGATCGAACTTCTCGACTTGCTCGAGCAGCTTGCGGTAGCCGGTCGAGTCCTGGAACTCGGCGCCTTCGTCCTGGTCGCGCAGCGCCCCCTCGAACGCCGTCGAGAGGTAGGCGTCGCGCGCTGCCCGTTCCTCGGCCGAGAGCGCGACGGGCGCTGCCCCCGCTGTACTCGCGGCGTTGGCGGCGTTGGCGGCCGACGCCACCTCGGCTGCGGTTCCGTTCCCGCGCTCGGCGTCGAGGTTCCCCTGGGCGCGTTGCGTGTAGAGGAACGCGGCCGCGCCGCCGAGTGCGATGAGTGCCAGCGCGGCGAAGCGCACGAACTCGGGCGAGCGCCAGAAGGGCGGCTCTTCCGTCGCGGATCGGAACGCCGGACGGCGCGGACTCGCGGACGGTGCCGGAGGCGTCATGGTCGGAGAGAGTAGTCGCCTCGCGGCACATCAGGGACCGGAAAAGAAAGAGGCTTCGGCTCGGCGGACTCGCTCGACCGATGGGCTCGCGAACAGCGCTCTGTCCGGCGAATCGCCTGCGAGTTCCTACCCGCTCGGGAAGGGCCGGATCGGTCCGGAGACCGCGTCCACGCCGAGATCCGCGCGCTCTCAGCGGCTGGGTTCGGTGAAGAGGGGCCCTGGGACCGGGCACGCCGAGCGAACTCTCCGAACAGAGTCTGCGGGGACACAGGCCAAAGAAACTCAGGCCCCTGACTTCGGGACGCAGGGGCCGAGCCGACCCGGATGAACACGCCGCGCGCGGCCCCTCCTGGGACCGCGCGCGGCGAGCTGTTGGATCGGACGGACTGGGACCCGATGCAGCGGACGAAGACGACGAGCCTACTTCGCGCCGGGCGCGACGTTCGCGGCGGGGATCGAGCCCGGGCCCATCGCGAACTCGACGTTCTTCATCTCGAGCTTCTTGCCGATGTTGACGACCGACATGACCTCTTCCCACGGCAGCGCGAAGTCGCCGTCGATGATCAGCGGGATGTCCGGCTCACCCTTGCGCTGCCAGTCGTCGTACGCGCCTTGGATCAGGACCTCGAGCTCCTTCATGCCTTCGGGCCCGTCAGCGACGACCTTGTGACCGAACATGCGCTTCGGCTTCTTCTCGTTGGCGTCCCACAGCATCGCGATGCGGATCTCCTTGATCTCGCCCGGATCCGAGGCCGCGCCCGTGCCCTTGTTCTTCGGCAGCCACGATTGGAACTTCCCTTCGAGCTGTTTGAACTTGAAGGAGCACATGAAGAAAATGCACAGACAGAAGATGATGTCCACCATGGCCACCACGTTCAGGTTGACCGGGTTGTCTTCTGCTTCTCCGCCGCCAGCCATCGTCAGATCCTCGTCGTTCGGTTTCGTTGTCCGGAAAGGTGCGCACTCGACCCGAACCCCGCCGGGTTCGGATCTCGATCGTCAGACGCCGGGGTTCGCTCCCGCCACCTCGACCTTGTAGAGGCCGACGCCGCCGGACACCTCGATCACGCGCTGGATGAATCCGTAAGGAGCGCCCTGGTCGGCACGGATCAGGAGCTTGCGCGCGGACAGACGCTTCTGCGCGCCCGGGTCGGGCTCGGCCTCGAGGTTCTCGTCCGCATCGGCTTGTAGCCGCGTCTTCAGCGTGTCCGGCGTGAAGTCGTACCCGCGCACCGAGACGACCCACTTCTCGCCATCCCGACCTGGACCCGCCGACGGGAGGAAGGGCATGTCCGTGTCGTCCTTCCGATGGATGTTCACGGTCGTGACCGGGTCCTTGTCGTTGCCCGGGTCCTCCTTGATCTTGGAGGCCTTCGGCAACATGAGATCGACGGCTTCGCGCTGCGCCATGTCGGAGCCCAGCATGAAGAACAAGAGCAGCAGGAACATGATGTCGATCATCGGCACCAAGTTCGGGGAGATGTCCTCTTTGAGCGCCGGAAGTCTGTGCTTGCCCATGTCGTGTTCCTCGTGACGTCGTCGGGGGTGAAGGCGCGCAGCGGCCCGCGGGGACGACCCGCGGGCGCACCAGCGTCCCGAGGCTCAGTGCTTCGCGGTGCTTTCCTTGCCGACCATGCTCGAGAGCAGTTCGACCGCCTGCAGGTTCACGGAGAGGCTCATCGCCGTGACCTTGTTCTTGTAGAGGAAGAACGCGGTGAGGAAGACGATGCCGATGAAGAGACCCATCGTCGTGTTCACGAGCGACTCGTACACGCCCGTCGCGAGGTCCTTCGGCGTCGGTGCCTTCAGGCTCTCGATGACCTGGAAGGACGCGATCATCCCCGTGACCGTGCCGAGCAGGCCGAGCAAGGGTCCGATGTTACCGATGAGCGACAAGTAGCTGACCTTCGTCGTGAGCTTGAACTGCTCTTCGATCGCGGCCTGCTCGAGCGCGTTGATCATCTCGCTGTAACCGCCGTTGCGCATGCGCAGCGCCGAACCGACGAGGTTCGAGAGGTAGCCGCCTTCTTGGTCGCACAGTTCGATGGCCTCGTCGTACTGGCCTTCTTCGATCAGCGCCTGGAGGTCCTGCGCCAAGGGCGTCGGCGCGATCTTCTCGCGACGCACGTTGACGAGGTGCTCGATGACGAAGGCCGTGCCGATCATCGACGTGACGACCATCATCCAACCGACCGGGCCTGTCGCTTGGAAAAGTTGCCACCACGTCTTCTTGGGAGCGCTGTGGAAGGCGTCTTCTTGGGCCAAGGCGGTCGTCGCCAGCACGAAGCAGGCGAAAGCGACCACGATCAGGATCTTCTTGGGTTGCAGGGTCATGGCGACTGGGGGTCCTTCGGACGAGGGTGGGGGGGCGGCGCGTCTCGAGAGCGTGCCGGTGGTCAGTGGGATTCGGTGGGGGGCTCCCTCGCCGGTCCGGTTTCACCCTGGGGAGGGATCTACCGACGTCGAGGTCACCGGTGTGCGTTTACTTGGCGAAGATCGAGTTCGGGAACTCGCGCTTGAGTTGTTCCATCCGCTGCGCAGCGAGTTGCTGGTAGCGGCGTTTGCGGTCGGCGACCGTGTCCACTTCGCCGAGCGCGCGGAACGTCCGCGCTGCACCGGCCAGCGCGCGCTCGTACTCGTGCGTCGACTCGCCGGGGATCGGCGCGTACTGCACGACGCCGCGGAGGTACATGAACACCGTGTCGACGAGTTGCTCGACGTCGCCCTTGCCGTTGTTCGCGGCGCGCGCCTTCTCCTCGGCGAGTTCGGCGAGACCGTTCCACACGCCGGCCATGATCGAGTTCGGTCCGTCCTTCGCGACCAACTTGCGCAGCGCGGCCTCGGCCTCGCCCTTCTTGTTCTGCGCGGCGAGCGTGCGCGCGAGGCCGAGTTCGGCCTGCATCTGCACGGCCGGCGGCACTTCCTTCGAATTCGCGGCGACGGTGTAGGCACCACCGGCCTTGGCCCAGTCCTTCTGCTCTTCGAAGAGCCGACCCTTGAGCACGCCCGCGGCGGCCGAGAACGACGAGTCGCCGGCGCCGCCCTCGAGGTCGTTCAGGGCTTTCGCCGCGCCGGCGTAGTCCTTCTTCGCCCCGAGGATCGAGGACATCGCCTCGCCCGTCTCCATGAGGTAGCGCGACTTCGGGAAGGCCGTGACCAGCTCCTTGAACGCGGCGAGAGCCTCGTCCGGCTTGCCCGTGCGCTGCAGCGCGAGCGCATGGAAGTAGAGGACGTTCTGACGGATCGGCGCGCGGCGCTTCGCATCGGCCTTGAGTTCCTCGAGCGGCGGGATCGCTTCGGCGTAGCGACTGGCGGCGAGCATGTCGGCGATCGCTTGCCAGTCCGCATCGGCGTACGCGATGCCGTTCGGCGCGATCTCGGCCCACGGGATGACCTTGGCGTCGCCCTTCACCGGGTCGAGCTCGACCCCGGCGAAGTCCTCGCCCTTCACCTTGCCGAGTTCGCTCGTCCCGTTCTTCAGGTTGA
>CAZKIY010000061.1:9138-17550 GCA_964552875.1 uncultured Planctomycetaceae bacterium
AGTTCGAGATCATCGTCACTTGCACTTGTCCTTCAGTTCTTCCTTGAGCTTCGCGAAGTCGTCGTCGAGCCCGAATTCCTTGCCGAAACCGCTCGTCGTGCGGTCCAGATCGTTCGCGGAGAAACAGGCGTCGGCGTAGTTGCCGGCCCCAGCCAGGTTCGCGAGCTCGTAGTACTTCGCGTACCACCAGTCCGACGTGTTCGGCGTCAAGTTGCGCGCCATCGTCGACAGGATGACTTGCGCACGACGGAAACGGTCCGCGTCCTGGTCCTTGAGCGCGACGAAATGTTCGGCCACGCCGTACTCGAAGTAGGCGAAGAGCAAGTCGGGCTTGCCCTGCAAGGCCTTCCGGTTCAGAGCCTTCTTCTTGTCGTCGTAGATCGGTTCGCGGTCGAAGAGCGCGCCGAGCACCGTAGCCGATTCAGCGTAGTCGCCGAGGAACCCGTTCGCGCGCCCCAGCGTGATTTCCATCTGGTAGCCGGGCTGCACTTCGAGCGCCTTCGCCAGCAAGTCGGCGGCCAGCGTCCAGTTCGCGGTCTCTTTGTTCTTGGTCGGATCCCAGCCGACGAAGCTCTGCTGCGACTCGGGCACTTCGTTCGCGATGAGGCCCAGCGTGAAGAGGCGACCCGCGGTCACCTCGACCGCGCGCACGTCGATCGAATCCGCGGTGAGCAGCGCACGTCCGGCGATCGCGTAGAAGTTGGCCGCCTTGCGACGGGCTTCGTCCGCCTCGCGCGGCTTCTTCTCCTTGTCGCGCAGCTCGTCCGAGTGCGCGTCGAGCGCGCGCGCCAAGTTGCCCGCGGCCGGACCGATCGCCTTCGAATTGGGGTCCCGTTTGATCAGGCCCTCGAGCAGTCCTATCGCGTCGTCGAACTTGCCCAACTTGCGCAGCGCATCGATCCGGTAGCTCCAGAACGCGGCGATGGCCTCGGCGTTCGACGAGAAGCGCTCGTCGGTGCCTTCGAGGAGCGGGATGACGTCGGCAGCGCGGTCGTACCCATCGGTCAGGTAGAGCTTCGCGATGCGGTTGCGTGCGCGGAGGCTGATGCTGTCGAGGCGCGAGCGCTCGGAGAGCTCCATGGTCTTCTCGCGCGCCGTGTCGGCCTCGGTCATCGCCTTCTTCATCAGGCGCTCGGCTTGCTCGGCGAAGGTCTTGCCTTCTGCGCGATTCGCTTCGACCTTCAGCAGTTCGAGCGCGTGCAGGAAGTACGACTCGCCGGCGCGGAATTGCGCTTCGAGGTACGACTTCGCCGACGGCGGCACCTTGCCGTAGAAGTCGGCCGCTTCGACGTACTTGCCCTCGTTCGAGAGCTGCTCGGCCTCGAACAACTGCGCTTCGGCAGCGCGCGGGTGGTCGCCGAACTTCGTCGCGAGCGTCTTCTGCCGCTCCTCGGCGCGCGTCTTGTAGAAGGTCTTCTTCTCGGCCTTCGAGAGACGCGAGTAGGCCTTCATCGCCTGGTACACGGCTTCGGCGGTCTTCTCGTTCGTGCCGTAGCGCTCGGTGGCCGCATCGAAGGCCAGCGCAGCCTCGTGGTCCGCGTCGCGGCCCAAGTACGTCGCGCCGATCATCAGCCACGCGTCGATGGCGACTCCGGCGAGCTTCGGATCCTTCTCGGCCGCGTCGATCGCCATCTGCGCGGTGCGCAGGGCTTTCTCGGTGTCGCCGCGCTCGCGGAGCGTCAACGCGATCTGGAGCACGTTCGACGGATCGACCGGACCGCCGGACTGGAGCAGCCGGCCTTGGATCTCGCGACCGGCGGCGCCCCACGGACCGCGCGAGTCGGCTTCGACGAGCTTGTCGGCTTGCGCGCCGGCGTTCTTCGTGTCGCCCGACTTCAGATAGGCCTGCGCCAGCGCTTCACGCACGGCCAACCCATGCCGCGTCACGTCGGGGGTCGGAGTCGTGTCGAGGAACGTCTTCGCTTCACTGATCGCGTCGGGCACCAGGTTGCGCTCGACCTGCAGCGTCACCTTCTGGAGGACGGCCCAAGAGACGATGTCGGCGACGACCTCGTTCATCTCGGCGTAGACGCCCTTCGAGTCGAGGTCGTACCCGTCGCGCAGGGCGATGGCGTCGTCGAAGGCCTTGAAGGCGTCCTCGAAGCTCTCCTTCTCCTTGTGGCACAGGCCTTCGTAGATCAGGCCCTCGTACCCGTAGATCGTGTCGCTGTAATCGAGGTTGAACTCCTGGAAGCCCAGGATCGCGGCATCGAGGTGCACGTCGCGCGTCGTCGTGTCGCTCTTGCCGTACAGCATCGCGTGGAAATAGCGGGTGCGCGGCAGGTTGTAGCGCGCGGCGATGAGGGCCTCTTCCCACTTCTGGTTGGGCGTCGTCGCTTCGCTGATCAGTACGTTCAGGTCCTGGATGCGCGACTCGAGCTTGGCTTCGGCGGCCTTGAAGACCTCGCCGCCTTCCTTCTGGAGCTGACCGATCAGGCCGGGATCCTTCTCCGTCTGGATCGCGCGCGAAATCGTCTCGCCGAGCTTCTGGTAGACATCGGGCAGCGAGAGGCTCGTGTCCTCGGCGACCTTGCGGCCCGAGTACTGACGGACGACGTCCTCTTTCTCCTGCAGGATCGTCGTGAGCAGGTCCTTGCGCTTGCTCAGGTCGACTTCACGCAGCGCGAGGTCGAGCCGCAGATCGAGGTGCAGCGCCTTGACGCCGGCCGCTTCCTCGGGCGGGAGGTTGCCTTGCGTCTGGAGCAGCGTGCACAGCTTTTCGGCGAGGTCCGTGTACCCGCCACGCAAGAGCGCACTGGCGAACTCGGCATCCGCCCGTCCGAGGACGGCGACGGTCTGACCGTGAGCCACCCCCGACGCGGCTGCGAAGCCGATGAGGCTGAACAGGCCGACGGGGGCAACGGAAACGGAGGCTCGGATCCAGCGCGGACTCATGCGGTACTTCAAACGTGGGTGAGAGGTTCGTGCGCGCGCGACGTCGGGACCGACGGCGCGCGCGTGAGGAGACCAGATCGGATCTCAGAGGCCGTGAAGAATTCACGGCCTCTCGCGCTGCGGAGCGGCGCCACTAGAGTCCGAGAGCCCGTACGATCGAGTTCTTCACGGGCTCTCAGTTCGGCTTCACTTCGGGCTTCGCGGGGTCGGCCGGAGCCGCTTCACCCGGCGCTGCGTTGGCGGACCCGGCGGACGTCTTCTTCTTGGTCGGGATCTTCATCGCGCCGAAAGCGTTCTCGTAGCGGTAGTAGACCTCGAGCGTCAGCACGTTGATCGCGGTCGTGTAGAGCGGACCACCGTGGTCGTGGGCCCAACGGTCGAGGTCCATCCAACCGCCGTTCGTGCAGTTGCGCTCCTTCTTGTCCTGGAGCGCGATCAGCGCGTCGACCATCGCCTTGTTCCACGGACCCCAGTGCTTGTTCGTCTTCTTGGGCGCGTCCGGACCGTCGATCTGGTTCAGCGCCAGCGAGGCGTAGTACCAGTAGTAGTAGTCGATCGAGAGCTTGTCCTTCGAGACGGTCGGCAGGTCCTTGATGATCTGGTCGGCCGCGACGCGCAGGAACGGGTCGTCCGGATCGTGCTGCGAGAAGATGCGGATGCACATCCCGAGCGCGGACATGACCGCCGGGTGGTAGACGTAGTCGTCGTGCGGCCCGGTGACCTTGGCGCCCGCACCCTTCGCGTCGAGGTAGCCGACGAGGCCGGTCGGCTTGCCGTCCCCGCCGAGTTGGGTGACGTGATCCGAGAAGGCCATGCCGCCCTTCATGTTGTCGTCGTTGACGTCGAGTCCGGAGAGGATGCCGGACTTGAGCGCCATGATGCACCAGCCGGTGACCGAGGCGTCCGCGTCGTAGAGCTCCTTGAGCTGCTCCGCGTCCTGGCTACCCGCACCGCGGTGGAACTGCTCGATCTCTTGGCGCGAGGCATAGCGCCAGCCCCAGAGTCCGGTGCCCTGAGGGCTGGGACGTTGAGCGGCTTGGATGAAATTCAGCGCTTTTTGGGCCGGATCCCGCCAAAAACGCGCCTGCGTCAGACCGAAGGCCTCGGTGACCGCCATGGCGGCGAGGGCCTCGTTGTACATGAACACGCGGTCCTTGCTGAACGAGCCGTCGGGGTTCTGGCTCTTCGTCAACCACTGCAGACCGCGCTTGACGATATCGCCGATCTTGTGGCGCTTGCCCATCGACGTGTCGACGAGGTCTTGCTTCGACTCGTGGCTGAAACCAGCGCCGAGGAAGCACAAGAGCGCCATGCCCGTGAGGCCGGCGTCGTGGTGCGTGACCGGCTGCTTCTTCGGGTTGTAGGCCGGGTCGTCGCAGTCGCAGCGTTCCTTGAGGGTCGTCGCACTCCACGAACCGTCTTCGTTCTGGTGGCGCGCGAGCCAGCGCAGGCCGTCGAGGACCGCGCGCTCGGTGCCCTGCGTCGGGCCACCGGGTCGACCCTTGCGCGGGCCGGTTCCGAGCTTGCGACCGCCGAACGGCGTCGGGCGCAAGCCCGCGTGTCCGACCGTGCCGACGCCGATCGCCGTGCCGCCGGTCGTGCCGCCCGTGGCATCCGCCGTCGGGTCGCCGCGATCCTGGAAGAGGTCCTCGGGGACCTGTTCGGTCGTCGGGATGTAGACGTCTTCCTCGATGCTGACGAGTTCGGCTTCCTCGTTCTTCGGGATGGCCTTCCGGTCGATGACCTCGGGCGGGAGGATGATCTCGTCCTCCTCGACGACGCGCTTCGAGATCTGGATCGTCGTCCCGTCGTCGGTCTTCGCCGGCATGTGGGTCGCCGTGTAGAAGATCGCGGCGCCCGCGATGACGATGAGGTGCAGCGCGATCGCGATCATCACCCAAGGGGAGTTGCGGGCAGCATTCCGCAGCAACTCGACCGGGTTCATTCCCCTGGACTCCGCCATCGTTCTGGGCCTCGTGCTTCGAGAGGTGTCGTGAGAGTCAGGTCAACGTCGCATCAGGACTTGCCCGACTGGACCCGAAACCGCGCGGCGCACACCCCACGGCGTGGGAGTTTCACAGCGTTCGAACCACCCACGCGGGGTCATCCGAGGTCCAGTCCAGCCGTCCCACTACCTGGGAAGGGGGGGGATGTTACCCGATTCCGACCGAGGGGCAACGACGGGGGTGCGGTCTGGCACGGTACGACCCGAGCGGAAGCTGACCCGGTTCGCTGCACCTTCGGAAGGGTGCGCGGTTCTCGTGCTCCGCATCGAGGTGGAGTTCGGCGCCGCACCCCGTCTTTCCACGCGGGGCTGCGCCTCGTCTTTCCACGCGGTGCTGCGCCTCGACCTTCGGCGCCGCCCCGCGTGGAAAGACGGGGTGCGGCGCCGAAGGACGAGGCGCAGCGAAGGGGGTCAGCCTCCGTGGGTGCGTTTCAGTTCCGCTTCACCCCACCGAACGCGTTGGGATAGCGGTAGTAGACCTCGAGCGTCAGCACGTTCAGCGCCGTCGAATACAGCGGGCCGCCGTGATCCAGCGACCACCGATCCGGCGCCATCCAGCCCCCGCGCTCGCACGAGCGGTCGGTCTGGGTCTGCAGGCCGATCAGCGCGTCCACCATCGCCCGATTCCACGCCGGCCAGTGCTTCCCGGTCCTCTTGGGCGCGTCCGGCCCATCCACCTGGTTCAGGGCCAGCGAGGCGTAATACCAGTAGTAGTAGTCGACCGAGAGCCCGTCCTTCGACACGGTCGGGAGGTCCTTGACGATCTGGTCCGCCGCGGGCTTCAGGAACGGATCCTCCGCGTCGTGGTTCGCGAAGATCTTGATGCTCATCGCGAGGGCCGACATGGCGCCCGGGTGGTAGGCGAACTGGTCGTTGGGACCCGTCACCTTGGCGCCGGCGCCTTGCGCGTCGAGGTAGCCCGCCAAACCCGTCGGACGCCCATCGCCGCCGACCTGTACGACGTGGTTCGCGAACGCGACTCCGCCGAGGAGCGATTCACGCGCGACCGAAAGGCCCGAGAGTTGGCCGGATTTCAGGGCCATCACGGCCCAACCCGTGACGGACGTGTCTGCGTCGTAGAGATCCTTCTGGAGCTCGGCGTCCACGCTACCCGCGCCGCGGTGGAACCGTTCGACCTCCTCGCGCGCTACGTAGCGCCAGCCCCACAAGCCCTGCCCGGAAGGGTTCGGGCGCTGCGCGCGCTGCAGGAAATCGAGAGCTTTCTGAGCCGGTTCGCGCCAGAACCGCGCTTGCGAGAGTCCATAGGCCTCGGACACGGCCATGGCGGCCAACGCCTCGTTGTAGAGGAACGCGTGGTCGGGCGTGAACGACCCGTCCTCGTTCTGGCGATCGACGAGCCACTTCAGGCCCTTTTTCACGATGGTGCCGATGCGGTGACGCTTGGCTTGCACCGGATCGACGAGGTCGGTCTTCGATTCGTGGCTGTGGCCTGCTCCGAGGAACGCGAGGAGCGCCAAGCTCGTCAGCCCGGTGTCGTACAGGCGCGGGTACGCCTTCTTGGGCGAGTACGCGGGGTCGTCGCACGGACAGACCTCGTTCAACGTCGCCGCGGACCACGAGCCGTCCTCGTTCTGGTGGCGGGCGAGCCAACGCAGGCCTTCGAGGACGGCCTTCTCGGTCACGACCAGATCCTTCGTCGGCGGTCGGCCATGGGGTCGGCCGTCGCCGATTCCCGGCCCACCGAAGGGACTCGGGCGCTGTCGATGCTGACCCGGGCCCGATCCCGGACCGATCGCCGTGCTCGCGCCGGCATCATTGTCCGAGGAGTGACTCTCGGGGTCCCCGATCTCCTTCGTGAGGTCCTCCACAGGGGCCGCGTCGACGATGTACATCTCGGGGTCGAAGGTGGTGAGCTCGCTCTCCTCGTCCTTCGGAATCGCAACGCGGATCGGCATCTCCGGCGGGATCGGGAGTTCTTCCTCGACGACGCGCTCCGGCGAGAGGCGCACGATGCTGTTGTCCGAGAGGGGCGGAGGCGGTTCGTACGCCGTGTAGAAGATCGCCGCGCCGGCCAAGACGAGGAGGTGCGCCGCAGCCGCGATCAGCACCCAAGGTGAGTTGCGCGCAACGCGCGCCAAGAACTCGAACGGACGGAAACCCCGCGATTCACCCATCGGAAATCGTTCCTTTCGGAAAGTCCCCGAACTCCACGAACGCCGACGGTGGCGATCGCGGGATGGGGGAGCCGCTGGGGAGCAGGTCCGGTGCGTTGTACCGCCGCGAGCCGCGTCGGTTACGCGCTTCGAACGCGCTGATTTCGCGGGGATCGTGGCCGTCGGCGAGGGTCGCGGCGCCCAAGCACAACGTGCTCGCGTGGCGCGAGGAGAGGGAGAAGTCGCAGCTCAGGGCACGTACGTCGTCTCGACGACCGACATGTCGCCGCGCCCGCGCGGAACTCGCGTCGGTTCGAGGACGAACGGTCCGGCGAACGCGTTCGGCAATCCGGACGTGAAGTCGGCGACGTGCAGGCGCGCGGGCACTTGCGCGGGCTCTACGTACTCGACTTCGATGCCTTCGGGGCCGATGCCGAGGAACGTCAATGTCGACGCGTTCAACTGGTTCGGGAGCAGCGCCAACGATCCTGTGCGGATCACATCGACTTGCACGGGCTGCTCCGCGATCTGGAGCACGATCACTGCCGCGCCGCGTGGCGACGTGACCTTCGCCCGCACGCGTCGACCGGCTTCGGTGCGTTCGATCTCGGTGACCTCGACGCGCGGCGGCGGTTCGGTGTGACGCGGCGCGGGCTCGGCGTGCCCGCTCGGCAGGAATCCGGTCCAGGCGAGCGGCCGCCGGGAGTTCCGCGTGACCCCGTGCATCGACGCGGGCAAGTCCGTGCCGTACGTGACGATGGACCACTGCGCGGATTCGTCCGTCTGGACGTGCGCCGTGTTCGTCCAGATCGGCGCGTCGATCGTGCGATCGGGCAGCTGCGCGAGGACCACGAACGCGAGTACGACGAGAAGCGCGAGGCCCGTCACCGAGCGGTACGGCCGATCGATCAAGAGCGGCGCGAGCGTCGCCGCGACGCAGCTCGCGAGCAAGCCGGGCACGAATGCGACCGTGAAACCCAGTGCGAGTTCGACGCCTTCGAGGAAGGGCAGCCAGAACACCGCGCACGCGGCGAACGGGACGAGCACGCTCGAGACGAGACGCAGCGTGCTCACGTTCGCGACGACGAACCACGCCGCGACCGACGCGACGAGCGCGGGCACGACGAAGATCAGGCTCGCGGCGGGCTCCAGCATCGCGACGGCGAGGCCGACGGTGGCGAAGGGGATCCACACGCCGAACCACACGTTCTCGGGTCGCGCGCGACGGACTCGCGGGAGCGTGCAACCGATCGCCGCGCCGAGCAGCGCGACGAGTAGACACGCGGCGATCCACGGGTCGAGTGCTGCGAACCACGGATCGTTGGCGTCGTGCACGAGCGTCTGCGCGCTCGCGAAACCCCACATCGAGAGCGCCCCGACGATCACGCCGATCGAGCC
>CAZKIY010000062.1:0-5228 GCA_964552875.1 uncultured Planctomycetaceae bacterium
GATCACGTGAACTTGCAGGGGCGGACGGCGCTCTTGCCCGACGAGCGCGGCGCGGAGAATCCGTACGACGTACAGCTCGGCGCCGCGCTCGACGAAGCGGCGATCGCGAGCCGAGTGCCCCTCGAGCAAGGCGTGTACGTCGGCGTGATCGGACCGAGCTACGAGACGCCGGCCGAGATCCGCTGGCTGACTTCGTTCGGCGCGGACGCGGTCGGGATGAGCACGGTGTGCGAGGCGCAGGCCGCGCGCGCGGCCGGGATTCGGGTCGCGGCCATCTCGTGCATCACGAATCTCGCCGCGGGATTGTCGCCCGGACCGCTGAACCACGCCGAGGTCGTCGAGGTCGGCAAACAAGCGTCGCGGCGCTTCTGCGACCTGCTCGAAGCGGCGGTGCCGCGCTTGTCGGCACGCGTCACGTGACGGACCGGCGACTCCAAGTCGCCGCTGATTCACTCGTCTCGGCGCGGAGATCGCGCGCTACCGTGAGCACATGAGCCACGCCCCCCTTTCAGAGAGCGAAGTCGACCTGTCTCAGGCCAAGGTGCGTCCGCCGGGCGCGCGTGAGTTCACGTTGCGGGGAGTGCTCGTCGCGATGGCGGTCGCGGCGGTGATCGGCTCGGCCTACCCGTACGTCGTCTTGAAGCTCGGGTTCGGGCCGAACATCGCCGTCGTATCCGCGTTCTTCGGCTGGCTCGCGCTCGCCGCGATCTCGCGTGGCGGCGCGCTGCGCTGGGAAAGCAATCTCGCGCAGGCGGCCGGCACCGTCGCCGGACAGACGGCGTTCATGTGCGTCGTGCTCGCGGCCTTCGACATCCTGATCGCGGACGGCACGATCGGGGCCGAGCACTCGTTCTCGCCGTGGCAGACGTTCGCGTGGCTCACGTCGGCGGGAATGCTCGGCGTGTTCATGGCCGTTCCGCTGCGCCGGCATTTCATCGTCGACGAGAAGCTGCCATTCCCCGACGGACTCGCGGCGGGTGAGACGCTGATCGTGCTGGATTCGCGCGGCGCTCAGGCCAGGACGGCGATCCAATCGATGATCGCCGGACTGGCGTCGTCGGCGCTCGTGACGTGGGCGTACATGCGCGCTTGGATCGCCGAGATCGTCGTGATCCCGGTCAATTCCTACTCCGCGCTGACCGGAGTCGGCTTCTCGTGGGGACTGCTCACGATCGGCTCGGGGATGATCATCGGGGTTCGCATCTGCGCGAACATGTTCGTCGGCATGGCTTTGTCGTGGGTGATCGCGCCGGTGCTGCTCTCCGACAGCGGAGTCCTCGCACCGGGCTTCAGCAAGCGCGACCTCCTCTTGTGGGTCATGTGGCCCGCGACCGGCATGATGGTGGCGGGCGGGCTCACGGCGTTGTTCCTGAACTGGCGCGTCCTCGCCCGTACGTTCAAGAATCTCTCGGGCGCGAGTGCGGATCCCGACGAACTTTCCCTGCGCTGGGTCGCGGTCGGATCGGTGCTCTCGGTGATCGCGATCGTGCTGATCCAGCACTTCGCGCTGGGCATGCCGATCTGGGAAGTGTTGTTGGCGCTGGTGCTGACGATTCCGCTCATGCTGGTCGGACTGCGCGTGCTCGGCGAGACGAACTGGGGTCCGATCAGCGCGCTGTCGAATCTCATGCAAGGTGTTTTCGGTGCCGTCGCGCCGGGCAACATCCCGACGAACATGGCGGCCAGCGGATTGACCGGTACGGTCGCGGCGACGTCGGAAGGTCTCGTGCAGAGCTACAAGACGGGCGACATGATCGGATCGAAGCCGCGCTACCTGGCGTACGTGCAGCTCATGGCCGTCCCGATCGGCGCGGGAGCGACGGCCATCGTCTATCCGCTGCTCCGCCAGCAATACGGATTCACAGGCGAAAACGCGCTCCCGAGCCCGATCTCACAGAAGTGGGTCGGCTTCGCGAAGCTCCTCGGCAAGGGGATCGAGTCGATCCATGAGAGCGCGCTCTGGGCGCTCGGCGTCGGGATCGTGCTCGGAATCCTCTTCACGGTGCTCGAGCAACGGAAGTCGATCCGCACCTGGGTCCCGTCGCCGACCGGAATCGGCATCGGCATGCTCGTCCCCGGCTTCTACGTCACGAGCATGTTCGTCGGCGCGTGCATCGAATGGGCGTTCCGCCGTCGCGACCCGAAGGGCACGGAGGGCTGGATGTTGCCGCTCGCGTCGGGCTTCATCGCGGGTGAAGCGTTGATCGTCGTGATCCTCTCGCTGCTCTACGCGGCGGGAGCCATGAATCCGGTCGGCCACTGACGCTAGACTCCCCGCCCCGATGAGCGCATCGCACGATCTCTCCGCGTTGGTGAAGCGTGTCGTCGGCCGCGTCATGTCCGAGCGCGGCCGCGCGCACCACGCGAGCGGTCGGCCGGAAGCGCGCGGCGTCGAACGCGCAGCGGGCGTCCACGTCACCTTCACGCCGCAGAACGGTCCCGACCGTCCGGCTACCGACGAAGCCGCGGCCCCAGCGCGTCGCGGCGGGGATCTCGTCACCGCGCGCGATCTCGCGGGAGTGCCCGACGGCGGTGCGTACGACTTGCCGCGCGGTGCGATCGTCACCGACCTCGCGCGCGAGGAAGCGTGGCGTCGCCGCATCCGTCTCGAAGAACGCGTCGCCGGGCGCAGCGGGACTATGCGCGTCGCGATCGGCTCGGATCACGGCGGATACAAGTTGAAGTGCGAGATCGTGACGCTCCTCCGCTCGATGGGTTGCGAAGTTCAGGACGTCGGCACGCGCGACGAGAATCCCGTCGATTACCCGGACTTCGCCCGCGCGGCGGCCGAACTCGTGGCACGCGGCGATGCGCGCTTCGCGATCGTCGTCGACGGCGCGGGCATCGGTTCGGCGATGGCGGCGAACAAGGTGCCCGGCGTGCTCGCCGCGAACTGCTGGGACGAATCGACGGCGAAGAACGCGCGCGAGCACAACTACGCGAACGTCCTCACGCTCGGCGCGAAGCACTTGACGCCCGAGCAGGCCCGCACGGTGGTTCGCGCCTTCCTCGGCACGGCCGACGGCGAGGAACGCCACGGTCGCCGCGTCCAGAAGATCGTCGAGATCGAGCGGCGCTACACGCGCGGTTGAGCTGCCCGGTCAAGTCGACGCAAGCGTCGCGTCCAAGCCGCTGGAACGAGTCCGCGACCGTGCTTCGGCGACTCGTTGTCTCGCAACCGCGAGTCACTGGAAGGTGAGCGGTCCAGAGTCGCTCGCGATGGACTCGCGATCGGCGGCGGATCGCCCCTCGCGCTATCCTCCCACTCCCATGAGTGCCCCCGCTTCCGCGACCGTCGACGCCGCCACCCTCGAACGCATCCTCGAGGAGATCGCGCGGCAGATCCTGGAGCACGGACCCGAGAGCATCTCGGGTTGGGGTTGCTCGTCCGTCTGCGTCGAAGTCTGTCCGGAGCAGGTCGACGAAGTCGTGCAAGCCGGCGCGTGCCGCGTGGGCGTTCGATCGGGCGATTCAGGCCGACTCGGCGGGCTCGCCGGGGCGATCGACCACACACTGCTCAAGCCCGAAGCGACCGCGGCCGAGGTGGACCAGTTGTGCGACGAAGCGCGCACGCACCGCTTCGCGAGCGTCTGCGTGAACGGCACCTGGGTGCGCCGCTGCGCCGAGATCGTCAGCGGTTCGGGCGTCGCGGTCTGCTGCGTCGTCGGGTTCCCGCTCGGCGCCAGCGTGACCGAGGTCAAGGTCTACGAAGCGCGGCGCGCGATCGAGGACGGCGCCTGCGAGATCGACATGGTCATGAACGTCGGCGCGCTGAAGTCGGGCGATCGCGAGTTCGTGCGCCGCGATATCACCGCCGTCGCCGAGACGTGTCATCGGATGGGCGCCAAGCTGAAGGTCATCCTCGAGACGGCGCTGCTCACCGATCCGGAGAAGGTCGCCGCGTGCGAAGCCGCGAAGTCCGCGGGCGCCGACTTCGTGAAGACCTCGACCGGATTTTCCAAGGGCGGGGCCACTGCGAAGGATGTCGCATTGATGCGCTCGGTCGTGGGGCCGAGCTTGGGCGTCAAGGCGTCGGGCGGGATCCGCGACCAAAAAGACGCGCAGACGATGATCGCGGCCGGCGCTACGCGGCTCGGGGCCTCGGCCTCGGTCGCGATCGTGTCGGGAGCTAAGGGGACCAGCGCGTACTGAGGGCCTGCGCGCGCGGTGCGCGAGGGGAAAGGCAGCAACAGAGCCTCCGGTAAGAAAAATGCAAAATGTGCGCTGGAAGCCCAGCGCACATCTCGTTTCTGACCCGACCTCCGCCCGAATCCCGCGATCAGGCGACGCCGTAACCCGCGGTTTCATCGAGCGGGGCGTTCCCCGCCGGACCGCGCTGTTCATCCGCCAGGAGCTGACTCGCGATCAGGAACTCATCCGGGGCGCGGCAACCGGCGGGCGCGACCAACTCGACGCGAGCCGCGGAGGAACTGACCTCACCAGCCAAGTGGCAGACGCGCAGGACGTCGAGCACGCGATCTTCGAGGCGGCGGCCCGCGGGTTCCTGGAACACGAATTCGGCCTCGCCCCGCAGAACGGCCGCGCTGTCGATCTTGGGCAGGTCCGACGGGCCGACTACGCGAACTCGCGCGCTGTGGCTCCCGAAACGACTGCGCGCCCGAAGGCCCCAGAGGCGGATGCCGTCGTGCGCGCGCACGCGAAACTCGTCGACCTCGATCCCGTTCGAGGAGAGTTCGGGTCGCGGGATCAGGACCAGGGAGACGCGGGAAAGTCGCAGTTCGCGGAGCCTGTTCGTCCAGTACCCGCTCTCGAGGAGCAGGGGGTGAAGCGACCTTTTCCACTCGACTCCCATCCAGGACGTCAGCCGCTGACCCCTCGGAGCGCGAATGCGAATTCCCTCGGGAACCACAAGGAATTCCTCTGTTCTCGCGACGGGGATGAAGTTCCCGACATCTGCCGACCGGTAAGCAGGCCCGACCTGGAAATCACTGCCGGTTGGACGATCGATTCGCAGTGCGGGAGCATCTCCGCGCGCCGCGCAACGCGCACGGGGTAAGCCAGCCGTAATCCGAGCCCGGATACCCATCTCAGACCCTTCGTCCCCTCACGCTGTGCGCGGATGGTGGGTAGGATCCCGACCCCACCGTTCGGCCCTCTGCCGCGCGGTTGCCCCCCCCCTCCTCGAACGGATCGCGACTCCCCTCCAGGCGACTCGTGCTCCTGTCCTCTCTCCTCTCCGGGAGCCCCCGCATGCACACGAACGTGGG
>CAZKIY010000062.1:5328-7232 GCA_964552875.1 uncultured Planctomycetaceae bacterium
TCGTGCTCCTGTCCTCTCTCCTCTCCGGGAGCCCCCGCATGCACACGAACGTGGGCCAGGCCGCGCTCGTCCTCTTCGCTGGCACCGCCAGCGCGCAAGACGCGACGCTGCCGGCGCGCGAGACCCTCCTGGTCCGCGCGGAACACGTCCTCGTCAGCCCAGGTCGCGTCCTCGACGCGGCCCAAGTCCTCGTACGCGACGGACGCATCGTCGCCGTGGGGACCGACCTCGAAGCACCCGAGGGCGCGCGCGTCGTCGAGGGGCGTTGGGTCTGCGCCGGGTTCATCGATCCTTGGTCGGCGCTCGGAGTCGGCGGTGACGCGCTGAACGAGGTCAACGCGACGGCGGCTACGCGCTCGATCGATGGGTTCGATCCGTTCAACCTCGATCATCTGCGTCGCGAAGCCCTGCGTGCCGGCGTGACGTCCGCGCGCGTTCAACTCGGACCTCAGGCCCGCAACGGCGGTCAAGGGGCCGTGGTCCGGCTCGTGCCGGGGCTCGCACCGGAAGAAGCCATCGTCTCCGACGCGAGCAACCTCTGGATGACCGCGGGCTTGAGCCTGCCCTCCGGTCCCCAGTTCGTCGAGACGGCGGACGGCGTCCAGATGGTCCCGGGCGACCGCGCGCAGGATCCGTTCGATCGGGCCGAATCCGTCGAGCGCATCGTCGCGGCCCTGCAATCCGGGAAGAATTACCTGATCGCCCTGAACGAGCACCGCCACGAGCTCGAGGACTGGAAGAAGAAGGTCGCCGAGAAGGACGCCGAACTCGACAAGGAGTTCAAGAAGGCCAAGAAAGACCGCGAAAAGGCCCAAAAGGAAGCGACCGAGAAGGACAAGAAGTTCGAGGAGAAGAAGTTCAAGGACGAGAAGAAGCCGCAGGCACCGCGCTTCGACGAGGACAACGAAGTCATCGCCCGCGCCGTGGACGGACGGTTGCCGCTCTTCGTCGGCGTCGAGCGCGCGGCGGAGATCCGATCGCTGCTCGCCGGCACGGAGTCGCTCGGCCGTGTGCGTCTCGTCATCGCGGGCGGTAGTGAAGCCGGGTTCCAAGCGTCGCAACTCGCGGAGCGCCGCATCCCGGTCATGGTTTGGCCGACTCCTCTCGGTCGATCGCGTCCGGACGAACTCGAAGCGCACGACCTGTCGCTCGCGGGTCGTTTGGCCAGTCACGGGGTGACGGTGCTCCTCGGCTCCGGCGGTCGCGATCCGGCGGCGACCCGCGACCTGCCCCTCCTCGCAGGTCTCGCGATCGCGCACGGTCTTTCGCGCGACGACGCCATCGAAGCGCTCACGATCGGGGCAGCGCGTGCCCTCGACGTCGCCGACCGCATCGGCACCGTCGAAGCAGGCAAGGATGCCGACCTCCTCGTCCTCGACGGTCCGCCGCTCGAGTCGACGAGCAGTGTCCGATTCACGATCGCCTCGGGCCGCGTCGTCGTGACGCCGGAGAACTGACGTCTTGATCCACAACCTCCTCGCGTTCGCGGCTGCAGCGTTGCCGTCGGTCGCTCCGCTTGCGCCCGCCGCGACTCGACTCGCGTCGTCCGACGCTCCGCTCGCGATCCGCGCGCGCTCGATTTGGACCGGGACCAAGGTCCTCGAGAACGCGATCGTCGTCGTCGAGGACGGACGCATCCGGGCCGTCGGTACGGACGTCGAGATCCCCGACGGCGCTGAAGTTCTCGAGCACGCAGGCATGCTCACGGCGGGCATGATCGCTCTGCACGGGACAGCCGGCGCGGTCGGTGAAACGCGCGACTCGACGCGTCCGGCTATGCCCGAAGCGCGCATGGGCATCCCCGTCGACGGACGATCGGCCGACTTCGCGCCCCTTTGGAACGCGGGTATCACGAGCCTGCTCGTCACGCCGGATTCGAGCGGCATCACGAGCGGGACCACGGC
>CAZKIY010000062.1:7332-10207 GCA_964552875.1 uncultured Planctomycetaceae bacterium
TGGAATCACCCGGATCTGCTCCGACTTTCCGCTGCGCTGTGCGTGCGAGCGGGGCTCGAGTCCCAGGCGGCATGGCGCGGCCTCACCGCGAACGCTGCGAAGATCAGTGGTGTCGAGGCGCGGATCGGTCGCATCGAGCGCGGCCTCGAGGCCGAGCTCGTGCTGTGGAGCGGAGACCCGCTCGACCTCGCCACGCGCGCGGAAGTCGTGATATCGGCCGGAAAAGCCCTCACTGTCGAGCGCGCGAATCAGAACGGCCCGAAGGAGTCGAAGTGATGAGCTTCTTCGCTGCATTCGTCCTCTCGGTCGCACTGCCCGGCACGGAAGAGCCCGAACAACGCGCTTGGACGATCCAAGCGGAGCGCGTCTACACGGGCACGGGCCGCAACCTCGAGAAGGGCCTCGTCGTCGTGAGCGCCGGCAAGATCTCGGCCGTCACGCCCGGAGCGGGAGACGACGGCGAACGTCCGCGCGATCGATTGAGCGTCTACGCGGTCACGGCGGGTTTCGTCGACATCGGCGTGCGCGTCACGAACTGGTACAGCGTCGAGCAGTCGAAGGAAGTCACGCCGCATCTGCGCGTCGCAGACACCTTGGATCCCTTCGCGCTGGATTGGGATCGGCAGCTGCGCAACGGCGTGACCACCGTCCTCGTTTCGCCGACCGATCGCAACGTCATCGGTGGGCTGTCCGTCGCGCTCAAGACCGCAGGCCCGGAGTCGATCAGCGCCCGCACGTTGCGCGCCGATGCTGTCCTGCGCGGCTCGATGGGTTCGGAGCCGAGCTCGGGCAACCACCCCGCGTTCGGTCGACCAACCGACTTCTACTCACGTCGTCCGACGACGCGCATGGGCGTCGAATGGGAGTGGCGGAACGCTTTCTTCAACGCCGCCGAGAAACGCGACACGAAGGATGCCGGGACCGCGACGCTGATCGCCGCGCTCCAGGGCAAGATGCCGATCTTCATCCAGGCGTGGACGACGCAGGACATCCGCACCGCGGTCTTCCTGCGTGAAGAGGTCGAGTCACGGCCCGAGTTCCAAGGCATGAACACGCCGCGCTTCGTGATCGACGCGGGCGCGGAGGCGTGGAAGGAACCGCAACTCCTCGCACGCAGCAAGACGGCCGTGGTGCTCCCGCCGTTCCCGGCCAGCGCGCGCACGCGCGAGAACTCGCTGATGGCATGGAACGTCGCGAAAGTGCTCGAGGACGCGGGTGTGCCGTTCGCGCTGTCGGGTCACGGATCCGGAGACGTGAGCGATCGCCTCGCGATCCAGGCTGGATACGCGATGGCCGGCGGTATCGGCTTCGAGAGCGCGCTGGCCGCCGTCACATCGACGCCGGCGATGCTCATCGGCGTCGATGCACGCGTGGGAACACTCGAGGTCGGCAAGGACGCCGACCTCGTGCTCTGGAGCGGTGAACCTTTCCAACCCGGCACACGCGTCGTGGCGACGATCGTCGACGGCGTGTTGCGCTACGAGGGTTGGAATGCGGTGCGGGGCGCCGAGATCGCGCGCTGAGCCACGATGAAGAACACGAATGTCTGGAGATCTTCGATGACGATGACGACGAAACGCGCCGCGTGCGGCTTGACCCTCACCGCCGCGATCCTGTGCCTCGCTCCCGATGCGCGCGCCGGTGACGGCCGGCTCGCGATCAAGGTGGGTCGGATCATCACGAACGCCGGGCCGGACATCGAAAACGGCACGATCGTGATCGAGGGCGGCCGGATCCAAAGCGTGGGCGCGGACGCCAAGGGTTCGTGGGACGCCGAGGTGATCGACCATCCCGAGCTCGTCGCGTTCCCCGGTTGGGTCGAAGCGCACTCGTCGCGCGGCATGGATCGGCCCAACGAGAACATCGAAGTCGCGCCGTTCCTCGACGTGCGCGACTCGATCGACCCGATCAACTTCTACTTCGAGGACTGCCTGCGCCAGGGCGTGCTCGCGATCAACGTCCAGCAGGGCAACCTGTGCGCGATCGGCGGACAGGGGCGAGTCGTGAAGCCTTTCGGCTTGACGATCGAGGACATGACGTTGCGACCGGCGTCGGGCGTGAAGATCGCAGTTGCCAGACCGGGCCGCGCGCGCGCGCTCCAAACGCAAGCCGTGCGCCGCGCGTTCCGCGAGTTGCGCATGCATCTCGAGAAGCTCGTCCAGGACAAGAAGGACGGCAAGGACACCGCGCGCCGTGAAGCGCTGTTCCAGGGGCGAGATCCCGAGAAGGACGAGAACAAGAAGGGGCGCGCGATGGACGGCGCGTCCACCTGGAAAGTCTCCGATCTCGAGATCGTGCCGCGCGGCGAAGTCGACGAGAAGCAGGAGCCGCTGCTGCGTCTCGTCGAAGGCAAGCTCATGGCGTTCGTCGCATGTGACGGCGCCGTGTCGGTGACGCAAGCACTCGACATCGCGCGCGAGAACGGATTCCTCGCGAACACCGTGCTCGTCCTCGAGGGCGACGCGTGGAAAGCCGCGGATCGCATCGCCGAGTCGGGCGTGCCCGTCGTGCTCGCACCGCAACTGCTCTACATCGAACGCGACCCGATCACGGGTCGTGAGATCGAAACGTTCGTTCCCGGCGTTTTCCGCGAGAAAAAGGTGCGTTTCGCGCTGCAGTCTCAGAACTCCAGCACGCAATCGCTGTGGTTCCAAGCTGCGACGTGCGTCGGCTACGGCATCCCGCGCGAAGAAGCGATCGCGGCCGCGACCAAGGTCCCGGCGGAGATCCTGCGCCTCGGGGACCGACTCGGAACCATCGAGAACGGTCGGGACGGCAACATCCTGCTCCTCTCCGGCGATCCGCTCGCCGTGACGACGACCGTGCAGTACGTCGTGCTCGACGGCAACCTCGTGTACGACCGCAGTCAGGACAA
>CAZKIY010000062.1:10307-11616 GCA_964552875.1 uncultured Planctomycetaceae bacterium
CAGCCGGTACCGTCGCGTTGCGCGCCGGATCCGTCCATGCGGTCGACGGTGGACGCGTGTTCCAAAACGGCGTCGTCCTCCTGCGTGAAGGCAAGATCGTGGCCGTCGGTTCGGACGTCGCGATCCCCGCGGGTGCCCGCGTCTTCGACTACGGCCCCGACGCGGTCATCACGCCGGGACTCGTCTCCGCGGACAGCAACTACGGCGGACCGCGACCGGACGAGCGCAGCGCGAACCCGTTCCTGCGCGCAGCCGACAACTTCGATCCCTACGCGTCGTACATTTTCGCGCTCCAAGAGGGCGTGACCACGACGTACTTGGCGCCAGCGCGCAATCGCCTCGTCGCCGGCGTCGGCGCGGTCGTGAAGCTCGCGGGAGAGACCGATGCACTCGCGCGGACCCTGCGCGATCCGGCCTCGATCCACGGATCGGTCGGTCTCGACGCGCGCAATTCTCCCGGTTATTGGAAGCCGCCGATTCCGGCCACGGCCGATGTCGGCCTGGGCCTCGTCAAACAAGAACTCCCGCGCTCGCTCGCAGGCTCGATCGTCGCGTTCCGCGAACTCTTCGCCCTCGCGCAGGACTCGAGCGGTGCGCCGGCAGCGGACGAGTACGGTTACGGAGTCGGCGAGGAACTGCGCTCCCTGATGGGTGCGCGCATTCCCTGGCGCATCACCGCCGACACGGCTGTCGAGATCCGCGCGGTGGTCGAGCTGTTCGCGAAGAACGGTCAATCGTTCGTCGTCGACGGCGCGAACGAGGCCGCGGACGTGGTGAAGGAACTCGCGGATGCGCGTGCATCCGTGATCGTCGACGCGCCGATCGCGCCGAATCGCGCGGGCGCCGATCGCGGCAAGGATCCCGACGTACGCTGGCCGAGGTTCGATGCAGCGGCCAAGTTGGCCGAAGCGGGCGTGCTCTTCGCGATCGCACCCCCGCAGACGGGTTCGGCGGCGGACCTGCGCCTCGCCGCGCGCCTGCTGTCGCGCGGCGGACTCGACCCTGAGATCGCTCTGCGTGCGATCACGCTCTCAGCGGCCGAAATCCTGGGGGTCGCCGATCGCGTCGGCAGTCTCACTCCGGGCAAAGATGCAGACATCGCCGTGTACGCGTCGCATCCGCTCGAGGGCGGGGCCGCACTCGCGACATGGGTTGGTGGCGAACTCGCGTTCGACGTCGAGGACTTGGCGCGAGCGGGTGCCTACCCCGATGCGAAAGCGATCGCGCCCGCACCGGTGGGCGTCACGGTCATCCAAGTCGACGAACTCCACGTCGGTGACGGAACCGTGATTTCCCCGGGCGAAGTGCT
>CAZKIY010000062.1:11716-17511 GCA_964552875.1 uncultured Planctomycetaceae bacterium
CTCTCGCCGCGCGGACCGAGCCGCACGGGTGCGCCGATGATGGCCTACAAGCCCGCGGGTCAGGATCCGGACGCGATGGTCGTCGACGCGACGTGCGCGCTGCGCTTCGCGTGGAGCGAACGCAATCGCCGCGAGTCCGGCACTGCACTGCGCGAGCGCCTCAAGAAAGCTGCTGAGTACGCCAAGCGTTGGGACGAGTACGAAACCAAGCTCGCGTCGTGGACTCCGCCGAAAGACGCACCTGCCGCCGCCGATGCCGCGAAGGAAGGCGAGAAGAAGGACGAGTCGGCCGACGCCGGGAAGGATGGCGAGAAGAAGGAAGGCGACGCCGACGCCAAGGAGCCCGAGAAGAAGGACGGCGAGGGCGAGAAGAAGGACAAGAAGAAGAAGAAGGGCGAGGAAGAGCCGCCGAAGCCGGTGACCGGTGCTTGGGAAGCGAAGCTCACGTTGCCGCCCTTCCAGGAGGCGCGCATCCGCCTGTACGTCCTCGAAGAGAAGGGCCAACTCACGGGCTCACTGCGTTCAGCGTCGCTCTCGGACGCGCTGATCTCGGTCCAAGGCAAGCGCGATGGACACAAGCTCGAGTTGCGCGGCGAAGGCACGCGCGGACTCGTCGAACTCGTCGGCGAGACGAAGGACGGCAAGCTGAAAGCCAAGGTCTCCGTCGCCGGGACTTCGGCTGACATCGAGTTCGCGCAGACCGCGACCGAGTACGAGGTCGCGCGTCCTTCCGAGCTCCGCAAGCCGAAGGACGAGAAGAAGCCCGAGATCAAAGGTGAGCCGAAGTCGCCCGGCCTCGATCCGGAACTCGAGCCTTTGCGTCGAGCGATGGTGGGGGAAGCAGCCGTCGTGGTCGAGGTCGCGCGTGAGGACGAAATCCTCGCCTGTGTCGAGGCGTTCGAGGAAGTCGGCATCCGCCCGGTGCTCTACGGCGCGGAGGAAGCCTGGAAGGTCGCCGACCAGATCGTCGGTCGCATCGCGGGCATTTTGCCGACTCACGACGTCGTTCGCGCGACGCCCGAGACGGGTGCGCGCAAGCGCAATCGCTACGCCGAGCTCGTCGCGGCCGGGATCCCCGTCGCGTTCCACTCCGCGGCCGAAGAAGGCGCGATCGACGTGCCGCTCATGGCTGCGTACGCCGTTTCGCAGGGGCTCGGAGCGGAGGCTGCGATGCGCGCGTTGACCTCGGACGCTGCGCGCATGCTCGCGATCCAAGATCGGGTCGGCACGTTGGCGCCGGGAATGGACGCGGACATCTTGGTGATGGACGGTTCGCCGCTCTCGCCGTCGTCGTCCGTGCTGCGTGTGTGGGTCGCGGGCAAGGAAGTGCGCTGAGCACGATGTTCACCGCGCTACTCCTCGCCGCCGTCACCGATGCAGCACCGGCACCACGCCCGGGCGAACCGGGCGCGCGCGGCTTGGCCATCCTCGCCGCCAAGGCGATCGGATGTGGCGCGGAAGGTCGCGATGTGGTCGATCGTCCCGTCCTTCTCGTGCGCGACGGACGGATCGAGGCGATCGGCCCGGCGCGCGAACTCGCGATCCCGGCTGGATACGAGGTCGTCGATCAGGGCACGCGCTGGTTGTGTCCGGGGTTCATCGACCTCCATTGTCACATCGCGGGCGGACCCGGCGGACTCGGCGACATCAACGACGCGGTGTTCCTGACGAATCCCGAGTTGCGCGCGAAGGTGACCGTGGTGCCGGGCAACCCGCTCTTGAAGGTCGCTGTCGCAGGCGGCGTGACGAGCGTGCTCTACATCCCGGGTTCGGCGACGAACATGGGGGGGCAGGGGATCCTGCTGAAGACCGGCCTCGCGAAGTACGAGGACATGGTCATCCGCGATCCGGGCTCGCTGAAGCTCGCGCAGGCCGGGAACCCCGAACGTTGGGCGATCGGCGTCGGGCGCAGCTTGATGAACTGGAACACGCGCGACACGTTCGAGCGAGGAGTCGCGTATGCCAAGCTCCGTGCCCGCGCCGAGGAGAACGGCGAGGCGGTGCCGCGCGACATCCAGTGGGACGTGTTCCCGCCGCTTGTCGCGAAAGAGGCGCAGATCTCGACGCACACGCAGCGCTACCAAGTGGTGCTGGCGACGCTAACCATGGTGAAGAAGGAACTCGGGCTGGACGTCTTCATCGATCACGGCGAGTGGTACGGCAGCAAACTCGCGGGCTACGCGGCGAAGCTCGGCGTCGATGCGATCCTCGGGCCGCGCGCGGTCGATCCGCCGTCGCAGATTCTCGACACGGACGGCAAGATCCTCGGCATCGCCGCGAGCTATCAGCAGAACGGCCATCCGAACGTCGGTTTCAACACGGATTCGCCGGTCATTCCGCAGGAAGAGCTGCCGCTGCAAGCCGCGGTCGGCGTTCGCTACGGGTTCGACGATTCGCGGCTCGACTCGCTCCGCGGGCTCACGATCGTTCCGGCGACGACCGTCGGCATCGCTCACCGCGTCGGAAGCCTCGCGCCGGGCAAGGATGCCGACGTGCTCGTGACGACGGGGGATCCCATCGATCCGCGCAGCGCGGTCGAGCTCGTGTGGATCGAAGGCGTGCGTGTCTACGACGCCGCCGCCGACGGGAGGATCTGGTGATGCGCACGCCGACAACCGAACGGGGTTCTCGCCGCGGATCGATGGCGCGCAGGACGGCGTGGACGCTCGCGATCACGACGGTGGTCGCCGCGACGCTCGCCAACGTCTTCGCGGTTCCGACCGTCGAGCCTGCAGCGCTACCCACCGCGACCACCGCGATTGCACTCGCGACGACGGCGCTCGCCGCGCAGCACGGCGGCAAGCCGACCGCACCGGTCGGTCGCGCGCCGCTCGCGGGCGAAGTCGGCGGCCCGGGCCTCGCGATCCGCGCCAAGAAGGTGCTCACCGTCCCCGACGAGGGACCGCAATTCGTCGACAACGCGATCCTCCTCGTGCGCGAGGGCCTGATCGAAGCGGTCGGTCCGGCGCGCACGATGACGATCCCGGCGGGCTACGAAGTCCTCGACGCATCGGACAAATGGATCTGCCCCGGCTACATCGACCTGCACGCGCACGTCGGCGGCACGATGGACATCAACGAGATGGTCTATCTCGTGAATCCCGGCCTGCGCGTCTCGGCGTCGGTGGTCCCATCGAATCCCGCACTCGAGCGGGGACTCGCGGGCGGCGTCACGACGATCCTCTTCATCCCCGGTTCGGGCGTGAACGTCGGCGGACAGGGCGTGCTGCTGAAGACAGGCCTCGAGCGTTACGAAGACGCGCTGGTCAGGAACCCCGGGTCGATGAAGCTCGCGCAAGCGGGCAACCCCGAGGGTTGGACGGTCGGCGTCGGCCGCTCGTTCATGAACTGGAACACGCGCTGGATGTTCCGCCGTGGAATGCTGTACGCGAAGCGCTGGGAAGACCACGAGAAGAACGGCGGCGTAGAGCCGCGCTATGAGTTCGACCTCGAGATCTTCCGCTGGCTGGCGACGAAGAAGACGCAGATCTCGACGCATACGCAGATCTATCAGGTCGTGCTCACGACGCTGACGATGGTGAAGAAGGAACTCGGCCTCGACGTCTACATCGATCACGGCGAAATGGCCGGATACAAGCTCGCCGGTTTCGCGAAGGACCTCGGTGTGAACGCGATCCTCGGACCGCGCGTCGTCGAAGTTCCCACGCGCCAGTTCATCAATTGGACCGGCAGTAATCCCGAAGCGATCCTCGGCATCGCGGCCCAGTACCAGAAGGCCGGTATGAAGCGCATCGGCTTCAACACGGACTCGCCGGTGATCCCGCAGGAAGAACTGTTCTTGCAGGCGACCACGGGAGCGCGCTACGGCTTCGACGACTCCAATGTGGACACGGTTCGCGGCCTGACGATCATTCCCGCGATCACGGCGGGGATCGCCGATCGCGTGGGCAGCATCGAGCCTGGCAAGGAGGCGGACCTCTTGTTCCTGACGGGCGATCCCATCGATCCGCGAACGGCGATCGAGGCCGTATGGATCGAAGGCACGCGCGTCTACGACACGAAGACGATGAGGCGGCGCTTCTGATGCCCGCGCCGCGCTCCCAACGCACGATGCTCGCCTTCGCGCTCCTCGTGAGCGTGGCGCTGGCGTCTTCGTGCGCGTCGAAGCGGACGGCGGACCTCGATGCGCTGGAGCCGGGTGAGCTCGGGGTCGCGATCCGCTGCGGTCGCGTGCTGACCGTCGACGACGACGATGCGACGTACGGTCCGGGGCTCGTCCTCGTGAAAAACGGCCGCATCGCCTATGTCGGGCCGGATCGGGAAGTCCCCGCGGGCTACCCAGTCGAGGAGCGACTCGATCTGTGGGCCTCGCCGGGCATGGTCGAGTTGCACGCGCACGTGCAAGGCCCAGGCGGCGACATCAACGACATGGTGTACCCGGTGAACGCGGACCTGCGTGCTTCGGCCGGATTCGTGCCGGGAAATCGCGCGATTCGCCTCGCTTGTGCGGGCGGGGTCACGACGTTGTTCGGGATCCCGGGCAGCGGCACGTCGATCGGCGGATTCGGCATCCTCTTCAAGGCGAAGACCGCGGGCACGACCTACGACGAAGCGACCATCAAGAACCCGGGCGGCATGAAGGTCGCGCAGTCCTACAATCCCGAACGTCGCGCGGGCGACCTGGGCGCGACGCGCGCTGGTCTCTCGTGGATCCTCGAGCAGTGGAACGAGGAAGCGCGCGTCGCGAACCGCGAGGGGACCTCGACGCCGATGCTCGAGAATCTGCAGAAGGTGCACGCGCGGGAACTGCCCGTCCTGATCCACAGCGCGGGTTCCGATGGATATCCCGCAGCTGCTCGGATGTGGCACGTGAAGTACGGAGCGCGCGCGGTGTTGTCACACGGTTGCTTCGACGCGCACATGACGGCGCCATGGTTGGTCGAGCAAGGCGTTCCTCTGAACGTCGGACCGCGCGAGATCGACTTCTCGACGACGCGCGACGGCAAGATCACGGGAACCGCGGCGCGCTACCTCGAAGCCGGCGCGCGGAACTTGAGCTTGAACACGGACTCTCCCGTCGTGCCTCAGGAGGAACTCTTCCTCCAAGGCGCGGTGGCGGCGCGCTACGGCGCGGATTCTCACACGATGTTGCGCGCCGTGACGATCGCGCCGGCGCGCGTCTTCGGGCTCGATGACCGCGTGGGCAGCCTGGAAGTCGGCAAGGATGCCGACGTGGTGCTGCGCACGGGCGAGCCGCTCGATCCGCGTTCGCGGGTCGAAGTCGTCTTCATCGATGGCTTGGTCGAGTACGACCGCCGTCGCGATGGGCAGTGGTTCTAGGGTGTTCCCATGCTGAGATCCCATTCCTTCTTCATCGGCGCGCTCCTCGCGACCCCCGCGTTCGCGGGCGGTCCGATCGCGATTCGAGTCGGCCGCGCCGAGACGGTGGCCAAGGGCGTCGTCTTGAACCCCGTGATCCTCGTGGAGGACGGCAAGATCGTCCTGATCGGCGAGGACCTGCCCATCGAACGCGGCGTTCCGATCCTAGATCGTCCGAACTGGACCGTCATGCCGGGTCTCGTGTCCTGCTACACGCGCATCGGCCAAGACAGCGAGGGCGGCGACGACTTCAGCCCCGACGTGAAGGCGGTGGACGAGCTCTACCCGAAGTCTCGCGACCTCCGGAAGGTAGTCGAGTACGGCGTCACGACGCTGGGCATCTATCCCGCAGGGAACGGGATCCCCGGTATCGCGGCCGCGATCCGACCGATCGGCGAGACGGTCGAGGAGATGGTCCTCGACGACTCGGCTTACTTGAAAATCGTGATGCGCTC
>CAZKIY010000063.1:0-3871 GCA_964552875.1 uncultured Planctomycetaceae bacterium
CGTGAGCGCCTCCGACGCGCGCCTCGAACGCCTCGTCGCGCCGGTCGCGGACGGGATGGCGCGCATGCGTGAGGTCCTCGCGCGACAGCTCGCCGAGCGCTCGCACGCCGTGGCCGACATGACCGGTCACGTGGGTCGATTCCGCGGGAAGCAACTGCGCGGCGCGCTCGTGCTGCTCGCCGGAGACGCGACCGGCAACTCGACGGACGAACATCCCTCGATCGCCGCGATCGTCGAGATGATCCACCTGGCGACCCTCGTCCACGACGACGTCTTGGACGGCGCGGACGTTCGTCGCCGCGTCGCGACGGTCCACCAGCGCTGGGACAACCAGGTCGCCGTCTTGCTCGGCGATTTCCTGTACGCGCGAGCTTTCGCGCTGTCGACGGACCTTTCGTCGCGCCTGGCCAGCCGCGCGCTGGCCGAAGCGACTCGGCGCATCTGCGTCGGTGAGATCGAGCAGAGCACGTTGCGCTACGACTTCGACCAGACGGACGAGCGCTGTGAAGCGATCGCGGGAGCGAAGACCGCGACCCTCTACGCTGCGGCCTGCGAACTGGGCGCGCGCTATCCCAACGGCCGCGACGAGATCGGCCTCGAACTCTGGAACTTTGGCCAAGAGGTCGGCCTCGCGTTCCAGATCGTCGACGACTGCCTCGACGTCGTCGGCGAGGAGAGCGTCGTCGGAAAATCCGTCGGCAACGATGTCGAGGACGGGAAGGTCACCCTGCCCGTCCTCCACGCGTACCGACGTGCCGATGCGCCGGTGAAAGCACGGATCCGCGAGATCTACACGCAGCCGGGACTCGCACACCGCGTCGTGCAGTTGCGCGCCGAATGTGATCTCCTCGGTGGTGTGGAGACGGCGATGGCGCGTGCCGGCGAGCTCGCTGCGCGTGCGAAGTCACGCGTCGGAGCGCTGCCGCCGTCGAGCGCCCGCGACGCGTTGACGGACCTCACCGATTACGTACTGGAACGACGTTGGTAGATGAACGCATGAGTGACCCGCACGAAGAGAAGCCCCGAGTCGAGCACGTAGGCCTACGGTCCGACGGCGCCGACGCGCCCGTTCCGCGCAAGCCCTTCCGCTGGGGCTTCGCGTCGGCCGCGGCCCTGATCGTGGGCCTCGTCATCGCCGGTCAAGTGGCGTTGTCGGTCCTCGGACTCGTCGTCGACGGCGCGGCGACGCCGCTCCAGTCGGCCGCGTTCGGCGGCTTCGTGCTCGCGACCGCCGTTTTCCTCGTGATCCAGCGCGAGGGTGTCCTGCGCTTCTTCCGCACGATGCACGTGGGCGTGACGCTCGTCACTTTGTCGCTCGTCGCGGTCGGCGTCGGCGTCCTCGTGCCGCAGATCACGGGCTTCGAGGATCCGACCGAGCGCGTCCCGAACGTCCGCGACATCCCGCGGGATGTCTTCGAGGCCTACGTCCCGGCTCCCAAGGCGAAATCCGACGAGGATTTCAGGCGTCGGCCGGATGACCACCCGGCGCTCGCGAGCCTCACGGCGGACCAAGTCTCGCGCCTGAAGAAGTGGAAGAACGAGTACGCCGCGTTTCGCTGGGCGGAGGGCTTCTTCGTCTACCACATGCTGCACATCTACGGCCTCGGGATGCCCGAGGCCGCGCTGCCGCCGGGTATCGACGAGAAGCTCGATCGCTTCGAGGATCGCTACGGGATCGAAGAACGCGACAACCGCGAGAAGCAGATGAATGCCGCGTTCACGGGCCGCATCAAGTCGCAGGAGATCGGCACGTTGATTCGGGAGAACGAGCCTGCGTTCCGGCGCGCGTTCGAGATCTGCACGGCCCTCGACCTGAATCGCACGTACAAATCGAACTGGTTCGCGACGTTGCTCGGACTGCTGTTCCTGGGCGTGCTGTCGAACACCTTCAAAGGCGGACCTTCGAAGTGGTTCACGCTCGAGAAGGGCGGCTACATGCTGGTGCACCTGGGCGTGTTGACGCTCCTCGGCGGAGGGTTGTGGAGCAAGCTCCATACCGATCGCGGCATCCTGCACCTGGAGATCGGCAAGGCGCCACGCGACGTGTACGACGGCTTCCACGATTCCTCGAAGCCGCGTCGGATGCCGTTCGCGCTGTCGCTCGAGGAGTTCGCGCGCCGCGACTGGAAGACGCTCGAGATCGGGTTCTTCGACGAGGACTTCAAGTCGAACCCGCCGCAGTACACGTTGTGGCCGGGGCGAAAGCTCGCGCTCGATCACGTCGAGTCCGACGGCGGCAAGAAACGACCGCGCATCGAAGTCGAGGTCCTCGAAGTTCACGAGCGCGCCGTCGTCGGTGCGCCGCGTTGGTGGGATGCGGAGAAGCCCGGCGATCCCGAGGGTCTAGGGCCGCTCGTGATCCTCGATGCCCTCGATCGCGCCGCGGTCGCCGCAGCGAGCCAAGAGGGCGCGCAACCGGACGTGCGCCCACGTTCCGTGTTCCTGACACCGGATCCGCGCATGCCGCCGTATCTCGATCCCGCCTGGAAATTCCGGCTCGCGGTGGCTCACGACCTTTCCGAGGAACGGATTCGCGCCCTCACCAATCCCGAGCACGACGGTCGCATCGGTTGGCTCGCGATGCGCGTCGCCGCAGCGGGCGACGTCGAGCCCCTCGTGGTTCCCATTCGCGTGGGCGAGACCGTCGACGGACCGGCCGGATATCGCGTCCGCGTCGTCGCAGCCGCGGGTGATCTGCGCTTCGATCCGAAAACGAAGTCCGAGATCCTCGATCCACGGCCGCTCGATCAGCAGTACCCCGAGAATCCCGGCATCGTCGTCGAGATCCTGCAGGCGGGCGGCGCATCCGAGCGCCGCGTCGTCAGCGAGAGCTTCGACGCCGAGAGCATGGGGATGCAGAAGGAGTTCGCGTATCCCGACCTCGCACTGAACCTCGAGTGGGAACGCTGGACCTCGCCCGGTCCGCCGCGCTACGTCCTCGCGTACGGCCCGGATCGCGAGCCCGCGCTGGTCTCCGAGAAGGGGAATTCCGTCCCGGTGAAGGCGGGCGACGTGTTGCAGCTCCCGGGCGAGACGCGCCTCACGGCGCGCGAGATGTTGCGCAACGTGCGCTTCGAGACGCCGATCGAGTACGACCCCGCGGCCGACTACATCAGCGGGCCCCAGTACGACGCGGACTTCTACTCGCGCAGTCCGACCGGCGTCGTGCTGCGCCTGACGACGGAGCGCGGTACGCCGCAGGAATCCACGCGGATCCTGCGGATGGCTTCGACCGAAACCGGGCGCGCCAACGCTTGGTCCTCGAGCGACCAGCGCTTCTGGATCCGCTACTTCGAGAACTCGGCCGCGATGCCCTTCGAATGGCGCAGCGTGCTGCGCGTCCACGAGAAGGACACGAGTGGAGTGCTCCAGGAAGTCGACGTGGGTGATCCGCGCGAGCGCGAGATTCGCGTGAACGACTACCTCGTCCATCGCGGCTATCGCTTTTTCCAGACGAACGCGGACGCGCGGTTCCCGGATTACTCCGGCATCGGCGTGGTCTACGACCCCGGCATCCCGTTCGTCCTCTACGGGATGTGGTTGACGATTTTCGGCACCGTCGTGGCCTTCGTGCTGCGACCGATTGCACGTGCGCGCGCACAACGCGCCAAGGTGGCGGCATGAATCCGTTCGAGCTCTTCTTCCAGCAAGACGTCCTGATGTCGACACGGATCCTCGTCCTCGCGGACGTGATCTGCGGACTGGGCGTCCTGGCCTCGATCGTCTCGATCCTCTTCCACGCGAAGCCGACGGCGGACGGATCGCGGCCGTCGTGGGTCGCGCGCCTGCCGCTGCTCTTCGTCGTCCTCGCCACCACGGCGATCGCGACGGCGGTCGGCTTCCGTTGGGTCGAGGTCAACCACTTCCCGAG
>CAZKIY010000063.1:3971-17427 GCA_964552875.1 uncultured Planctomycetaceae bacterium
CGGCGATCGCGACGGCGGTCGGCTTCCGTTGGGTCGAGGTCAACCACTTCCCGAGTCAGACGATGTCGGAAGTGCTGGCGATGTTCACGCTGGCCCTCGGCGTGTCGATGATCGTCCTCTGGTTCGTGCTGAACTTGCGCAAGCGCGGCCACAACTGGGCGATCGTGGAGGACGTGCTCGTCATCCTCGTCTTCGTGGGGATCATCTACACCCACGGTCACATCCGCACCTTGGCGACGGCGCAACGCGACTTGCCGCCAGCCCTGCAGAGCTGGTGGTTCGCCCCGCACCTCTCCTGCCTGATCTTCAGCTACGCGACGATGGGGATCGCGGCGCTCCTCGCGCTCGTCTACTTCCTCACGCGCTTCTGGAGCGGAGTCTGGCGCGGCGGTCAGAGTTGGAAAAGCCAAGCGTTCATCCTCGTCGGCCTCCTGGTCGTGCCTTTCGCGCACTTGGTCACCATTCCCATGCTCCTCGTGTCGGGCATCGTCTTCGCGGGACTGCTCGCGCTCGGGCGCGTGCCGGGACCGGACATGGTGTTGCGCCTCGAGAAGGACCTCGACGACGTGAGCTTCCGCGCGTTCGCAGTCGGGTTCCCGTTCCTCACGGCGGGGCTCTGGCAAGGAGCGTTCTGGGCGCAAGAAGCGTGGGCCAACTACTGGGGCTGGGACAGCAAGGAGAACTCCGCGCTGATCACGTGGCTCGTCTACGTGATCTACATCCACTTGCGCATGTTGGGCGGATATCGCGGCGCGAAGGCGATGAGCGCGCTCGTCGCGGGCGCGTTGAGCGTCTTCCTCACGTTCCAGGTGTTCGGTTACTTGCCCGACAGCCAGAAGAGCTTGCACCGCTACACGGACGATGGCGTCGAACCGCAAGAAGGTCAGCAAGGTGCGCCGCCCGCGGCACAGCAAGCTCGCGCGGACGGCTCGGAAGCCGGCGCTGCCGAGACACGATGACGAGCGGGGCGCGGATCCTCGACGGGAAAGCGACGGCCGCGCTCGTGCGCGCCGACGTGGCCGCGGGCAGTGCTCGGCTCCTGCTCGCGTCGCGTACTCCGGGGCTCGCAGTGATCCTCGTCGGCGACGATCCGGCGAGCCACGTCTACGTGAAGAACAAGGACAAGGCCGCGCACGAAGCGGGCTTCCTCGTGCGCACGCTGCGTCTGCCTGCCAATGCCTCGCAGGGCGACGTCGAAGCGCTCGTCGACGCGCAGAACGAGGACGCGGCGATCCACGGAATCCTCGTGCAGCTACCGTTGCCGAAAGGGCTCGACGCGGATCGCGTGATCCAGCGGATCGACCCTGCGAAAGACGTGGACGGTTTGACGGCGACGAGCGTGGCTCTGCTCGCGATGGGGCGACCGGGAATGCGTCCGTGCACGCCAGCGGGTTGCATCGAACTGCTCGATCGACATGGCCTGGACCTCGCGGCACGCGAAGTCGTCGTGCTCGGCCGCTCGATGCTCGTGGGAAAACCTTTCGCGCTGCTGGCGCTCGAGCGCAACGCCACGGTGACGATCGCGCACTCGCGCACGGCGGATCTCGCCGGCGTCTGTCGGCGTGCAGACGTGCTCGTGGCGGCCGTGGGACGCCCGCGGCTCGTCCAAGGCGATTGGGTGAAGCCCGGTGCCACGGTGCTCGACGTCGGAATCAATCGGATGCCGGACGGGAGCCTCGCGGGGGACGTCGACTTCCCGGCTGCCAGCGCGCGCGCCGCCTGGATCACTCCGGTCCCGGGCGGGATCGGGCCGATGACGATCGCGATGCTCCTCGCGAACACACTGCACTCGGCCGAGCGCGCGGCCGCTCCCGCCGCGGCGCTGATTCGCTGACATGGCCTCGCCGCCGATCTATCGCGATGGTGCGCAGTCGATGCCGCAGGTCTCGTTCCCGCGACTGACGCCGGCCGTCAAGGGACTCCTGATCGTGCTCGCGGCGATCCACCTCGTGACCTTCGTCTTGTTCATGGCGAGCGAGTCGCTCTACGAGAGCGTGATCACGCCGCTCCAACTCGATCCCGACGCGTGGACGGCGGGATTCCCGCTCGTTCCCGTGTGGCAAGTCTTCACGTACGGGCTGCTGCACAGCGCCGTCGACGTGATGCATCTGCTCGGGAACCTGCTGATGCTCTACTTCTTCGGCACGATGCTCGAGGAAGAGCTCGGGACCCGCCGGTTCCTGCTCACCTACGTGTCGGCCCAGGTGGCCGGCGCCGCGGTGTTCCTCGCCGCTGCTTGGCTCGGCATGCGCACGGCACCCGCGGTCGGCGCATCCGGCGCGTGCTACGGCGTCATGATCGCCGTGGCGACGATGTTCCCGGCGCGCACCGTTTATCTGCTCTTCGTGCCGATCGCATTGAAGTGGCTGGCGTTGATCATCCTCGTCGTCACGGTGTTCTCGGGTCTCGTGCAGATGAAGTACGGCGCGGCGGGCACTGCGCACCTCGTGCACTTCGGCGGGATCGTCTACGGCTTCCTGGCGGTCCGCAGCGGCCTCGTTCAGAAGGACCCGGTCGAGATCCTCGAGAGGCGGCGTGCGGTCCACGAGGTCGAGCGTTCGCAGTCGGATGCTCAGCGTGTCGACGATCTCCTCGCGAAGATCAGCCGCGAGGGGATCGGCAGCCTCTCGAAGGGGGAGCGCGACTTCCTCAAGAAGGCGTCGGCGCGCAGGTGAGCGCGCGTGCGCGGTCGATTCAGTATCCGGCCGCCTGCCCGTCCTTGCGCGACTCGCTCGCGCCGAAGTAGACGCCCGACTTCGGATCGCGGCGAATGGCCTGATAACCGCCGTAGTCGCCGAGATTCCAGCCGATGACGTGACCTTTCTGGATCAGGCCGCGCACCACCTCCCAGGCGTAGCCTTCCTCCAACGAGACCTTGCCTCCGTCACTCATCCGCTCGCCCGTCGGTTCGCTCGACCCGTCGTGCAGGATTCGAGGCGCGTCACCGGCCTCCTGCGTGTTCATCCCGAAGTCGACCAGGTTCACGACGATCTGCGCGTGGCCTTGCGGTTGCGTCGCGCCGCCCATCACGCCGAACGCGAGGATGGGCTCGCCGTCCTTCGTCACGAAACCCGGAATGATCGTGTGGAACGGGCGCTTCTTCGGCGCGTAGCTGTTCGCGCGACCGGGTTCGAGGTCGAACATCTCGCCACGATCCTGCAACACGAAGCCGAGCCCCCCCGGCGTCATGCCGCTGCCCATCCCGCGGTAGTTGCTCTGGATGAGAGAGACCATCATCCCGGCTGAGTCCGCTGTCGAGAGACAGATCGTGTCGCCGTCCTGCAGCGCGGGGTTCCCGGCTTCGAGCGTCCGCGCGGCTCGATCGCCGATCCGCGCGCGTTGCTTGGTGGCGTAGTCGTCGGACAGCAGCCCCTTCGTCGGCACGCGCGCGAAGTCAGGATCTGCGTAGAAGCGCGCGCGGTCCTCGAAGGCGAGCTTCTTCGCCTCGACGAAGGCGTGAACGTACTCGATGCTCGCGAAACCCATCTTCGCGACGTCGAAGCCCTCGAGCACGTTCAAGATCTGCAGGGCCGCGATGCCTTGGCCCGGCGGTGGGATCTCCCACACGTCGTAACCGCGGTAGTTCACCGACACGGGCTCGACCCAATCGGATCGATGCGCGGCGAGATCACTGGCGGTGAGGAACCCGCCTTGCGTCTGCATGTAGTCCTCGATGCGGCGCGCCGTGTCTCCGGCGTAGAACGCGTCGCGACCCTCCTTCCCGATTCGCTCGAGCAAGTTCGCGAGGTTCGCGTTGCGCCAGATCTCGCCCGTGCGCGGCGCGCGCCCCTCGAGCGTCATTTGCGCCGTGAAACCTTCGAACTTACCGAGGATTCCCACGCTGCGCCCCCAGTAGTAGGCGACGAGCTCGGTCACCGGCGCACCGTCGCGCGCATAACGCACGGCCGGTTCGAGCACGCGCGCGAGCGGCAACTTGCCGAACTTCGCCGAGAGTTCGCACCAACCGTCCACGCAGCCCGGCACCGACACGGGCAGCGGTCCGTGACTCGGGATGCGCTTCAAGCCTCGCTTCGTGAACTCTTCGAGAGCCAAGCTCGCTGGCGAGCGCCCGGAAGCATTCAGTCCGTGGAGCTTCTTCGCGACCGGATCCCACACGAGCGCGAACAGGTCTCCGCCCACCCCACAACCCGTCGGCTCGAGCACACACTGCACCGCGTTCGCCGCGATCGCCGCGTCGGCAGCGTTGCCTCCGGCACGCAGGATTTCGAGCGCGGCCTGTGTTGCGAGCGGCACACTCGTCGCGGCCATTCCATTGCGCGCCACGACCTCCGACCGTGAGGCGAACTCGCGACCCGTGATGCGGTCACCGGCGAAGAGGACGAGCGTCGCGAGTAGGGAGATCGACATGTGCGAAGTCTCGCATGCCGCGAGACTTCCGTCGCGAACGTGACCGACGGCGTCTAGGCGTCGCTCGTTCGGGCCCAGCGGGCTGCTTCGACCCGCCGGCTCCTGTTCACTGCATCGTTCCCGTGGCGATGATGGCGCTCGGCGCTGTTCCCGCCAGGGCAGGCGTACGCGCCTGGAGCAATCCGGTCGTCGGGTCGATCGCGAGCACGGAGATGTCGTGCGAGGTCCGATTCGCCGCGTACAGGAACCGTCCCGATGCTTCGATGGAGATCGCG
The DNA here is from genome assembly GCA_964552875.1 of uncultured Planctomycetaceae bacterium. GTDB lineage: Bacteria > Planctomycetota > UBA1135 > UBA1135 > JAEUHZ01. The sequence continues at coordinate 8,615 of CAZKIY010000063.1, forward strand.
ATCGGGTCGTTGCCGTCGACGATCTGCTGGATCGGATCCGCGAGCGCCGTATCGGCGAGCACCGGCAGAACATGGATTTCGCCCGCAGCTGCGTTGCCCGTGTAGGCCGCCCACACGAAACGGCCGCGGTGATCGACCGCGAGGGAGGACGGCTCGAAACCCGTGCCGGCCGACGGCGGGATCGCCGTCAACGAGCCGCTCGTACCGTCGATCGCGTAGCGCGCCAGCGCGTCCGCGCCGCGCAGGACGGCGTACACCGAACGACCATCCGGATGGAACGCGAGCCCGGCGATTCCCGGCGCGAAAACGGGCGAACCGACTTGGGTGGGGATCCCGCTCGAGGGGTCCATCCGGAACGTCGCAATGGTGGCCGAGCCGGCCGTGCCATCTCCGGCGTTCGCGACGTAGACGAATTCGCCCTTCGGCTCGACAGCGACGTGGCAGGAAGAGGCTCCGGCGTTTCGCTGATCGACGAGTATCAAGTCATCCGGTCCGGCGGAGAGAGCGAGCGTCAGGATCCGTCCATCGCCCACTGCCGAGACGTCGCGCGTGGCGATGTAGGCGAATCGGCCCGACGGTTCGATCGTCACGTGCACGGGCGTTCCCGGCAGGAGCAGGCTCGGGCCCGCGGGCACGAGCGTTCCATCGACCGCGGAAACCATGAACTTCTGCACCGTGCGCGCCCCCGTGGCGACGACGAGGGCGAAGCGAGACTGCGCATCCATCGCGAGGCTCGTCGGCGCGTCGTCGGTGAAGGCCTGACCCGTGAAGGTCAACGCACCCGTGTCCGCGTTGACTCGGAACGCGTGTACGTCGTCGGACCCCTCGTTCGCGGCATGGACGAAGCGCGGCGCGAACGCGAGAGGCCTCGCGCCTGTCACGAAAGCCAAGTGAGAGGCGCCGGGACGCAGCGCCATGGAACTCTCTTGCTCGAGCGTTCCAGCAGCGGTGATCGTGAACGTGAAGAGCTCCGCCGAGCCCTGGGCGACGGCGAAAAGACGCCCACCCAACGCATCGCGCCGCACATTGCGCGGGGAAGTGCCGGCAGGAAACGAGCCATTGTCACGAAGCGCGTTGGTGACCGGATCGAGCTCGAAGGCGCGAATCGCATTGTCCGTCGCCGCTGCGACGTAGACGAAGCGGCCGCGGGCATCGACTTCGACGTCGACCGGATCGTCCCCGGCAGGATGCAAGGGAGCAATCGGCGACAAAAGGCCTGTGTTGCCGACTCGCACGGCGAGAACCGCGTCGAACATGCTCAAAGTCAAGTAGACGTGCGAACCGCGCGGGTCCACAGCTAGCGCCCCCGGCCGACCTCCATTGAGGGCCAGCGGGGTGCCGACCAGCTGCACGGAGCCGGTTCCGGATTGGAATGCGTAGCAAGCGAGCGAGCTGCCGAGGCCGTTCGACTCTACGCCCGCGTGAGTGACGTAGACGCGATCCCCGTTGGGCGAGAAGGCGAGATCGGACGGTTCCTTGCCCAGCGGTGTCACGTGCGAAAGCGTGGCAGCGCCGGTCAGTGCATCGAGCGCGTACACACGCACCACATCGGCCAGACGGCAAGTGACGAGCAGCCAATCACCGCTCGGCGCGATCGCCGCGGCATGAGCACCGGCGTCGAGAGGACTCGAGCCGATCGACTCGGCGCGACCCGTTGCTTCGTCGAAGCGCCAAGTGCCGAGCGTGTTGGAACCGGAGTACGTCACATAGACGAAGCGACCGTTCGGGTGCGCGACTGCGCCTTCCGATCCGACGTTGCCGAGGGTCGGGAAACCAAGCGGCCCGCGCATGAGGCGAGTACCGAGCGCGTCCACGGGCATCGTCGCGAGGCTCCCGTCGGTGGCACTGCTGACGAGTACGAATCGCTGCGGTCCGGCGATCTCGATGATCACCTCCGTGGCGACGAATCCACCGGCGTTGCGAGCCGTGATCGTGTACGGGCGGCGCGGAGCCGGAGCACTCGGGAAACCATCGAGCACACCTGTGATCGTGTCGAGCGTCAATCCAGCAGGGAGTGTGGGCTCGACCTCGAAGGACTCGACGGCTCCATCGAATGTGGGTGCGCGGGGCGCTAATTCCACACCCGAGAGTTCGAGGACGTCCCCGCCCGCGTACGCGAGGTTGGACGGCGCCTCGGTCGAAGAACCTCCGCCCGATCCTCCGCCGCAGGCAGCGAAGGTCGACAAGACGAAGGCGACTGCGAGTCGGCGTTGATTCGTTTCCATGGAGTCTGTTCCCGCACACGGCGTGCCGGAATCCCAACGCGCAGGCGGTCGACCTAGGCGGTCGATCGTGCTCGCTCGTGATCCGGAGGTGATGGGGGGCCACGCATTTCGAGCAGAAAGTGCTCAAAAACACGGCAAGAACTCTTCTCACAGAACCCTACCCCGTTGCGGACTCCCCGGCGGAATTCCGGGAGGATTCGCCGACTCAAAGCGTTGGAACAATTCGCCCGCTCAGCGCCGAGGAGCGGCGCAGATGCAGTCCGGGAGCGTGTAGCCTCGATGTCTCCGAACGATCCCAGGCCCGCCTGGACATGACAGGTACGGCGGGGCCGGCCCAAATGAAGAAAGGGCTATCGGCCCGTGCCCGCACGCTCGAGGAGCCGACCCGCCAGCTCTCGCGCCTTGATGACGCACTGGTCCGAGTTGTCGTATTCGAATCGGCCGAAGCGTCCGAGTGTCATCAGCCCGATGCCATCGAGCCAGGCGAAGATCGCTTGTCTGCGCGCCGCGTAACCGTGATCGAAGACGACGTACGCCTGCTTCGTCGTGGTGCGATCGTGGAAGAGAACCTCGTCGCGGCGGATGAGCCCGGATCGAGCCAGTCCGTCGACGATGTCGCGTTCGAGCTCTGCGCCTGGGAAAGGTTCGCCACCGCGCGTCGTGACTTCGCACAGGAGGGACGACCGGCCCTTCGGCGCCAAGCTCGGCGCGTAGTTCGACATGTACGTCACACGGTTCGTCGGTCCCTGCGAATCGTGGGGCAGGTAGATCCACGAGAGGTCGGGATGCGCTGCGCGATCGAGCGCGAGCAGCACGCACACGATGCCGTTGTACTCGAGCGCACGACACGCGGCCGCGACTTCGGCCGGCATCGCGGGCAACAGTTCGGGCAAGAACGTCAAGCTCAACGTGTTCACGACGAGGTCGAAATCCTCGCCGTTCACGCGCCAACCCTCACCCTTCTTCTGGATCTCGCGCACGGGCGTCGAGAGTCGGATGCGTGATGTCAGCGGCCTCGCGATGCCGTCCGTGATCGCCTGGAAGCCTCCGTCTTTCGGATAGAAGAACATCGACTGGTGCGTGTAGCCCTCGGTGCGGATGCCCACCGACGAGCGCATGACGTCGTCGACCGGTGCGTCCGGCACGCGACCTGCCACCCAATCCGAGGTCAGGAAGTCGAGATCGCGCTTCCAGACCTTGGTGTTGTAGGGGTCCATGAAGTGCTGAGCGATCCCATCGCCGAAACGCCAGCGGACCCAAGCGCCGAACTCCTTGGGGGCGGAACTCTTCGTGGTCTGTCGTTGGTGCCAGGCCGCGACATAACCGCGCAAGCACTCGAAGTTGGCCTCGGGCGGCAAGTCGCCGAGTCCGTTCTCGAACGGATAGTTCACCCAGCGCTGGCCGAATCGAATGCGCGTGTGCCTATCCTTCCGCACGAACGCGTCGGGTCCACCGCACGCATCCTGCATCCAGGACATCGCCGGCTTGTCCTTGCTGTACAGGATGTGGCCACCGGTCACGTCGTAGGTGAAACCGTCGACCGTCTTCGAGGCGCACAGTCCGCCGGGAGCCGCGCTCTCCTCGAAGAGGTGGATCGAGTCCGCGTCGAGCCCGCCCTCGACGAGGAATCGGGCCAGTGAGAGGCCGGTTACGCCGGCGCCGAGGATGGCGATCTTCAAAGCTTGGAACTCCGGAGGTGAATCGGCGAACGATACCAGCCGTTTCGCGCGAGCGCCGCTCTTCAGCGCGTTCGAATGAGGTCCACGGGCGCCAAGCCCGCGCGGGAGAGCGCCGGACCGGCTTCGGCGAGCCAACGCCGCGCATCGGTCACGTATCCGGCTGTGGGGGCGAGCGCCGGCTGCAGCTCGATGAAGTGCGCGTTGAAGGCCGTCATCGCGAGTTCCCGCGCGTACTTTGCACAGCAGGAAGCGAGCGCGACCGGGAACGAGAGAGTGTCGGCCTTCTCCGCGAAGGTCGCGCGCACGCGGCGCCCGCCCGGACCGTGGATCCAGTAGACGGATCGCTCCGGTACTTCCGACAGCACGCTCACGTTCGAACCGGCGAACGTCGTCGCGAGCAACGCTGCGTAGCGCATCCGTCCACCGTGTCGGTCGACGACGAGATCGATGCCCTCGCACCCGAACTCGTTCCACAGCCGCGCGAGGAATGGGGCGCACTGTTCCCAGTGCGTCGTGCCTTTGCTCTCCGTTCGCGCGAACGACGCATTCAGGTGCGACGAAGGCACGGCGCGGACTCCGCACACGACGAGTTCGAGGCCGGCAGCGTCGAGCGCACCGCGCAGCGCGGCCGCGGTTCGAGCTGTCGTGCCGTCCTCGAGTCCTTCCAGCCTTGTCGGCAGCGCGGCACGCCAGAACTCCGCGCGGATCTCGTCGCAACCGCAAGGAGGCGGCGTCGCGTCGAGGAACGCGCGCGCGTCCTCCGGGACTCCGTGCAGCACGGAGTGGAAGGCGAGCACCGTGCGTTCGAGCCGCGCTCGCCCGCGCGCGTTGCGCTCGAAAACGGCTTTGGAATCACCGACCGCGAGTCGCGTCGCGTCGCGCTCGTCCGCGCGACCGACCATCGGCGCGAGGCGCACCCACGGATCGACAGCCATGTCCGCGGTGCGCAGCGCGACACAACCGATCGTGAGCGGACCGAGTAGCGGCCCGAACCCGGCCTCGTCCAATCCAGCGAGGACACCCAGTCGTTCTTCGAACGGTTCCGCGTCACTCGTTGCTGCGAAGAGGCTCGCGGAAAGGTCCACGGTTCGTCGGCGGGGCGTCATGTCGCGCTGATTGCGGGCATGTCGCGTCGAGCGCGGAAACGGACGAGCAAGATGCCCGCGACGACGACCATCACGATCGAGACGATCTGCGACGTCGAAATCGCGCCGCCGAACCACACGCCGCGCACAAAGTCGCCGCGCAGGTGTTCGACGCCGAAACGCAGGATCCCGTAGCTGGTGATCATCCACAGCGCCGCTTGACCGCCGTAGCGTCGGTGCTTCAGGACCTGCCAGCCGATGAACGCGACCACGAGTGCCTTGATCGACATCAACGGCTGTGTCGCATACAGGAGTCGCCCGGCGTTCTCGAGGCCGAACAAGCTGTCGTGCGGCAATTCCGTGGGCACCCGCAACGTGATCGGAAAGGGCAACCACTCGAGGTGCTCGGGGACCACCCGTCCGTAGTCGTCGCCGACGAGGAGGCAGCCGACGCGCCCGATGGCTTGCCCGCAGAATCCGCCGACGAGTCCGAGGTCGAGCGCGCGCCAGGGGTGGAGTCCGTGTCGCTTCGCAGCCCACATACCGAGCGCCATCGCGCCGATCATGCCGCCGTACATCACGAGTCCGCCTTGCCACACGTAGAGGATGGACAGCGGATCGTCTCGGAAGCCCTGACCCGTGCGCGATCCGCGTAGGACTTCGACGATCACGTACATGAGCCGCGCGCCGGCGATCACGCCGACCACGACCCAGAGCATGACGCTGGAGAAGCGCGCCGGGTCTTGCTTCGGGTCGTCGGACCAGCGCTCGGCCAATTTGCCGACGACGAAGGAGCCGAGCAGGAAGCCCAGGGCCACCATGAGCCCGAAGGAGCGCACGGGGAAACCGAGGCCGGGGATCTCGAACAGGATCGGGTGCATGGGCGGCGGTTTCCGAGGCGCGGATTCTAGGGAGCGCGGACCCTACGCTCACGCGCTCGTTCTCGATCTCGTCCGAGATCGCTACTCTCTTCCGCCCCGAACGGAGCGGCCGGGTCCATGGAAAGCGGCGAAACGACGCAAGAAGAGTCAGGCGCGGAACGCCACGGATCCCCGCGGGACGGCGGGGGACGCGGCGGGGGACGCGGCGAGCCGGATCGGCCCCGCGTGAAGCTCTTCGTCGAGGGGCGCTACCGCAAGCTGTCGCGCGATCTGCCACAGACCGTCTTCTTCTGTCCCGAATGCCGCGGGCACATACGACGCCGACGGGACTGCGCGCGCTGCGAGGGCTTCGGGAAGCTCACGCGCGACTCGGTGCAAGAACTCGTCGGCTGGGTGCTCGGCGCCGCCTTCCAGACGCGTCGCAATACCTTCCACGGATCAGGACGCGAAGACGTCGACGTGCGCATGCTCGGCGATGGACGCCCGTTCGTCGTCGAGATCGAGAACCCGAAGGTGCTCGACGTCGATCTCGCGGCGCTGGAGGCCGAAATCAATCGCCGTAACGTCGGGCGACTCGAGATCCGCGGACTGCACTGGGCCGAGAAGTCTCGGATTCGCGTGCTCAAGGAAGTTCCGCACGCGAAGGAGTACGAGGCGGTCGTCGCGCTGGGTGGGCCGGTCGATCCCGCGAGTTTCGCGGCGCTTCTCGGACGTCGGCTCCAAGTCATCCAGCAGACGCCTGCGCGTGTCGCGCATCGACGCGCGGACAAGGAGCGCGAGCGTTGGATCGAGTTCGTCGAACTCGAGCTGCTCGGCGACGGCAGCGAACTGCGTGTGCGACTGCGCACCGAGCACGGCACGTACGTGAAGGAAGCCATCCACGGCGAAGGTGGAGCGACGCGTCCCTCGCTCTCAGGCCTCCTCGGGGTTCCGTGCGTGTGCCGCGAACTCGACGTCCTTGCGATCCTCGACGACGAGGGCGAGAAACCGGCCGAACCGCCGCGACCGGCGACGTTCGGGGCGAACCTCCAGGATTGAGGGGACTCGGGGTAAGCTCCATCCGGAGCCACTCCACGCCCATGATCCAACGCGTCCGTCGATTCGCATTCGTTCTCGGGCTCCCGTGTCTGTTCGGGGGAGCCTGTGCCGTCACTCCTGCACCGGAATCGCCTCCCGCCTCCGAGAGCCCGAAGAAGCTCTCGGCCCGCAAGCCGCTCGACGAGGCGCACGCTTTCGAGTCGCTCTCCGCGCTCCACCATCCGGTGCCGACAGGCGGCGCCATCGAACGCGTCGAGCGCGACAAAGCTGGACGTGCGCGCTGGATCGAGGAGATGCACCGGACTGCGGAAGGCGTCGATTGGCGTGCGATCGAGGCCGACAACGTGCGCCGCGAAGAGCGTCGACGGGGATTGCTCGTCGGGCAGGAGTCCTTGGTCTCGAGCGCGTGGACCGAAGTCGGCAGCAAGAATCAATGCGGTCGCATCCACGTCGTCGCGCGCGTCGACGGCGGCACGTCAGCATCGCCGTTGTGGATCGGCGCGGACCTCGGCGGCGCGTGGCGCGGGAACGCGAACGGCACGGGTTGGTCGCCGCGTTCCGACAACCTGAACGGCGGCGCGCACCATCTCGTCGTCGTGCCCTCGGACATCGTGGGCGGACCGGACGTCGTACTCCAAGCGACGGACGGCGGACGTGTACGCGTATCGCGCGACGACGGCGCGACGTGGGAGTCGCCGACGGGCTTGCCTGCCTTGTCCTCGTGCCGCGGTGTCGGCGTGCTCGCGGATGCCGCTCGCACGATCCTCGTCTACGGTCAGTTCAACTCAGGCGGCACGAAGCCCGGCGTCTTCGCGTCGGTGGATCGCGGGCGCACATTCACGAACCGGTGGACGGGCACGCAGAACTTTCCGGGTTGGATGTGGGTTCCGCGCAAGGCACCGTTCCAGGCTTCGCACGCCTACGTCCTGCAGAAGGGCGTGCTCTTCGCGTCCACCAACGGCGCCACGAGCTTCGCGGCGCGCGGTACCGTCGACGCCGCAGCGACGCGCGGAATCCTCGCCGGGTCCGAGGCCGGAGCGCCGACCTTGTACGCCGCCGTGCAGGTCTCGAACACCTGGCGACTGCACCGTTCCGACGATGCCGGCCAAACGTGGGTCTTCACCGCGAACCTGGCCGACGAGTGGGACGGAACGCTGTGCGCATCCACGATCGACGCGTCGAAGGTGATGCACGGCGGACTCGAAGCATGGCGCTCGTCGAACGCCGGCGTGTCGTTCACCAAGGTGAACGCATGGGGCGACTACTACGGGAATCCCGCCGGAAAACTGCACGCGGACCTGCCCGGCATCTTCTGCTGGCCGGATCCGAGCGGCGGTGAGCGCTGGTATTTCGGGACGGATGGCGGGCTCTTCGAGAGCTCGAACGGCGGCGTCACCGTGACCAACTTGACGCTCACCGGCATCGGGACGAGCCAGTACTACTCGACGCACACGTCGCGCGCGAACGCCGATCGGATCCACGCGGGCGCGCAGGACCAGGGCTATCAACGTGGTGTCTACCAAGCGCCTTCGGGCAGCGGTCCTTCGACGGCCTTCTCACAGTTGATCAGCGGCGATTACGGTCACTTGACCTCGTCGAACGGCACGCACAACCTCGTCTACTCGACGTACCCGGGCTTCGTGTTGATCGCGGAGGGCGAGTCGGCGCCGGTGTTGCGTGACGCGGACTTCCCGAGCGGCGCAGTGAACGGTTGGCTGCCGATGGTCACGGCGGACCCGCTCGACGCGAACACGTTCTTCTTCTGCGCCGAGAAGCTCTATCGCTACAACCGCTCGGCGAACAACTGGACTCCGAACCAGCACAGCACGTTCAACTTCCTCACGGGCGGCGCGACGTACCTCACGGCGGTGGCGTTCGCGCCGACCGACGCGCAGCGGATGTACG
>CAZKIY010000064.1:0-4029 GCA_964552875.1 uncultured Planctomycetaceae bacterium
GCCGGTGCCGCGGTCCCGGATCCGCTGCCGATCGTCCTCACGATGACTTGGAACGATCCGCGCGGGCGTCCGCGCACCGAGATGCTGCGCAGCATGAAGACGCGCTGAAGGGTTATACACACATGAAGATTCACGATGTTCGATTCGGTCCGCGGACCGGAATGGGTCTCTTGGAAGTCACGGTTTCCGGAACGGTCTTGTTCCTGCTCGCTGCAAGCATGGTCGAGGCGGTGGCACAGGTCGGTGCGTTGGGGCGCGCCGGCAGCACCATGGGTCGCCTGCAGCAAGGTGCGCAGGAAGCGATATCGGCGATCACATCGGATCTCGATGCTTCGGGATTCGTGAGCGCGAACGGGAAGACATATCCCTACTTGTTCGAGGACGGTAACGCTGAGAGTGCGTTCGAAGCGCACTCACACGCGACGCCCACCGAGCACGCGCAAGACGACGAGCCCGACTACGGTGTCAATCGCGAGATCGTCTTCGTGCAGCCGACGCTGACGGAAGTCGCGCAGGACACCGACGGTCTGAATTGGGATCTCGTGGACGAGAACGGAGATGCGGTCTCGGTCCCGAGCGGTGTGACGATCGCGAAGAAGTACATGTTCCCGGCCATCGGGAACGACGGGACCGCCGGGTTCGCCACCGATGAGCTGTCGTACGTGATCGTCACGGGTCCGGACGGCATCAACGAACTCCAGCGTCGCCGGAATGGTCTCACCGCGAGCGTCGTCGCGCGCGGTGTGGAACGGCTCGTGTTCGACACGAGCGACACGGATCCGATCGGCGTGCCGGTCGGTGCGGTCAGGGTGCGGCTGTGGCTGCGCCTGAGGGATGAAGAGGGGACGGTGCACCGCCACTCCGCGGAGACGGTCGTGCGCTTGCAAAACGGGGGTTGATCACATGAAGATTCGTATCGTGAGGGGTCCGAGACGTCGTCGAGGCGTGGCTTTGCTCTATGCCGTCAGTTCGGCATTCGTCGCCGCTGGAATGGTGACACTCATGCTCGGTGTCGCCCTGGCGGGGGACAAGACGGCGAACGTGCAGAAGAACACGGCTCGCTCGAAGTTCCTCGCCGCAGGTGCGCTCGAGTCCGCCAAGAAGACCGTGCAGGAGTCGATTGCCAACTGGGCGACACTGCCCACTTCGGGAACCGTCGACATCGGCGGGGAGACCGCGACCTACACCGTTCGGCAGACGGGGTTCTCGCGCACGGTCGCCGACTCGGCCGGTATCCAGACCATCGAAACCGGCTACGAAATCAACGCCCAAGCCGGTGGGGGCGGCGTACCCGCGCAGGCGCACCGTGTGGTGAACTCGCTGGCAACGCCGCTGTTCCAATTCGCGGTCTTCTACGACGGCGACCTGGAGATCCACCCCGGTCCCAGCATGGCGATCTCGGGTCGTGTCCACACGAACCAGGACCTCCATCTCGGCTCGAATGCGACTCTGCGGCTCAACACGAATTACGTTCACGCCGTCGGGAGCATTTTCCGCAATCGCAAGGACAATCCGTCACTGTCTCAAGGATCGGTCCTGATCCGCGAATGGGTCGCGAACCCGTGGAACCTCACCGAGCCCGGCAGCTACTACTCGATGTGGAGTCAGTCGCAGCTCTCGTCACTCGGTATCCCGAGCATTGGCGGCTTCGACAGCAACTTCACGACGGGCTGGGACCTCGACGGTAATGGTATTTACACCGACGCGGGCGACCTCCTGCCCTTCGGGCCCGGTGCCCTGAGCTATTGGGATGAGCCGACGGGTTACACGGGAGGCAGCGGCAACACCGTGCAGACGGGCGAGCACGATCTCGGCGAAGCGGTTGTTCCGCAGATCGGCTCGATCAAGAAGTACGAGGAGCAAGAGGGCGGCGACTACGTCTGGGATGCCACGACCAGTGCCTTTGCGCCGGTGACTGCCGGCACGGGTACTCACTCGAAGGGCTACTATCACGACAACGCGGACTTGCAGATCCTGGTCAATCGCACCGGAACTGCGTTCAAGGCCTACGACAGCTCGGGCGCCGACATCACGACCTACGTGACCGGCGCGGTCACGCTGGGCACGATCTACGATGCTCGTCAGGCGAACGGTGCATCGGGCGTCACGAAGGTCGTCAAGATCAACGTCGGCGCTTTGTCGGCGACGGGCAAGTACCCGGCGAACGGACTCATCTATGCGGCGCACAACGGCTCGGCGACCGGGACGAGTGCCAAGGGTGTCTGCCTCACGAACGGTTCACTTCTGCCGTCCAAGTTGACGTTGGCTTCCGAGGATCCCATCTACATCCAAGGCGACTACAACACGGGCAACAGCAGCGTCACGCAGAAGGGTGCTGCAGTGATCGGGGACGCGGTCAACTTGCTCTCGAACTCGTGGAACGGCCTGAAGACGAGCTTGACGGGCCTGCCCAACGCATCCAACACGACCTACAACGTCGCGATCATCGCCGGCAACACCAACACCAGCGAGGGCAGCTACAACGGCGGTCTCGAGAACCTTCCGCGCTTCCACGAGAACTGGACGGGCAGGAACTGCACGATCAAGGGTGCCATGGTGAACACCTGGAACTCCGAGCACGCGACCGCGCCTTGGGTCTACGGTGGCAACCGCTATCAGGCTCCGAATCGGATCTGGTCGTACGACACGGCCTTCAACACGGTGACGAATCTCCCGCCGTTCACGCCGATGGCAGTCTCGGCACGAGATATCGTGACCTGGTGAGCACGGCTCGTATTGGGCCAGGCCCTCGCGGCCTGAACCCATCGTGGCGCCCTCTCGCTGTCGCGGGGGGGCGCCGTCGTTCCCGAGCCTGCTTCGCGCCGAGCCTCCGAGGCGCTAGCTTTTCGGCATGTCCACACGACGCCTGGCGAACCCGCTCGACGACGACGACGCCCCATGGCTGCGGAAGCGCCTGCTCGCGTTCGGTGAAACCGTCGCCCTCGAGGCGTGGCGATCGTCGCACCTCGCGGCCACCGGCTTGCGCGGCATGGGCTGGCGCCTCCTGCGCGTCGGGTGGCTGGCCGGTCGGGGAACCCTGCGCGATCAGTGCCTGCTGCGTGCATCGGCACTGACGTACATCACGGTGCTTTCGCTCGTGCCCCTCTTGGCGCTCTCGTTCGCGGTCGCCGACGGATTCGGGTTCTACGCGGCACTCGAGCACGACGTCATCTCGCCGTTCCTCGATCGGACGTTCGGGCTGCTGCCGAAACCGGGGGATGGCGTCGCGAGTGCCGAGAGCGGCCTCGCGATGCGCATGGCGATCAACCAAGTCCTCGCCTTCGTCGACGGCACGGACTTCAGCGCGCTCGGCATCTTCGGACTCCTGGCACTCCTGTGGACCGGGCTGAAGTTGCTCGGCGCGGTCGAGCAGGCCTTCAACGACATCTGGGATGCTGCTCGTCCGCGTACGCTGATGCGCAAGGTCGCGGACTACATGGCGATGGTGGTCGTGACGCCGATCTTCATCTTCGCAGCGGCAGCGATCACGACAGCGGCGCAAGGGAGCAGTTTTGCGCGCTTCCTGCGTGAGAGCGCCGGGATGGGCGTCATCATCGACGTCGGCATCCAAGTCGCACCGCTCCTCGCGTTGTGGGGGAGCTTCACGTTCCTCTACTACGCGATGCCGAACGCGCGAACTCAGTTCTCGTCGGCAGCACTCGGGGGATTCGTCGCGGCTGTGCTGTGGCAGAGCGCGTTGCTGCTCCACATCAAGTTCCAGGTCGGCGTCGCGGGCTACAGCGCGATCTACTCGAGCTTCGCCGCGGTGCCCATCTTCCTCGTGTGGGTCAACGTATCCTGGGTGATCGTTCTGCTCGGCGCGGAGCTGTGTTTCGCTCATCAGAGCGAGCCTTCTTACCCCGAAGCGCCGAGTGCGCGTCCGGCAGATCCGGCGTTGGGGGTCAACGCCGGCTTGCGTGCGATCGTGCGCATCGCGACGTCGTTCGCAGGCGGCGAGGCCCCCCGCACGAGCACGGCGATCGCCGAGGAGCTCGCGTTGCCGGAACCCGCAGTCGGGAATGCCTTGGC
>CAZKIY010000064.1:4129-6171 GCA_964552875.1 uncultured Planctomycetaceae bacterium
CGGCGATCGCCGAGGAGCTCGCGTTGCCGGAACCCGCAGTCGGGAATGCCTTGGCGCTCCTCGTTCGCGCCGGGATCCTCGCGGTGGCCGAGAACGAAGCCGAACCGATCTACATGTTCGCCCGCGATCCCGGGACGATCCGCGTCAAAGAGGTCCTCGATGCGTTGCGTCGTTCGGGAGCGGGAGTCGACCTCGAGCCGCGCACCGCCTCGGACGTCGTGGCGGATCGGACGCTCTCCGGCCTCGAGGCCGAGTTCGTGGCTTCGCCGCACAACCGGAATTTGCGCGAGCTGGCGGAACTGACGTTCACGACGCCCGACCCGCGCGTCGCACCGCTGGCGATCGATGCCGGTCGCGCGGACACCGCCCCGGGTGCGGCACCCAGCGCGAACCGCACACGCGCATCCTGACGGAGCGCGATCGACGACGTCGACTTGCGAGCGAGGGCTCCCCCGCAAGTGTCCTCGAGACGCTGTCGCCCAGGTGACGCGAACTTCAGGGTGCGTTCGCCACGCACCAGATGAACGCCGCGATCGCCGCAGTGCCCAAACTCAGCTCGCGCGGATGGACAGCGGCCAGGACATCCGTCTCCGCGTGGTGCACGTCGAAGTAGCGCGCTGCATCCGGCACGAATTCCGCCAGCGGCACGCCGTGTTCCCGCAAGGGCCCGATGTCCGCGCCTCCGTCACCGACGCGCAGCATGGACGCTCCGTAGGGCTCGAGAAGTCGCGCGTAAGTGGACAGCTCGGCGAAGAGCTCCGGTCCCGCATCCGTGGCGAAGCCGCGCGGCGTGAAGCCACCGCGGTCCGATTCGAGTGCGAGGACGTGCCGGTCCAACTCGCCGCGATGCGCGTCGCGGTAGGCGAGACCGCCGCGCAGGCCGTTCTCCTCGTTCATGAAGAACACGACGCGCAACGTTCGGCGCGGCCGCAGTTCGAGATCGCGCAGGATCCGCACGGCTTCGAGCGCGTGCACGCAGCCCGCGCCGTCGTCGTGCGCTCCGACACCGACGTCCCATGAATCGAGATGGCCGCCGACGAGCACGATCTCCTCCGGGATCGTGGTGCCACGCAGGTCTCCGACGACGTTCCAAGAGTCTTCCTCGGGAAGTGTTCGGCAGCCGAGTTCGAGTCGCACACGCACATCGGGATTCGCGGCGATGCGTGCCGCGAGCGCGTTGGCCGCCATCGTGCTCAAGGCCACGGCCGGCACGCGCTCGAAGGTCATGTCGTAGCGCATCGAACCTGTGTGCGGGTGGTCGTCCGTGGCGAGCGTCATCGAGCGCACGAGAGCGCCGATCGCGCCGTGCCGCGACGCTTCGATCGCACCGCGGCTGCGCTGATCCACCGCGCCACCGTAGGCCGCGAACGGATCGGCGAGCGTCGGATCCATGGGGCGATCGAAGAGGACGAACCGACCGCGCGCCTCGGCCGATCGTGCCGCGAGCTCTTCGAAACTCGTGACGCGCACGACTCCGGCTTCCAGACCGCCGGCCGGCGTCGCGACGCTCCCGCCGAGTGCGCGGACCGCGAGCTGCGCGCCGTTCGCCCCGAGGATCGAGAGGGTCTCGACTTCGCCGCGTTCCCAGCGCGGCACGCGCACCGGTTCGAGGCGAACGTCGTCGAGGCCCGCGGCACGGAACGCGCGCTCCGCCCAACGCACGGCACGGGCGGCATCCTCGGATCCCGAGAGGCGTTTCGGCGCTTCCGCGACGAGTTCACCGAGGAGCTGATGCGCGCGCTCGTCGCGCAGAGCTGCGGCGAAGATGCGCGCGATGTCCACGCTGCGGGGATCGGCTTCGCTGGGCTTCCCGTCGGCGAGAGCGAGCGCGGACGAAGACACGGCGGCTGGAGACATCGCGGAAGACGTCGCCATGGAGGGCGCTAACACGGAGGGCGCTAACACGGAGGGCGCCACCACGGATGGATCCGTCGCGTTCGCCGAGGATGGCGCCTCGGCGGCGCGCGGCGCGGTCACTGCGTCGCGCCGCTCCGCGTCCGGCGCGGAGCACGAGGCGACGACGAGCAGGATCGCGAGGGAGC
>CAZKIY010000064.1:6271-10316 GCA_964552875.1 uncultured Planctomycetaceae bacterium
CGCTCCGCGTCCGGCGCGGAGCACGAGGCGACGACGAGCAGGATCGCGAGGGAGCTCTGAGGTCGAAGGTCCGAGGTCGAAGCGGCTTGGCGATTCACCGGCGCACGTTAGCGGAACGACCCGAGCACTTTCTCGATCGCTGGCCTCATTCTCACCCGAGACGACTCGACGCGCGGCTTTCGGCGAATAAACTACCGCGGTAGTCAACGATCTGGGTAGTGGAACTCTGCAGGTCCTCGTGTCGTCTCCCCGGCTCGCATCGTTGGCACCCGTCGCAGGTCTCGCCGCTCCGACGTTTGGGCAGGAATCGGCCAAGATTCGGGGGTATCTCGCGTGCCTCGCGAACCGGGATCTCCACGCCGAGGTGGTCCGCGAGAGCGAGAGCTGGCTGCGCGCGAACAACTCGGACCCGGCCGGGGACGTCGTGCGCTACCGCGTCGGATGCGCGCAGGTGGCTCTCGGGCGGGAAGCCCCGGGCTTCGGCCTCTTGGAGCCGCTGGGCCGCGCGCGAGGCGGTCGAACGCGCCGTCAACACGTGCTCGAGCGGCAAACGCGCGACGCCGATCCGCAAAAGTGCAGCGGTTGGTCGTACGACTACATCGACCCCGACCGCGAGTTCGATCCGTGGCCCCGCACGTCGATAGCGGCCTGGCAGGTCATGGCGCTCGAATCGGCGCGACTTTCCGGTGTCTCGGTACCCGACGAGGCGTTCGACGAAGCGGCCCGTTTCCTGGAGGCTTCCCGCGAACCGCGCGCGGACTGGTACTGCTACCGCCACGATCCCGCTCGGTTGCGCTCGGGCTACCCCACGTTGCCGGCCTCGACGAGGGCGGCGCTCTTCGCGCTGTCCTGCATCGGTCGCGACATTCGCGGGGCCGAACACGCAGCAGCGCGCGCCTACGTTCTCGAACACGCGCCGCGAGGATTCCGCTTCACGAACGAACGCGACTTCGTCCAGCGCGCGCAGGGCAATCCATACTTCTGGTACCAGGCGACGCTGGCCATGTTCCGCGTCGGAGGGTCCGCGTGGCGACGTTGGAACGCGGCGCTGCAGGAGACACTGCTCCCGGCGCAGGACGCCGACGGTTCGTGGCGGCCGATCGACGTGTACGCGCGCTACGCACGCGACGACGAATCCGATCGCGCGTACACGACCGCACTGTGCGTCTTGTGTCTCGAGGTGTACTACCGCTACGACTTACCGCTTCTCAGCGCGGGGCGTCCGGCCGCGGAGCCTCGCTGAGTCCGGACACGGGGCGACCGGTCGCGAGTTCCATCGGCGTCGCGACGCGCACGTCGAGCACGCGCGCGCTGACCCGCAAGGCGACTCCCGCCAGCGGATGATTCAGATCGAGGCGCACGTCGTCGCCCTCGAACCCGACGACCTTCGCGAAGCGCACTCGGCCGTCGGTTCGCGACTCGAAGTGCGCGCCGAGGTCGGGTGGACCGTCCGGGCCGAAGCGCTCGCGCGGAACCGACTCGACCAGCGCGGCATCGTGGAATCCGTACGCGTCCTCGGGCGCGATCTCGGCATCGATCGCCGTGCCCGCTTCGAGTCCGAACAAGAGCATTTCGAGGCCGGGCAGGACGCGTCCGGTCCCGAAGATGAAAGCGAGAGGGGCGGAGGGATCCGTCCAATCCAGCGGCTCGGGCTCGTCCTCCGCGGTCAGGGCGTATTCGAGCGTCACGACGGTTCCGAGAGCGATGCGCAAGGGGCGGGGACGATACCGCGACCCGGCCGGAATGCATGAATTCCGGCCGGATTCCAGATCCGCCGTGCGGCCTGCCGATGCTCTTCCTGGATCCTCGAGCGGACGAGGGGTGGAGCGCGGCGCGCTTGGAGAAGACGCGACGCGAACGGAGGGGATGCGATGGTTCCGCGGATTCGTACATGCCGCGCCTTGGGCGTTGGCGCTTTCGTGGTCGGTGCGAACGTGAGCTGGGCGCAGTCGCTCGTGCACGTCGTGCCCGGACAGGCGACCGGTGAGCTATTCGGGACGGCGGTGACGCTGACCGGTGACCTCGACGGCGACGGTCGCGCCGATTTCGTCGCGACGAGCACCGTCGCGGCGCAGAACCGCGGCGTCGTCCGCGCCTATTCCGGTGCCGACGCGCACCTGATCTGGTCCGTGGAGGGATCGCTGGCGGGCCAGCGATTCGGCGCGAGCCTCGCGCGGCTCGGCGACGTCGACGGTGACGGCCGCGACGACCTGATCGTCGGTGCGTGGTCGGCGAGCTTCCCGGGCGCGTCGCAAGCCGGTCTCGCGCGCGTCCTGTCCGGAGCGAGCGGCGCGACCCTGCGCGATCACCGCGGGGATTCGGTGCAGGATCACTTCGGTTGGAGCGTGGCCGGCCTCGGGGACGTCGACGCCGACCTGGTGCTCGACTACGCGGTGGCCGCGATCGACGACGACAACTTCGGTGGTTCGTCGGGATCCGTCCGCGTCTTCTCCGGCGCGAGTGGGGCCGTGATCCGCACACTGAACGGAGATGCGGCGGAGCAACTCTTCGGCTCCTCGATCGCGCGCGTGCCCGACGCGGACGGTGATGGTCGCGACGACATCGCGATCGGCGCTCCGTACTTCGCATCGAGGGCGGAGCCCGGCTACGTGCGACTCTTCTCCGGAGCGACGGGCGTTGCACTGTGGACCACGAACGGGTCCGCGGACTATGACCAATTCGGTTGTGCGGTCGCGGGTCTCTTGGACCTCGACGGCGACGGGCGCGGCGAGGTCGTGTGCGGAGCCCGCCAACTCCCCGTCGGCGCCGTCGGGTACGCCCGGATCCTCGGAGGAGCGACGGGCAGTATCGTGCGGGAATTCGTGGGCGAATCCTCGGGCGCGCGATTCGGCACCGCCGTCGCCGCTGCCGGCGACGTGGACTACGACGGCGTGCCCGACCTGTGGGTCGGCGCGCCGGAATCGAATGTCGCCGGTTCGCGCTCGGGACGGATCGACTGCTATGCGGGTGCGACCGGGGCGCTGCTCGCGCGCTTCGAAGGATCTGCTCCGAACGCGCGCCTCGGCACGGCGATCGGCGCTGGGCCCGATGTCACGGGCGAGGGTGGTCCGGACGCGGTCGCCGGTGCTCCGGGGGAAGCCGTACCCGGCACGAACGCCGGCGCGATCCGTGTCGTGCGCCCATCCGACGCACTCCCGCCGCCGCCGCCGGATCCGCACGATCCGCTGGAGGCGGATCGAACCGTGATCTCGTGGGCCGCGCGCGAAAGCCAGCACTTGGAACTCCGCGCGCCGTCGGAGCACGGAGGCCGGCGGTTCCTGTTCCTCGGGAGCGCCAGCGGGACGACACCCGGCTTCGCTCCGAACGGGATCCACGTCCCGTTGAATCCCGATCGATTCATGCTCGCAGGCCTGATTTCACCGGGCTTTTCGGCACTAGCGCCCGTTTCCGGGCTGCTCGACGCCGCCGGTGCTTCGAGCAGCGACTTGCGCCTCGAACGGCGACACCGAGCCTGGATCGGGCGCACGTTCCACCATGCTTACGTCGTCCTCGACGGGCGCTGTCGGCCCACTTTTGCGAGCAATCCGGTGTCCGTGACGATCGCGCCTTGACCGGGGAGTCTCGAACGCTGACCCGAAAACCCACGAAATCATGCAGAAATCGTGAGGAAGGCTTTGGCGTCGATCCGCGGGCTTTGCTAGAGCTTGCAGAAAGGCCGGGAAAACCCGGCAAAAACCACCACCCCCGAGCATTCCATGGCCAAGAAGTCCAGCAAGCCCGCAGCCGCGAAGGTCGTCAAGATCAGCGCCGCATCCAAGCCCCGTTCCAAGGGCGAGTTCTTCCGCACGATCGCCGACGCGACCCAACTGTCGCGCAAGCAAGTCGTCTCCGTCTTCGAAACGATGGGGCGCATCCTCGCCGCCGACCTGTCCAAGGGCGGCCCCGGCATCTGCAACGTCGCCGGCCTGATGAAGGTCACGGTGGTCCGCAAGCCGGCCACCAAGGCGCGTAAGGGCATCAACCCGTTCACGAAGGAAGAGGTCATGTTCAAGGCCAAGCCGGCGCGCAACGTCGTCAAGGTGCG
>CAZKIY010000064.1:10416-17391 GCA_964552875.1 uncultured Planctomycetaceae bacterium
GCTAGCGCACACCGAGAGACTGCAAGCGCCCGACGAGTCCAGCCCAACTCGCTGAGTTGTCCGTGGACACGCTCGATGCCCCCTGACCGAATTCCGCGAACCGCTCGCTCCAATTCGAGCGCGGGGTCGCGCACTCGAGCGCACGTTTCAAGTAACGGTTCGCGAGTCCCGAGCCCGCTGCACCTCCGTCGGTGATGCGCGAGGCCCAGTCGAGCGCCGACCACGGGTAGGTGATCTCGACGCCGCCACCGAGTCCGTCGGCCGGCAGGTAGTTCGCTCCCCAGTGTTTCGCGTCGGAGAAAGGGGGCGTTGCGCGCTCGTCGTTCCTCGAGATGGCGATCGCGGCCCGCGGTCCCTGGAAGAAGTGCGTCGGCTGCGCCGGATTCGGCTGCCATTCGGAGGCTTGCCGAGCCCACGGCGGACCGAAGTCCAAGTACTCGACCGCGCGGACGCCGAGCTGTTCGAGTGCGCGTCGACGCTCGTCGTCGCTGCCGCGATAGACACTTTCGGCCAGGCAACGCTGTGCGTGCACGAGGAAGAGCGACTCGAAGGCTTGGGTCACCGTGTACGTGTGCTTCCCGTCCAGCAGTCGTTCGGAGAGCATTCGCTGGATCAGACCCGACGGCATCGCCGCATCGAGGAGGAGCTTGGAATAGCGGTCGAACCAGGGTCTCTCGCGCGCACGCCAGGCCTCGTCCCCGAGTGAATACGCAGCGCACATCGCGTCGACGCCCCACGCATGATCGCGCCCGATCGGCAGGCCCTCGTGCGGATGCGCCTCCACGATCGACTCCCAGATCCGCAGCGTGAGGCCGGGCGACCAGCTCTCGGGTACATGCGGGCTCTCGTGGACGAACAGACGGAACAGTTCGGCCGAGAGGATCAAGTCGTCCTTGGCCATCGGATCATTCGCGAGCCACGCGAGAGCTTTGGCGTGCTTCGTATAGCGCACGAGATGTTGGTCGTCGTGCGGCCACCAGCGCAGCAGGGCATCGCTGCGATACGGAATCGATCCGCCGGCTTCGTGCGGATTGCCGTGGTCGTACGACGGCCGCAGCCCGCGCCGCACGACCTCGTTCACATGGTTCGAAGCCGCCGGACCGCGATCCATCGGGAGTCGAAAGGCCGGGATCACGACGCGACCGTGCGTGCGGTAGTCGAAGGGGATCCGTCCCTCGGCGTCGAGCCAACGCGCGTGACCGACGATCTCGCCCGCGGCGTCGTACATGGCCTCCGGTTGACGACACACGTTCATGCGGTGGCGCAGAGCGAGGAGCTCGAGACCTTCGCGGCTCGCCGCGTAGGCCGTATCGTGACCCTCGATGAAGGCGATGCCTTCTCCGCCGACTCCGCCCTGTTCGGGGAGGAACCACGGATGCGCCCAACCCATCGCGCCGATGGTGACGTACCAACCGCGCTGCGTGCCGCTTTCGAGAGCCGCGCGCAGTTCACCTGCTTCGCGACTCAATCGGGCTCGAACGGCGGCTTTTCCGCTGCGTCCGCCGTCGGAAACGAAGTCGAGGCTGGGCAGGAAATCGCGCTGGGGGAAGTACGTCGCGGTGAGGGGGCTGGTCCACGACCACGCGCGTTCGCCGCGCGACGGGAAGGCGACCCCGCCGAAACGATGCCACGTGCGCGCACGACGCTCCTCGCCGACGCGCACGATCACGAGGCGGCGCTCGAACTGCGCCTGTGGACCCATCATGTGGAGCTTGCCGTCGGCGATCCGCGCCACGATCGGGACGATGCGGTTCGCGCCCTCTTCGTACGGCTCGCCGAAGCTCGGATCCTTCACTTCCGGGACGACGGTCCACTCCTTCGGCAGCACGAGTTCGAGCGCGCGGAAGTAGACGATGCCGAGGACGCTTTCGAGCTCACCAGGCGCGCGATGTCCCGCGATCGTGCCGTTGTGGATCCGCAGGTCGAGACCGACGGCCTCCTCGTCACTCCACTCGCGCACGTACGCGTGCACGCCCATCAAATGGGGCAGCGGCGGAGCTTCGAGCGACGTGCCGCTCGCGCCTTCGGGGCTCGGCACCGGAGCCAGCGTCGCCGCGCGGCGAGTCACGCGCATCCATGCGCCGGATTGGATCGTGCGCACCGCGCCGTAGCCGATTCCGGCCGGATTTCCGCTCAATTCCGCTGCATACAGGTTCCCGAAGACGTCGCGCGCACGCAACCACATCCGTCCGCGCTGGGCCGGGTCGAGGAGGCTCGCGACGCTCTCGGGCACGTTCGGGGCGAGCGCGACAGGACCGCCGGCGTCGCGCAAGACACTCGCGCCGATGCGCGCACCCGGTCGCACTTCCTCCGCGAGTTCCACGCGCGCTGCGATCTCGATCGCGTCGGCGTCGCCACGCGGGCTGCGCGAGACGATCGCGACTTGCGCGCGGACCGGCTCGCGGCCCGGCACGCGCACGAGGAACGGGGAGAGCGCGTCAGCTCGCGGCCACGTGCCCGGCGGCACGGGGATCACGGCGCGCAGGACGAACGTACGTGCGGGCGCTTCGAGCTCGAGGCGCGCGACGACTTCTTCCGCGCGAACGGTCGCGGTGAAGAGCGAAGTCACCGCGGCGAGGCACAGAACGCGCGAGAACTGGAGCATCTGCATGGCGCACGGATCGTAGCCGCCGCTCCGTTCAGCGCACGACGACGGCGTCGATCCCGAAGTAACGTCGCGGTCCGTCCTGCGTGACGCTCGTGCCGACGACTTGGGCGCGCAGGGTGAAGGTCCCGCCCACATCGCGTTCGCCGAGATCGAGCACGATGGGACCCTCGACGCGGCCGCTCGTGCTACGGCCGTCGAAAACTTCCCCGACCGCCTGGCCGTCGACCGAGAATCGGAGCATCCCGTAGTCGCGGCTCTGCGTGAGGAGGACGCGGATCGAGCGTCGCCCCGGCTGCGTCGGGATCTCCATCTCGAGGAAGTCGCCGTCTCGCTGCGCGCGCACGAAGCGTTGCAGACCGCCCGACCACTTGATGTCGGCACTCGCCTGCGCCGCGTGCTCCAACCCGTCCGATGTCGCGACGACACGCGCGGTCTCGGCTTCGAGCGCGCCCACGACGCGAGTCACGCGCACGCGCGGCGCACGGGCGTCGACCTCCGTCACGATCGGCGGCGCGGCGTCGACGGCGCCCGGCCGCGCGTAGAAGAACGCGCAGGTCGTGCGTTCGTGCGTCGTGCCCACCGAGTGCAGGAGCTCTTGCGCGTACTCGATCTCGCGCTCGAACGGGATCGCGTCGAGCGCCCGAAAGCGAAATAGGTCCGCACGCCCGAAGTTCGCAGGCCCATCGCAACGCGTCTGTCCGTGCAACGGTGCCTGGAAGATCGACGTATCGCACCACGCGTAGCCGTAGAGATCCTCTGTGCCGGTGCCCCGGTGACTCGGCGACGCTTCGCCGTCGACCGTGATGCGTTCGTCGCCTTCGCCCCACCAGTCGGGTACGGGGTTCGCGATCGCGAGGACGTCTCCGAGGAAGACGCCGCGGCCGCGCACCCGCGCGACGGGGAGGAGCCGCATCGGTCGCGTGGGCACGGTACCGCTCGCACGCCACGACGCATGGAAGTGGAGCGAGCGTTCATCCCAATTCCACGGCGTCGTTCGCACCGAACCGGACAAGTGCAACTCGGGATCGCCGCGGTTTTCGACGCGCATCACGAACGACTCGCGATAGGGCATGACGAAGCGAGCGACGAGATCGCCTGGCGGCGCGACGGAGAGAAACCAGCTCGCAAAGGGCCTGACATCCTCGTGCGTTCCGAAGAAGGCACCCAGCGGGACACGAACTGTCGTCTCCCCGTCGAACTCGAGGACGAGGGTCGACGCGAGCAGTGCCGCGGCTGGCTCGCGTGCGTCCACGCGCAGTCGGATCTCCGTGACGGCGCGCGCGCCAGGAGTTCGTTCTGCGGCGAGCGCCAGGAGTTCACCTTCGGGTGCTTCGCGCGAGAGGTGGTACCTGAACGTGGGCTCGCCCGCCGGTGCGCGGCCGTCGCGCCACGCCGCGTTCGCGCCTGCGATCGGCTCGGCGTGGCGTTCGAGGTCGCCTTGCGCGAACGAGACGACCGGAGTGCCCGCCGCGTAGTCGCGCCACTCGACGTGGTAGTACAGCGCGCCGGGATCGTCCGCCGTGACGAGCACGCGACGGGCGAAGGGTATCGGCAAGTAGAGGTTCGCGCCGCGTCCACGTTCGCTGGCGAGCGGCGCGAGGACGCCGCCGCTCCCGGTGAGGAACGCCCGCATGTCCGCGTCGATGATCGGCCGCGCTTCGGCATCACCGTCGTCGTCGACGAAGACGCGCAAGCGTCCGTGCGGATTCGCCGACCAGATGCGCGTGATGACTCCTGGACCCTCGGCGTCCAGCAGCACGTGCACGTCGCCAGGACGAACGCGCGTCACGCTCTGGAAGTGCCCCGCGTCCGCGTTCGCGAACATGTCGCCGTCGCCGGCGTTCGCGCGCGGATCGGCGCTGCTCGCCATGCGCGCTCGGTACATCGGCTCGGGGAATCGAGCGAGCGCCGCTCGGTCCACGAGTTCGTCGAGCAGTCGCGGAAGATCGATCGGCGCGCCTTGCAGCACCGCCGCGAGAGCGAATGCGTACATGTCAGAAGAAGTCCGCCATGTGCGGTGGCGATCCGGCGAAGAGCGCGCTCATGGTCGCGAGGTCCGACGCCGGTCCCTCGATCAGACCTGCGTAAGCGAGCGACTCGGCGCTCATATGGCCGGCGAACCACGGCCCGAGCGCGCGCGCCGCGATCCGCACGCGACCTTCGCCGCCGCGCGTGACACGTCCGGCGCCATGGGCGACGGAGAGCACGAAACGGCTGGCATTGCGCGGCAGGATGCGATCGTCGACCTCGAACTGAACTTCACCGCTCGCGACTTGCGTGTAGCCGCGAGCCGCGAACGCGCGCTCGACGTCGAGGACGCGCACCATCCACGGGTGGTGGAGGATGTGGCGATCGGGGAGGTCCTGGAGGAGGCCGACGAGCGGATCCGTGGGGGGGACGAACAGGCTCACGTCGACGGCCGTCGTTCCGTGGCTGGCGAGGAACGCGAGCAGCGCGTGACCCGCCGCGCCGTCGACGGCGGCGCAGTCACCCACGACGATGTCGAAGCCGAGTCCACGACGTTTGTGTCGCGCCAGGAACAGATATCCGGCGAGCTCGTCGCCGCGCACGACGCCGAAACCTTCGCGGACGTCGCCCTTGAACTCGCGGACGCGGTCCCACAGCGCGTCGCTGCGATCCATCCAACCGTTGGTGAGCGTTGCGGCGCGCGCATGGAGTGCACGCACGCGCGGGTCGAGCACGCCCTTCTCGAGCGGGATCACGGATTCGGGCGACTTGATCCGCGCGAGGCTCGCGCAACGCGTGCGGAGTTCATAGCGCGCGCCACTGAGCTCGAAATCGGCTCGCCGATAGAGCGCGAGATTCGACGGGTACAAGGTTGCTATCGCGAATCCCTGTTCGGCCGTCTCGCGCAAAGCGTCCGCCACGATGCGCGTCGCGAGGCCGGCTCCGCGCTGATGAGGTTCGACTCCGACGGCGGCGATTCCGGCACAGCGGATCGACCGTCCGCCGAACCACTGGCCGGCGGCGTACCAGCCCAGGCACGAGGCGATCTCGCGACCATCGTCGAGGAGGCGCATGTCGGCGCCGAGACGATTCCACAGGACGCGGCAGCCGTCCGTGGGGATCGCGAACGAGCGGTCGAGGATGCGCGCGAAGGCGGTGAAGTCCGCTTCGCCGTTCGCGGTGCGATAGCGGAATCCGTCGGAGGCGCGCGAGTTCGAGGACATGGGCCGGGGAGTATAAGAAGGCGATGCAGCCCGCGCGCCGGCTCCAAGGACTCGTCCAATCCGATATCCGCCGCATGTCGCGCGAGTGCGAGCGCGTCGGCGGGATCAACCTCGGGCAGGGGATCTGCGATCTCCCGACACCGTCGCTCGTCGAACGCGGTGCGATCGACGCGATCCACGCGCGTAAGAGCACGTATTCGTTCATGGAAGGCACGGCCGAGATGCGGCTCGCGGTCGCGCGCAAGATGGGGCGCGACAACGGGCTCTCGGTCGATCCCGCGACCGAAGTGGCGATCACTGTGGGCGCGACGGGCGCCTATGCGGCGACGTGCATGGCGCTCCTCGATCCGGGTGATGGGATCCTGTTGCTCGAGCCGTACTACGGCTATCACTTGAACACGGCGCTGCTCGCGGGGCTCGAGCCGCACTTCCTCGCTCTCGAAGCGCCCGCGTTCCGCATCGAAGAGAGTGCGCTCCGCGCGAGCTTGCGCCCGAACACGCGCGCGATCGTGCTGTGCACACCGTCGAACCCGACGGGGCACATGATGGATGCATCCGAGATCGAGATCGTCGAACGCGTGGCGCGTGAGCGCGATCTGCTCGTGATCACGGACGAAATTTACGAGTACATCCGCTACGACGGGCGCCAGCACATTTCACCCGCTACGGTCGGCAAGTTGCGCGAGCGCACGGTCACGATCGGCGGCGTATCGAAGACGTTCTCGATCACGGGTTGGCGCATCGGTTGGGCGGTCGCACCCGAACCGCTGGCGCGCGCGATCGCGCTGGCGCACGATCTCTTCTACGTCTGCGCGCCGACGCCGTTCCAGCACGCGGCCGCCATCGGCTTCGATGCACCGCCGTCGTTCTTCCGCGATCTCGCCGACGGCTATGCGCGCAAACGCGAAGTGTGCTGCGCCGCGCTCCAAGACGCGGGCATGCCGCCGATCGTGCCCGAGGGCGCGTACTACGTGCTGGCCGACATTTCGAACCTAGGCTTTGCGACCGCGCGCGAAGCCGCGATGGCCTTGCTGGAGAAGGCCAAGGTCGCGACGGTGCCGGGCACATCGTTCCTGCGCGGCTCGGCGGGCGAGCGCTTCGTGCGCGTGTGCTACGCGAAGGAGGACGACGTGCTCGACGAAGCGTGCCGCCGAATCCGCGCGTTCCGGGCGTGAA